>NZ_BAAIHC010000002.1:0-322863 GCF_054652575.1 Silvimonas sp. JCM 19000 | reverse complement strand
CTATGCGATCTATGCCTGCGCGCCAGCGCATCCATACGGTGGGTCTAGACCCACCACTCAAAGTGACGCGTCAAGATCGCAGCGCCTTGCGCTGGCTTTGGGTGGTGGGTCTAGACCCACCCTATGCGATGTATGCCTGCGTGCCGGCGCGTCCATACGGTGGGTCATGACCCACCACTCAAAGTGGCGCGTCAAGATCGCTGCGCCTTGTGATGGCTTTGGGTGGTGGGTCTAGACCCACCCTATGCGATGCATGCCTGCGTGCCAGCGCATCCATACGGTGGGTCATGACCCACCACTCAAAGTGGCGCGTCAAGATCGCTGCGCCTTGCGATGGCTTTGGGTGGTGGGTCCAGACCCACCCTATGCGATGTATGCCTGCGTGCAGCGCATCCATACGGTGGGTCATGACCCACCACTCAAAGTGGCGCGTCAAGATCGCAGCGCCGTGTGATGGCTTTGGGTGGTGGGTCTAGACCCACCCTATGCGATGTATGCCTGCGCACAGCGCATACCCATACGGTGGGTCTAGACCCACCCGCCAAAGTGGCGCGTCAAGATCGCTGCGCCTTGCGCCGGCTGTGGCCGCCCTCTCATTTATGCGTGGGCCATTACGCCCGGTAACACGCGGTCACGCATCAGTCATGCTTTTGCGGCACTCTAGCAGTCATAGCGATATATCTGATCGCCACACAAGGACCGCCGTCATGACCCGCATTACCCGCTGGATTGCTGTGACCGTTTTTGCCGCGCTACTGCCTACCGCAGCGATGGCAGCCACGTCGGCTGATGCCCTGGCTGCCGCCAGCCCGGAAGCTATCGTCCGTGGCGTGAGCAAGGATGTCCTCGAGATCATCAGCGCCAATGACAAAGACACCGCGCGCCAGCATCAACTGGCCGATGCCCGTCTGACGCCGCTGGCTGACTTTACTCGCATGACTGCGCTGGCGGTCGGCCGCTACTGGCGCACGGCCACGCCGGAACAACAAGCCGCGCTGACCACGCAATTCCGCACCATGCTGGTCCGCACCTGGGTGGCGGTGCTCAGCAATCACAAAAACGCCCAGGTCGATGTTAAAGGGGCGCGGCCGGGCGATACGCCGGACGAGCAATCGGTACATAGCGTGGTCAACCAGGCCGGGCAAGATCCGATCGCGCTGGATCTGATGTTTGAGCAAACCGCCGCGGGCTGGAAGGTGTACGACATTTCGGTGGAGGGCATCAGCTTTATCAACAGCCACCGCAACCAGTTTGGCACCGTCATCCGCAGCGATGGCATAGATGGTCTGATCAAGCAACTGAGCGCCAGCAACGCCAAGGCCGTCGCCGCGCGCTGATCAGGTGGCCTTAACAGCAATGAAGGGCTGACCGCAGCAGGTCAGCCCTTTTTTATTGCGCGGGTTTACGCACAAATGTGTTGCAGGCGTCCACGCTGCCACTATCCAGCCCCACCTGAAACCAGTGCTGCCGTTGTGCCGACGTGCCGTGTGTAAACGCATCCGGCGTCACATTACGCCCGGCGTTCTTTTGCAGCGTGTCGTCGCCGATGGCATTGGCCGCCACCAGCGCCTGCTGCATTTCGGCCGCATTGATCAGGTGGCGTTGCGCCGCCGAGTGGCCCCACACGCCAGCAAAACAATCCGCCTGCAATTCCAGCCGCACTGACAAGGCATTGCGGCCGCTGCTGTTCAGCTGCTGCATGCGGCGGTTGACCTTGTCGGAGATGCCCAGCAGGTTCTGCACGTGATGGCCGACCTCATGCGCAATCACATAGGCCTGGGCAAATTCGCCCGGCGCGCCAAAGCGTTGCTTCAATTCATCAAAGAAGCCGAGGTCGAGATAGACCTTCTGATCGGCCGGGCAATAGAACGGGCCGACTTCAGAGCCGGTAAAACCGCAGCCGGAACTGACGCCACCGCGAAACAACACCAGCCGGGGCGGCTGATAGCTGCGGCCGGAGGCCTGGAAGATCTGTTGCCAGGTGTCTTCGGTATCACCCAGCACGCGCTTGACCTTGCCCACGGTCTGGTCGTTATCACTGCTGCCGGCCGCGGGGGTGCGAGTGGCGGGCGCGTGTTGTTGGGTCGGTGCGCCGTGCTGCAAGCTGGAAACCAGCGCCAGCATTTCCATCGGGCTTTTGCCAAACAGCAATCCCACCACTACCACCGCCGCAATACCGCCCAGCCCCAGGCGCAAACCCCCGCCGCCGAAGCCGCCGCCACCGCTGCTGCGTTCGTCGTCCACGTTTTTGCTTTCCCGCATTTCATCCCAACGCATGGCGGCAATCCGATCTGTTCTCAAGGAGACCGAATCATAGACAGCCGCCGCCGTTGCCGAAAGGGGTGCCGCGCCCGGCGACAGCCTGTCCGCCGCCAGTCTCACGCCCATGTGCGGCAGCCGCTTATAAACACAGCCGCGATTTTTGCGCAGCATAAGACCCATCTGTTGTTCCGTTCCACCACGAGGACCCCATCATGCCCCTGCGCAACCCGCTCGATCTCTACCCCAAGCCGCCTTTTCCCCAACAGCCGCAAACCGCGCCCGGTCTGGCGCGCGAAATGATCCCCAAGCCGGATCACGGTGAAACCAGCTACGTCGGGCATGGCCGGCTGGCCGGACGCAAGGCGCTGGTAACAGGCGCGGATTCGGGCATCGGGCGGGCGGCGGCGATTGCCTATGCGCGTGAAGGCGCCGATGTGGTGCTCAACTATCTGCCCGAAGAAGAGCCGGACGCGCAAGAAGTGGTCAAGCTGATCGAAGCCGAGGGCCGCAAAGCCATCTGCATTCCCGGCGATCTGCAAAGCGAAGCCTTCTGCAAAGAACTGGTGGGCAAAGCGCATGTCGCGCTGGGCGGGCTGGATATCGTGACCAATGTGGCGGGCAAGCAGGTGTCGGTGGAGGACATCGCCGACATCAGCACCGAGCAATTCGACGCCACGCTCAAGACCAATGTCTACGCGCTGTTCTGGATTTGCCAGGCGGCGGTGCCCCTGCTCCCGCCCGGCTCCACCATCATCACCACCACGTCGATCCAGGCCACCAAACCGTCGGAAAGCCTGCTTGATTACGCCACCACCAAGGCGGCCATCCTGGCGTTTACCAAGGCGCTGGCCAAACAGGTAATCAGCAAAGGCATTCGGGTGAATGGCGTGGCGCCAGGGCCGATCTGGACGGTGTTGCAACCCAGCGGCGGCCAGTCGCAAGAGAAGGTCGAGCACTTTGGCGAGCAATCCGTGTTCAAACGGCCGGGCCAACCGGTGGAGCTGGCGCCGCTTTACGTGCTGCTGGCCTCGGAAGAGTCCAGCTATGTAACCGGTGAGATTTACGGCATTACCGGCGGCACTGGCTAAGCACTGCCGCAAACGGTCCAGGGTGGTTTACGCCACCCCGGTCCTTAGCCCAGCGCACGCTGGCGAAAAGCCAGCGGCGCCAGTTCATGCTGGCTTTTAAAGAAGCGGGTAAATGCGCTTTGCGAAGAGAAGCCCAGTTGCTCGCTGATCTGCCCCAGGCTCCAGCGGGTCTGGCTGAGCAGCCGCCGTGCTTCGCTCACTTTGACGCGCGTTTCCAGCTCGCTGAAATGCACGCCTTCTTGCTGCAATTGCCGATGCAGCGTCCAGCGCGACGTTTCCAGTCGCTCACAGATTTGCGCCAGCAGCGAGGCTTTGGCCGCATCGTTGCCATCGGCGTGCAGCAATTCAACGATTACGCTTTCGACCTGGGCCGAAAACAAATGCAGGCGCTGGATGCGCGCGAGTTCTTGTTGTGCCTGTTCCAGCAAAAACGGCGCCAGCGCGGCGTTGTATTGCGCGGCGGGAACATCAAGCTGGGCACTGGAGAAAGTCATGCGGTTGAGTGGCGCTTCAAAGCGCACCGGCGCGCCAAAGCATTCCGCCAGATCCGACGCCACCAGCGGCGGCCCGACCAGTTCCACCCGAAAAACCGTGCGCGTACCGCTGTCATAACCGCGTATCAATTGCGCCAGCACCAGAAAGTTGGCCAAGGCCTGAAACCCGGTATTGGGTGCGAATTCTGCAATGTATTCAAAACTGCTTTGCCCCGGCTGCGGCCGGAACAAGACGAAATCAAACTCCCCGATCAGCGGACGGAATTCCAGAAACGCCGCAATGGCTTCGCGCACCGTACGCGCGTTCAGACACAGGCTGCCCAGTACCGGAAAATCCGGAAACAGCCCCATGCTTTGCGCCTGTTGCAAATCCAGCCGGGGGCGCAGCTCGGCCATCAGATCGGTCATGCGGCGATGGCGCGCAGCGTCGATGCGGCCTTTGGGATCTTGCAGATCGGGCGCGCTGATGCCGGTGCGGTTGGCAAACGCTTGCGGGCCTATGCCCTGCTGCTCGGCGGCGTGCATGGCGTACATCGCAATACGGTTGGACACCGTGCGGGCGTGGTGACCGAAACGGGTCGGCATGCTGCCTCCTGGCGTGCGTTGACTATGTAATCAATATTGTCTCGCCATCGTGCCAGCCATGGGCGGCGCTGCCATCAGGTAAAGCCTCTAGGATACTGTCTTACGCAGAAAGAATTGAGAATCGCGCCAGGCCGCATCCAGCAAGGGTTTGCGCTGTTTCAAGCGCCAGCCGTAACGGCACCGTCTGTTGCGGCGCAGCATCGACGCTGCACCCGAAAGTTAAAAACATGTTGTCGCTGGTAAAGCACTACAAATCGCCCTGAGTACAGTGAGACACGGCTCGACATGAGCCGGACAAAACCAAAAATCGCATCCCTCACGTATCAAGGAAAGCACCGATGACGACGACTGCCTCTCACCCTACACCGCACGCCCAGCGTGCCTTGCGCGCGTCTGCCGGCGCCGTAACCATCACCGCGCTGGCGCTGAGTCTGGCCGCCTGCGGCAGCGGCAATGACGACGAGAACTCCAGCAACACCACGCAGCTGGACCTGGGTTATACCTCGCTCAACTTGCTGACCGTCGAAGGCCTCAAGTTCAAGGATCTGAACAAGGACGGCAAGCTGGAACCGTACGAAGACTGGCGGCTGAGCGCTGACGCGCGCGCGACCGATCTGGTCACACGTCTGACGCTGGCGGAAAAAGCCGGCCTGATGATGCACGGCACCGCGCCCGTGCTGAACGACACCACCGGCGTCGGCACCGGCACTTCATACGATCTGACCACGCTGGGTACGCAGATCAATGACAAGGCCATCTTCACCTATATCACCCGCATGAGCGGCGACGCCACCACCATGGCGGAGCAATACAACAAGATCCAGACGCTGGCCGAGGCATCGCGTCTGGGGATACCGGTATCGATCTCCACCGATCCGCGCAACCATTTCCAGTACACCGTGGGCGCCAGCGCCAGCGGCAGTGGTTTCTCGCAATGGCCAGAGACACTGGGCTTTGCCGCGCTGAATGACGCGACTTTGACGCGTAAATTCGGTGATATTGCGCGCCAGGAATATCTGGCGGTGGGCATTACCCAGGCCTTGTCACCGCAGGCCGATCTGGCCACCGAGCCGCGCTGGGCCCGTATCAATGGCACCTTTGGCGAAGACGCCGATGTCGCCAAGGCGCAGGTTCAGGCCTATATCGAAGGCTTTCAGGGCGGCAGCAGCGGCCTGACCAACAAGAGCGTGCTGGCAGTGGTCAAACACTGGGTGGGCTACGGCGCGCAGAAGGATGGCTTTGATAGCCATAACTACTACGGTCGTTATGCCACTTATCCCGGCAACAACTTTGCCTATCACCTCAAGCCGTTTGAAGGCGCGTTTGCCGCCAATGCGGCGTCGATCATGCCAACCTATTCCGAACCCGATGCCTCGGTGACCGTCGATGGCATCACGCTGGAGCAAGTCGGCGCGGGCTTCGACAAAGCCCTGCTGACGGATTTGTTACGCGGCAAATATGCCTTTAAAGGTGTGGTGTTATCGGACTGGGGCATCATGTCGGATTGCGATAGCAACTGCCTGAACGGCTGGCCGGGGACGCCAGGCTTTGCCGGCTTCGGCACGCCGTGGGGCATGGAAACCGCGACCAAGCTGCAGCGTTACGTCAAATCGGTGAACGCCGGTATGGATCAGTTCGGCGGTGCAGAAGAACCGGAATATCTGGTGCAGGCCGTCAACCAGGGCCTGCTGACTGAAGCGCGGCTGAATGATTCAGTGCATCGCATTCTGCTGCAGAAATTCCAGCAAGGCCTGTTCGATCATCCGTATGTAGATTCGGCTGCGGCCAAGACCGTGGTAGGCAACGCTGACTTCCAGGCCGTCGCACTGGATACGCAACGCAAAGCCATGGTGCTGCTGCAAAACAGCGGCAACCTGCTGCCGATGAGCGCAACCGGCAAAAAGGTGTGGCTGTATAACATCGACGCGACGGTCGCCGCCAAATATGGCTACACCGTGGTCGCCACACCGCAAGAGGCCGACGTGGCCATCGTCCGGGTCAGCACGCCGTACGAGACTTTGCATCCGCACTACATCTTTGGTTCTATGCAGCACGAAGGCAGTCTGGCGTTTGCCGATGGCCAGGCCGATTACGAAGCCATCAAGCAAGCCGCGCTGGCGCCCAAATCGGTGGTGGCCGTGTATATGGACCGCCCGGCCATCCTGACCAATGTGGTGGACAAGGTGACGTCGATTGTCGCCAACTTCGGCGCCAACGACACCGCACTGTTTGATGTGCTGACCGGTGTGGGCAAGCCGCAAGGCAAACTGCCGTTTGAGTTGCCGTCGTCCATGGCCGAAGTCGAAGCCCAGCTCGAAGACGTGCCGCACGACACCGCCAACCCGCTGTTCGCATACGGTTTTGGCTTGACTTATCAATAAGCAACCCCTGGTCGCAGCCAGCGCCGCGTAGAGCGGGTGGCGCGCTGCGCTGGCTTGCTGGCATCAACGAGGCCCGGTATAAATCGGGCCTCTTTTTTATATTCGATGCCGCCATGAAGCCGACGCGTTTGCTTGCCCTGTGCGCCTTTGCGCTATTCAGCTTTAGCACCGCCGCCACGGCCGCGCCCGATGCCGCCACCGTCAAACTGGCGCAACGCTATGTGGCGGTCCGCAGCGACACCTTCAAGGCGCGCCCGGACGCGTACCAACTGTATCAACTGACCCGTCGCAATATCGCAGCCGACGTTGCGGTGTATCTCAAGCAGAAACACCCCGAAATCAAAGCCGGTAGCGCGCAATGGCAAAACGCCAGCAGCAGACTCGGGCGCGATGAAGTCAATTATCTGGGCGAGAAACTCGAGCAAACAAACAGCAACGGCCGTAACGCGCGCTACCAGGCACAACTAGCCGCCGCCCTTGCCCAGGAACTGAGCGCCGCGCAACTGAATGACTTGTTGGCGCACTACCAGTCGGCGCTGGGCAAAACCCAGCAAGAACTGCAAACCCGCATGAGCGGCGAAGTGTTCAAAACGGCGTTTGAGCTGGATCAACGCATGGCATCGGGCGAGTTGGTCGAACTCTCCAGCATCACCAGCCACGAAAAACCGGACCAGCAACTGCTGAACACACAGCTGCTGGATTACTGGGCCATGACCAAGGCCGCCGACGAAAGCTGGCAACAGACCGCAGATCTATCGACGGTGCTTCTGCTGATCTACTCCAGCCGCGCCATCCTTGCCCACGACGCGCTGGCGGCGCAGTGGCAAAGCGTGCCCGCTTCAGAGCGCCAACAAATCCAGACGTGGCAACAAACCCCGCTGGCCCAAGCCGAGCGTATCGCCATCTATCGCGCCGCCAAAGCGTGCGCAGCCCAACTGGATTTGAAGAATCTGGCGGACCAACTGACCGGCAGCATCAGCGATGCCGATCTGGACACGCGCTGGGCCAAGTTGCTACCGGCACGCTAAAGCACAGTGGGCCTCGACCCGCCTTATGCGTATGCAAGAGCAAGCGCGGGCATGACGGCCAGTGGCCAGACTCGTGTTATTTGAGGACGAAAAAAAAGCCCGCTACGCGGGCTTTTCGTCTGGCTAACCGAATTAGTTAGCCTGGATGTTCGAGGCTTGCTTGCCTTTCTGGCCTGTGGTGATCTCGAAGCTCACGCGTTGGCCTTCTTTCAAGGTCTTGAAACCGTTGCCTTGAATCGCGGAGAAGTGTGCGAACAGGTCGTCGCCGCCTTCATCGGGAGTGATAAAGCCAAAGCCTTTGGCGTCGTTGAACCACTTAACTGTACCGGTTGCCATTTCTAACTGATCCTGAAAATAGAGATTTGGGCATCTGCCCGCGTATAGCATAGCCGAAGATTTACTCTTTTTGTCAGCCCCTTTTGCAGAAATGTGGCGTCTCCAATACAAATCGACGCAAAAAACTTGATGCTGGCCCGGCGCAACCGCCGAATTGCTGCAAAACCATCCGCCATTCGGCCGGTTTCGAACCATACAAAGCCGTCGCAATACGCAGGGGCTGAGCGGCCGCCAGCTTGGCGGTATACTGCGCGCCTTCCTGTCGCCTACCCGATCTGCCGCCATGACGCCTGCCTACACCCAGCTGCACCATACCTTTACCCGCCTGTCGCGATTTGATCACCTGGCCGCCATTGCCAGTTGGGATAGCGCCGCCATGATGTCGCCGCAAAGCAGCCAGGCCCGTTCTGAGGCCATGGCGGAGCTGGATTTATTGCGTCATCAAATCTTGACCGATGCGCGCGTGAGCGAATGGTTTACTGCGGCGCGCCAGGAAAATCTGGACGAGCTCGAGCGCGCCAATCTGCATGAAATGCACAGCGCCTGGCACAAGACGGTGGTGTTGCCGGATTGGCTGGTCGAGGCCAAGACGCTGGCCGGCGCCCGTTGCGAGCACGCCTGGCGTACGCAGCGGCCCGCCAACGACTGGCACGGCTTTGCCGACAATCTGCGTGAGGTGGTCAAGCTGGCGCGGCAAGAGGCGCAAATCCGCGCCGAGGCCGCAGGAACGTCGCGCTATGACGCGATGCTTGATCTGTACGAGCCGGGTTTGCGTGCGGCCGACCTGGATCGCATTTTTGGCGATCTCAAAACCTGGTTGCCCGGACTGCTGCAACAAGTGGTGGCCAGGCAGGCCCAAAGCACCCCGCTCGCCTTGCAAGGCCCCTTCCCGACCGAGCGGCAACGCGCGCTGGGCGTGCAGGTCATGCAATTGTTGGGCTTTAATTTTGAGCAAGGGCGGGTCGATGTCAGCGCGCATCCGTTCTGTGGCGGTGTGCCGCAAGACGTGCGCATCACCACGCGTTACAAAGACGACGATTTTCTGCCCGCTTTGCTCGGCATCATTCATGAGACCGGCCATGCGCGTTACGAACAGAACCGCCCGGCCGAATGGCTCAGCCAGCCGATGGGGCGCGCCCGTTCTATGGGCGTACATGAATCGCAGAGTTTATTGTTCGAGATGCAGCTGGCGCGCAGTCCCGCCTTCCTGCGCGTGTTGCATCCCCTGATGATCGCGCAGTTTGGCGAACAGCCTGCCCTGGCGCTGGATAACTTCATTGCGCTGAATCAGCGGGTCCAGCCGGGCCATATTCGCGTTGATGCGGATGAAGTCAGTTATCCGCTGCACGTCATCCTGCGTTATGAGATCGAGCGTGCGCTGGTGGAAGGTGAGATTGAAGTGGACGATATCCCGACGCTGTGGGCCGAGAAGATGCAGCAATATCTGGGCATCGATACGCGCGGCGATAATCGCAACGGCTGCATGCAGGACATCCACTGGACGGATGGCTCATTTGGCTATTTCCCCACCTACACCCTGGGCGCGATGTATGCGGCGCAATTGTTCCACGCAGCACGCCAGGCCGTGCCGGGGCTGGAAGCGGCCATTGCAGCGGGCAATCTGCAAACGCTGTCGGCGTGGCTCAAAGACAATGTGTGGCAACACGGCAGTCGTTTCTCCACAGCGGAACTGATTACCCGTGCCACCGGTGGAACGCTCAACCCCAGCTTCTTTCGCAAGCATCTGGAAGCGCGTTATCTATAAGCAGCGGCTGCTGTTGCGCCGGCCTAGGCAGTTACCGACGAACTGCCGGGCCCGCGTCACCAGGAGTTGACCGAGGGGGCTTGACAATGGAGAAATCGGCCGTTTTAAACGCTTTTTTGTTGTAATTAACCGTCAACGTTGCGGCCAAAAAAGTTGTAGTCCAACTACGACTACATTTTTCTGGTTTTCTGACGCGACTTTGATGTAGCGCAAATTACATCGACTCCAATATGTTAAGGCCGCAGAAACACTGCGCTTTTACGCTTGGCCGCCAGCCTGGATTGGGTAAATGTAGTTGACTGATATTGCGCAGCGGCAAGTAGCAGCACTTACCCGGTTACGGGTAATTTTAAAAAATCAACGGTAATTTTTCCTATTTAATTCCGTGAGTTGCGTCTGTTGGTAAAATACACGCCATTGAGATACGTGTACCCCAAACATCACAAGGACAGCAGCTTTGGAAACAGCATTGACCCTGAACGGCGATATCGCCCGTCTGACGCTTTCCCGCCATTTCACGTCTGACGCCCTGCAAGATTTCAACCGCAAAGCGCTTGAAGCGCTGGCTCATCCGGATCTGAACGAGCTGCATGTCGATTTTGAAAACGTGCAGTACATGGACACCGCTGCTGTGGCACAACTGAAGCGCCTGAACGTCCGCGCCAAGGGTCGTCCGGTGTCGCTGCTGGGTTGCACGCCGCAAGTGCAAGCCGTACTCAATGCAGCCAAATGCAACAGCCTGTTCGAAATCTGCGCCATCGCCCCTTAAGCGGTCGCAGCGTTCGAATAAAAAAGCCCGGTTCACCGGGCTTTTTTGCGTCTGGACCGCATAGGGTGGGTCTAGACCCACCCATCAAAGCCGATCAGAAGAACTCGTCGATAGCGGGTCTCATCCATGGCTTTGAGGGGTGGGTCTGGACCCACCCTATGCGCGATGCAAGATCAAACTGCTAGACCCACCCATCAAAGCCAATAAGAAGAACTCGTCGATAGCGGGTCTCATCCATGGCTTTGAGTGGTGGGTCTGGAACCACCCTATGCGTGTTGCAAGATCAAACTACTGGACCCACCCATCAAAGCCAACAGAAGAACTCGTCGATAGCGGGTCTCATCCATGGCTTGGAACGGTGGGTCTAGACCCACCCTATGCGTCAAACTGCAAATACCACCGCGTCTGGCTGCGCCGCATTTACGGCCTGCCCCACTTCCAGCGGCGTGGCCAGCGAGCACTCGCCGCCGCTGCCGCTGCACAAGCGCGTGCACAGGTCGATGATGGTTTCGCGCAACCACACGTGGCCGGGATCGCGGTCGTAGCGGGTGTGCCAGACCATGTGCGACTGGAAGATCGGCATCTCGAACGGCACCGGCACCGCATGGATTTCGGCACGGCGTGGATGCGTGCGCACCACGCTTTCCGGCACCACGCTGATCAGGTTGGATGAGGCCAGCAAGTCCACCACGCCGTAAAACGAATTCACCGTCATCGCCACGCGCCGGCGCAGATTGCGTTGCAGCAGCAACTCATCCACCACCCCTACCGGATCACCCGATAGCGACACCAGCAAATGGTCCGCCATCAGATAGCTATCCAGCGTTAACGGGCGCGCGGCCAGCGGATGGTTGCGCCGCATGGCACAGACAAACGAAATATCAAACATCCACTTTGATTTGATCTCTTCACCCAGCGGCGACTTCATGCCGACGGCCAGGTCGATCTCGTTATCCGCCAGTTGTTCGCGGATCGCCATCACCTTGGGCGGCACCGCCAGGATATCGACGCCGGGCGCCCGGGCGTCCAGCAGATTGCGTAGCGGCGGCCACAAGGGATAGGTAATGAAATCGGTGGTAGCCAGCCGGAAACGCCGCGCCGTGGTGGCGGGATCAAACGGTGCCGGATTGACGGTTTCGCGGATGGTGGCCAGCGGCAGGCCAATATCGCGCCAGATGGCGCTGGCCTTGGGCGTGGGGCGGATGCCGCGGCCTTCTTTGATAAACAGCGGGTCTTTCCACACCAGGCGCATACGCGCGACGGCATTGCTGACTGCCGATTGCGTCATTGCCAGCTGCTGTGCCGCCTTGGTCACCGAGCCTTCGGTCATGATGGTGTCGAAGATCGACAGCAGATTCAGGTCTACGTCACGCATGCTGGCACGCCCCTCAGATTAATCACGCCAAATGATAGTCTTTGCGACCAGCATCACGCAAATCAGCAAAACCGCATAAACACTAGGGTTTTAGCGCAAGGCAGCTTTTACAATTATTTTTTGCGCAGCGCAGCAATAGGCGGCCATGCGCCAGGCCGCGCCGTTGCTGGCGCGCAGCCTTTACATCATTTTTGATGATGACATCTACATAAAACGTCAATTAGACGCTCCGTCGAGCGCGCCCCATGCTTGCCGCCATCAACCAACCGATGAGCCCCGGCCAGCCATGCGCGCCTTTGTTCTCGATCCTTTGTTAAGCGGTAGCGCCGCACTGCGACTGCAAACCAGCCGTCCCACGCCGCCTTTGGGGCCGCGTGATGTGCTGGTGCGCGTGCGCGCCGCTTCGCTGAATCATCGCGATCTGGAAGTCGCCGATCGCAGCCGGGTGTATCCGGGCAAGCACGCCATCGTGCCGTTGTCAGATGCGGCGGGCGAGATTGTCGAGCTGGGGCGTGAGGTGCGGCAGTTGCATCTGGGCCAGCGTGTGGTCAACACGTTTTATCCGGACTGGACCGGCCAGCACGCCACCGCCGATAACACGCGCCGTACCTTTGGCAGCGATAGCGACGGCGTGCTGAGCGAATTCGCCGTCTTCTGCGAAAACGCTTTGCTGCCGTTGCCGGAGCAACTGAGTTTTGAAGAAGCCGCCACGCTGCCGTGCGCCGGTGTCGCCGCCTGGCATGCCTTGATGGAAAACACGCCGCTGCGCCCGGGCGATCACGTCGCGATACTCGGTACCGGTGGGGTGGCGATGATGGCGCTGCAACTGGCCAAAGCGGTGGGCGCGCGCGTGGCGGTGCTGGCACAGAGCGATGATCAGCTTTGTTACGCCTACCACACCGGCGCCGACCATACGCTCAACGCGCAACGTACGCCGCAATGGGATGCCGCCTTGCGCGACTGGACCCACGGTCGTGGCGTTGACCATGTGCTCGATCTGAGTGGCGAAACGCTGGCGCAATCGATCAAGGCGGCGCGCGTGGGCGGTCAGGTCAGCCTGGTTGGCGTGCGCGGCAAGGTGGCCGATTTTGATCCGTCCGATCTGCTGGCGCGGCAGATCCACCTGCACGGCATCAGCGTGGGCAGCCGCGCCATGTTTCAGTCTTTGCTGAGCGCACTCAGCGCCAACCGGATCAAGCCGGTGATCGAACAGGTTTATCCATTTGATCGCACGCCCGACGCCTATAACGCGCTGCGGCGCGGGCGTCACGTCGGAAAACTGGTGGTGGCCTTGTAACGCCACCCCGCTCGCCCTAGCGCCTTTCTTTAAAAAAACCGCGCAGCCTTCCGACCCCGGAGCCTGCGCAATAAAAGCCAACGCATTGCCAAGGAGTAACACCATGCATAGCCGCATCAAAACTGCCGCCGCATTGTTTGTGCTGGCACCACTGGCCGCCGCCGTATTGTCGGCGTGCCAGGACAGCCGCGCCAACGAGCAACCGCCCGCCCCGCCCCCACCGGCGGTCAGCGTGTCTTCGGTTATCCATAAATCGCTGAATGACTGGGATGAATTCACCGGCCGCCTCGAAGCGCCGCAAACCGTGGAAATCCGTCCGCGTGTGAGCGGTTATGTGGAGTCGGTTAATTTCCGCGAAGGCGCTTTGGTCAAGAAAGGCGATCTGCTGTTCCAGATTGATCCGCGCCCGTTCCAGGCCGAGGTCGACCGTCTGACCGCCGAATACCAGTCGGCCAAAGCGCATATGGCGCAAGCCCGATCGGATGCCGAACGCGCCGTGCGGCTCAAGTCGCAGGACGCGATCAGCACCGAAGACTTTGACACGCGCAACACCGCCTTGCTGGCGGCGCAGGCGCAAGTCGATGGCACGGCGGCCGCACTCACCGCGGCCAGGCTGAACCTGGACTACACCCACGTCACCGCCCCCATCAGCGGCCGCGTCAGCAATGCGCTGATTACGCCGGGCAATCTGGTCAGCAGCAGTTCGGCCGGGGCCAGCTTGCTGACCACGGTGGTATCCACCGACAAGGTCTACGCCTATTTCGACGCCGATGAGCAGACCTTCCTCAAGTATCAGCAGCAGGCCCGTGTGCATAAGGGTGAAGCGGCGGATGGCAAATATCCGATCTTCCTCGGCCTGGCCGATGAGACGGGCTATCCGCATCAGGGCGCGGTGGACTTTCTGGATAATCAGGTGAACCCGCGTACCGGCACCATCCGCGCACGCGCCGTGTTTGATAACAAGAATGGCGAGTTCACGCCGGGCTTGTTTGTGCGGCTCAAGCTGATCGGCGAAGGCCAGCGCGACGGCTTGTTGATCAACGACCGCGCGGTCGGCTCGGACCTCGGCAAGAAATACGTGCTGGTGCTGGGCAAGGACAACAAGGTGGAGTACCGCACCGTCACCCTCGGCAGCGATGTCGACGATCTGCGTCTGGTGCGCAGCGGCCTTAAGGCCGGTGATGTGATTGTGGTGAACGGCTTGCAGAAGATCCGCCCCGGCATGGCCGTCAGCCCCACCACCGTGCCGATGAGCGCGCCGAGCGAACTCGACAAACAGTTCCCGGCGGGCGGCTGACGCATAGGGTGGGTCACGACCCACCAAGCAAAGCCAAAGGCTCGTGCCACGGCTGTTCGCGTGCAGCGCCTTGTTGCGCGGCTTTGAGTGGTGGGTCACGACCCACCCTATGCATCACGTCATGCCGAATGCAGCGGCACAGAAAACGTACTTTGAACGGTGGGTCTTGACCCACCCTATGGGACACATTCCATGAATTTCTCTCAATACTTCATCCAGCGGCCGATCTTTGCGGCGGTGCTGTCGATGATCATCTTTATCGCCGGGGCATTGGCGTTAAAGATATTACCGATCAGCGAGTACCCCGAAGTCGTGCCGCCCACCGTGGTGGTGCATGCCAGCTATCCTGGCGCCAACCCGCAGACGATAGCGGAAACCGTGGCATCTCCGCTGGAGCAACGCATCAATGGCGTTGAGGGCATGCTGTATCAGTCCTCGCAAGCAACGTCCGATGGCGCGATGACGCTGACCGTCACCTTTGCCCTGGGCACCGACGTCGACAAGGCGCAAGTGCAAGTGCAGAACCGCGTGGCGCAAGCCTTGCCGCAATTGCCGGAAGACGTGCAGCGCCTGGGCGTAACCACCGAAAAGAGCTCGCCCGATCTGACCATGGTCGTGCATTTGACCTCGCCGAATAACCGTTACGACATGCTGTATCTGTCCAACTACGCCAACCTGCAGGTCAAGGATGCGCTGGCCCGGATCGACGGCGTGGGCGACGTCAAACTGTTTGGCGCGGGCGATTATTCAATGCGCCTGTGGCTGGACCCGGAAAAAATCTCCAGCCGCAATCTGACTGCATCCGATGTGGTCAAGGCGGTGCGTGAGCAGAACATCCAGGTGGCAGCCGGGTCGCTGGGCACTTCGCCCACGTCCAACAACGCCAATTACCAGCTCAACGTCAACACGCAAGGCCGTCTGGTCACCGAGCAGGAGTTTGGCAACATCATTATCCGCAGCGGTGCTGATGGCGAAATCGTGCGCTTGCGCGACGTGGCCCGCATCGAACTGGGCGCCAGCAATTACGCGCTGCGTTCCTTGCTGGATAACAAACCGGCGGTGGCCATCCCCATCTTTGCCCGCCCCGGCTCCAACGCGCTCGATATCTCCAAGAACGTGCGCGCCACCATGGCCAGCCTGAAGAAGGATTTTCCGCAGGGCGTGGATTATTCCATCGTGTATGACCCCACCGTGTTCGTGAAGAGCTCGATCGAAGCCGTGGTGCATACGCTGTTTGAAGCCGTGTTGCTGGTAGTGCTGGTGGTCATTCTGTTCCTGCAGACCTGGCGCGCTTCCATCATCCCGTTGGTGGCGGTGCCGGTATCGCTGGTGGGCACGTTTGCGCTGATGCATGTGTTTGGCTTTTCGCTCAATGCGCTGTCGCTGTTCGGTCTGGTGCTGGCGATCGGCATTGTGGTCGACGACGCCATCGTGGTGGTCGAAAACGTCGAGCGCAATATCGAGCTGGGCTTAAGCCCGATGGATGCCACGCGCCGTGCCATGCGTGAAGTAACCGGTCCTATCGTGGCCACCGCGCTGGTGCTGTGCGCCGTGTTTATCCCGACCGCGTTTATCTCGGGTCTGACCGGCCAGTTCTATCGCCAGTTTGCCCTGACGATTGCCATCTCGACCGTGATTTCGGCCTTCAACTCGCTGACCCTGTCGCCTGCACTGGCTGCCGTTTTGCTCAAAGGCCACGATGCGCCCAAAGATGCGCTGACACGCTGGATGGACAAGGCACTGGGCTGGTTCTTCCGCCCGTTCAACCGCTTTTTTGTGCGGACCTCGCACGGCTATGTGGGTGGCGTGCAAAGCATACTGCGCCGCTCGGCCATCGCCATGCTGGTGTACGGCGGTTTGCTCGGCCTGACCGTGCTGGGTTTCAACAGCGTGCCCAGTGGCTTTGTGCCGCAACAAGACAAGCAATATCTGGTGTCGTTTGCGCAATTGCCTGGTGCCGCCACGCTGGACCGCACTGAAAGCGTGATCAAGGCAATGAGCGCCATCGCACTCAAGGAACCGGGCGTGGAAAGCGCCGTGGCCTTCCCGGGGCTGTCGATCAATGGCTTTACCAACAGTCCGTCGGCCGGGATCTTGTTTGTCACGCTCAAACCGTTTGACGAGCGCAAATCAGCCGATCTGTCCGCCGGTGCCATCGCGGGCAAGCTCAACGCCAAATACGCCGGACTGCAGGATGCCTTTGTCGCCATCTTCCCGCCGCCGCCGGTACAAGGCCTGGGCACCATCGGTGGCTTCCGCATGCAGATCGAAGATCGTGGCGGGCTGGGTTTTAACGAGATGTATGCGCAAGTGCAGAACCTGATCGCCAAAGGCAGCAAGACGCCGGAACTGGCGGGCATGTTTAGCGGCTACGAAGTGAATGTGCCGCAGATCGACGCGCATATTGATCGCGACAAAGCCAAGACCCACGGCGTGGCACTGACCGACGCGTTTGACACCATGCAGATCTACCTGGGCTCGCTGTACGTCAATGACTTCAACCGCTTTGGCCGTACCTATCAAGTGAATGCCCAAGCCGACCAGTCGTTCCGGCTGCGTCCCGATGACATTGCGCGCCTCAAGACCCGCAACGCCAACGGCGACATGGTGCCACTGGGTGCGTTCATGAATGTGCGTGAAACCAGTGGTCCGGATCGAGTCCAGCATTACAACGGCTATGTCACTGCCGAAATCAACGGCGGGGCTGCGCCCGGCTTCAGTTCTGGCCAGGCCCAGGCCGCGATGGAAAAACTGGCACGCACCGAGCTACCCAATGGCATGACGTTTGAGTGGACCGAGCTGACCTATCAGCAAATCCTGGCCGGTAATACCGCCGTGCTGGTGTTCCCGCTGTGCGTGCTGCTGGTGTTCCTGGTGCTGGCCGCGCTGTACGAAAGCTGGACCATGCCGCTGGCGGTCATCCTGATTGTGCCTATGGGTTTGTTGTCGGCCATTACCGGGCTGTGGCTCACGCATGGCGATAACAATGTGTTTACGCAAATCGGCTTGATTGTGCTGGTGGGGCTGGCGTGCAAGAACGCGATTCTGATCGTGGAATTCGCCCGCGAAAAAGAAGAACTGGAAGGCATGGACCCGGTGGCGGCGGTACTGGAAGCGTGTCGCCTGCGCTTGCGCCCGATCTTGATGACGTCGATGGCGTTCATCATGGGCGTGGTGCCGCTGGTGACTTCGACCGGTGCCGGTTCGGAAATGCGTCGCGCCATGGGCACGGCCGTGTTCTCCGGCATGCTGGGCGTGACCTTCTTTGGCCTGCTGTTGACGCCGGTGTTCTATGTGTTGCTGCGCAAGCTGGTACATGCCGATCGCAAGCCGCACGTTGCACACACCCCGGCCGCCCCATTGCCGCAACTGGAGGGCAAATAATGGACATCGTTAAAACCTTTACGCTGCCGACCATCAAGCTGCTTAGCGCCTTGATGCTCAGCGGCGGGCTGGCCGCCTGCGCGGTCGGGCCGCAATACCAGACCCCGGCCCAAGCCGATATCCACCTGCAAAACGCGGTGACGGCGGACTTTGCCGCCACCCGCGTCGAGCAGCAATGGTGGGCGCAACTGGATGACCCGGCGTTAAGCAAACTGATCGATCAGGGCCTGAACGCCAACCATGATTTGCGCATCGCCCTGGCGCGGGTGAATGCAGCGCGCGCGCAATTCAATATCACTGAAATCGACCGCTGGCCCACGGTAACGCTGGGGGCACAGGCCACGCGCCAGATGGCGCAACAGCCCGGCATTACCACCGACCGCGTGCTGACCAATTCGTGGACCGCCGGCTTTGATGCGGGCTGGGAATTGGATTTGTGGGGCCGTCTGGCCAATCTGGAAACCGCCGCCAAAGCGCGCGCCGATGCCGCCGTATACGGGCTGGACCAGGCTCGCGTGTCGGTGGTGGCGGAAATCGGACGTAACTACTATCTGATGCGCGGCGCGCAGCAACGCTATGCCGTGGCCGAGCGTAACCTGAAGAACCTGCAATCCACGCTCGATATCACCCAGGCCCGCGTCGATGGTGGTCAGGGCACGCAATTGGATGTGGCGCGCGCCAAGGCCAACCTGGCCAATGTGCAAGCCACGTTGCCGCCGCTGGAAACCGCCATCAAGCTGGCGCAATACCGCCTGGCGGTATTGACCGGCGCGATGCCAGGCAGTCTGGATGCGCAACTGGTGCCGGCAACATTGGCGCCGATCTCGCGCCCTATCCCGATTGGTGACGCGGCTGATCTGATCAAGCGGCGCCCGGATATCGCGGCGGCCGAGCGCAATCTGGTGGCGTCGAATGCTGATATCGGCGCGGCGATGGCGGATCGGTTCCCGCGCGTGTCGTTGGGGGGCTTTTTCGGCTTTATCGCCAGCCGTGGCGGTGATCTGGGCCAGGCCAGCAGCAAGGCCTGGAGCATTACCCCGTCGGTGGATTGGCCTGCCTTCCGCCTCGGCGCGGTCAATGCCCAGGTGCGCGCCAACCAGGCCAGCAACGACGCCAACGTCGCCCGTTACGAGCAGACCGTGTTGCAGGCAGTTGAGGAAACCGAAGGCGCGTTGTTGAGCTATAACCGCACCCAGCAACGCTTGTCGCGGCTGGTGGAATCGGCGCAGCAAAGCAAACGCGCCGCCGACATCGCCCGCGTGCAATACAAGGAAGGCGCGGTGGATTTCCTGACGCTGCTGGATGCGGAGCGCACGCAATTGTCGGCCGAGGATGCCATGGCGCAGGCGGAATCCGATTCCTATGTGGAACTGGTTGCGGTGTACAAGGCACTGGGTGGCGGCTGGAACGTCCAGGCTGGCTAAGTCATAGGGTGGGTCGCGACCCACCACTCAAAGTGGCATCTTGGGCCCGCGTGGCCCGGGCTGATGGCTTTGAGTGGTGGGTCTTGACCCACCCTATGCATTTGCGCCGCTGCGCCCTAGCCCAGTTGCACCGGGTTGTTGTAATACGCGTTGACCTTGTTGCGCACCCAGCTTTCCGGATTGCCCACATCAGTGATCAGCCCGGTGGTGGCGCCGCCGCCCAGCAAAACGGTAAAGATGCCGCGCAGCGGGAAATCGCCATAGCGCGGTTGCGAGATATCAAACGGCTCGCTGCGCTGGAACATGGCCTCGCCGTTGGCGCCCATGCCGGGGAAGGCCTCGGGGAAAGGCAGTGCCAGCACTTTGGCGTTGACGTTGTGGTAATCGCTGCCGATGGCGGGATCGCCAAATAGATAACTGCCCGCCGTGCCCCAATGCGCGGGATTGAAGTCATCCGCCAGCACATCGCTGGTATTGGGAATCCGCCCGGACGGAATCTGCCACGGCATGATCGGCAGTTTGGTGGCCGCACTCAGCGCGCCGCAAAAATCCCAGAACCGCCCCCACTCGCGTGGACCATAGCAATAGCCGTTGATATAGGCGCGCAAGGTCAGATCGTCGCCTTCATAGCGATCCACCGCCAGAAAGTCCGGCTTGTACGGCCCGCTATACGCGCCCACTGCCGCGATGTAATCGGCGGTCTGTTGCGCCGGGATGGCTACATCGCTGTCCTCATAAATCCATTCCGAATAACCGACGCCCCACAGATTAACCTGCCATCCAAACGTCACTGCAGGCGCGATGGTGCGCGTCAGCCAGTTGACGGCGGTGACATAGCCTTTGATGTCTTCGGTGACGGCGGCCGGAATGCTCAGATTGACGCCACGCTGGGTCAAAGCCTCTTGCAGCGGTTTGCGTACCGGCATGGCGTAGCCGGGGTCCAGATTGGCTTGTTCGCACGCGCCAAGAAAATCCGGATTGACCACAAAACCCACCGGCACCGGATGTTGCTCATCGATGTACTCATTGGCAATCTGCAGCGCCTGGATGTAGTTGCCAAAGCTGTAGGCGTGTTGCGTGCTGTTGGCCAGCATGGTCAGCGTGTCGCCGAGCGACAGATTGGTGGTGTACGACACAATCACCGGCAACACGGTGCGACCATCGCCGATCTGCGCTTCCACCGTGCGGCTCAGTTCGATCAGGGCGCGCGTTTGCACATCATCGGCCAGATACAGCGTGGCATCGCCCATGCCATCAACCCCGGCATAGATAAAGATCGACTCGGCCCGTGCCGCGGTAAAGTCGGCCGCATTGCCGGGGGTCAGATCGGCGCAACCGCCAAATGACAAATGTGACGGAAAGCCACGCACATGCAGATTGGCGCCGGTGCTGATGCTGAGGTTGAGGCTGGTCGAGGCATTGCTGGCCACGGTCAGCGTGGCGGGTGCGCCGACTATATGCACGCTGCCGTTCTCGATAAAGTTACTGACCACCACGCGATAGTCGCCAGGCTGCACCAAGGTGGGAAACGCCGTGCGTTGCGTGCTGGCGCTGACTTCCGTGCTGTAGCTGCCGCCACTGCCCACCAGCCGCAGCGCCACCTTGTGGCTGGAGCCCACATCGGCGGTCACGATCAGCGGCAGGTTAACCGCGCCCTGGGTCGACAGCTTGGTGGTATGCACTTGCGCGTTGGTTACATCGACCGCCACGTCGTGATTGCTCAGCGCCACATCGGGCACGCTGAACAGATATTCCACGCCGTTGACGCCGATGCTGTCGATCTGCACCAGCGCCGTGCCGCTGGCCGGCAACTGGCCGAAGGTAATGCACTGGCCGCAGCCAATCTGCGTGGTTGCCAGCACTTTGTTGGCGCCCTTGCTTTTGAGCGTGACGTTCAGGGTTTCGCTGGCCAGGCCGGTCAATGCGCCGATGCGCAGGGTGACCGAGCCGAAGCGCTGCACGCTATCAAAGCTGATCGCCACGCTGGCCGCGCTGCCCGGCGCCACCGACAAGGTGCTGACATTGCTGTGCGCCGCGGCCACCACGTTGCCATCACTGGTGGATACGGCGGGGGTGTGCAGCGCGTAATCGCCGCGCGGCAATGTGATATTGCTGGTCTGGCCATAAGCCAGCTCGACGCTGTGGATCTGCGACCCCAGCACAAAATCCACGCGCGGTTTGACCGCGGCCAGCGCCGTGTCGGGCGCGGCCGCGCAATGTACCGCCACCGAGCCTTCCACACTGGCGCTCTGGTCGGCCGCCAGCACAAAAGATTTGAGCCAGCGTTCTTTATTGGTATTGAGATCACCTGACACCGAAATAGTGAATTTATCCTGCGCACTAAAGGTGAATTCTTCGTCAAATTCAACGCGGGCCGAAACCGCAAATACCCCGGCTTCGATCTGGTTGCTGCTCACATGGATGGTGGTCCCCACCCAATCGGTAAATTCGCTATAGATATCCGAATCCGCCAAAGCGGCTGGCGCCTGGAATTCGATGGTCAAAAACTGTTTGATATGCACCGGGCTGTTATCGGCGTAATGCAGGGTATTCAGCACCATGGTGCCGTAATATTCGCTGGCGCCCGAACTCACCACCACCTTGCTAAGCAGATCCATTTTGCGTCTCCTGACCTTTAACGCGGTTATGCCTTGGGGATATCCCGCAGCCGAAGGCATAGCGTGTCAGTTTGAACGCCATTCAGGTCGCGATTATTTATCGAAAATAATACTGATTTATAGCGATATTCAAAAACGTTCTGCCGCACTGATTAACTAGCTTATTCAACTGCATTTGTCGCTTTATGCAGACCATGATGGCCTAACCAGACAACCCTTCTGGTATTCACACAGCGGCTTCAGGAGTCCATCATGGCAAGCACACGCAATAGCAAACTGGTTACCGTTGACCCCAATGGTTACAGTGAAAAGAAATATGCAATGGCACCGGGTTTTCATCCGGGCACCGATGTCGAACGGTTTTCTTATACCGGCTGCGATGTTCTTAAATATGTTTACAACCATTATTCGTCCAATGAATATCAGGTGTTTGGTTATTACACCGACTGGGCGCAATACGATGGCCGGCGTGAAAACCAATACGAAGACGCCAATTGCGGCCGCAACGCCGATTTATTCAAGGTTGACCCTACGGCGTATGACAAGATTATTCTCGGCTTTGTCGGCGTACTGGGCGATAAAGGCGAAAAGCAATGGGGCATTATCAATGCCGCCGACCAGTTTGGTACCAAGACGGACGAGGCCACCTTTCTCGATCCGTGGGGCGATGTGTTGTCGTATGACAATGTCGGCTTTGAAGGCTGGGTTAGCGACGATGTCAAAGCCATGTATAACGAAACCTCGGCCCAGGGCATATTGGGCGGCCTGCGTGATCTGAAAAAGAAAAACCCCAATCTGCGGATTGCCATCAGTATCGGTGGCTGGACCATGAGCGAAGCGTGGCATTGGGTGGCGCAAACCGCCAGCCGCCGCACCACATTTGCCAATAGCGTGGTTGCTATCCTGAAAAAATTCCCGATGATTAACGATATTGATATCGATTGGGAATATCCGGGCTATCCGGGTAATACCGGTAATACCTATGACGACAACGATGCGGCCAATTATCAGGAACTGGTCAAAGCATTGGTCAGCGCTTTCAGTAAAGCCGGCCGTTCGGATGTGCGTATCAGTATTGCAGTTTCTTCCGCCGTCAAAGCGCTACAGAAAGCAGATATTCCCGGCATGATCAAAGCCGGGGTATACGGCATTAATCTGATGAGCTATGACTTTTTTGGCACGCCGTGGGCACCGACTTTGTGCCACCACACCAATCTGTATAACGCCGATCCGTCCGACGAAGAATTGTATTCAGTCGATGCGGCCGTGCGCTATATGTTGGCGCGCGGCGTACCGGCCAAACAGATTTTTGTCGGCTTTGCCGGTTATACCCGCAACGGCAAGAACGCCAGGATCGACAGCTATTCGCCCTTGAGCGGTAGTTATGATCCGGGTACGGGCGAAACCACCGGCACATTTGAATCCGGTTGCGGCGAATGGAATGACACCATTTACAACTATCTGGATCTGGAAAACAAAACCGGCCTGAATGGTTTTCATCTGTTTACCGATGAAATTGCCGACGCGGACTATTTATATAATCCGCAAACCAAGCTGTTTATCTCGCTGGATACGCCGCGCAGTGTCAAAGCCAAAGACGAATACGTGCGCAAGATGGGGCTGGGCGGCTTGTTTACCTGGACCATAGAAATGGATAACGGCGTGCTGGTGAATGCCGCCCGTGAAGGCCTGGGCAATACGCTGACCAAGCAAACCATTGATATGGCGCCGTTCTACTTCAAGGGCGAGAACATCACCGGCGGCACGCCTGCGCCGACACCGGCACCAACGCCCGCGCCGACGCCAGTCCCCACGCCTGCACCTGTGCCTACTCCGGTGCCCACACCCGTGCCGACCCCTGTGCCGACGCCAGTCCCCACCCCGGCGCCCACGCCGGTGCCGACTCCGGTGCCTACGCCGACGCCCGTGCCTACCCCTGCACCTGCGCCGGTTCCGGTGCCCACCCCCGCACCCGTGCCGACCCCGGCGCCCACGCCAGCGCCTGCGCCCACCCCGGTTCCGACCCCAGCACCCGCCCCGGTGCCGGTGCCGGTGCCGACGCCGGCCCCTGCACCGGTGCCTACCCCGGCCCCGACGCCCGCCCCGACCCCGGCGCCCACCCCATCCAAATACCCGCAATGGGACCATCTGGCATGGAACGGTGGCAGCAAGGTGAGCTGGAACGGCAAGAACTACAAGGCCTTGTGGTGGGCATCCAATACCGAAGAACCGGGCGATCCGGCCTACACCGTGGCACAGCCGTATGACGGCAAGGTGTGGCAACCCATCGCCTAAGTCCGGCCCGGCTGGCGCGTGCTTGCTGCGCGGCGCCAGCCGGTTTTTCCTCGCGGCCTTACTGCAGGAGTGCTTGCAATGGCTGAAGCCTCAACGCCCGACATGCTGGCCCCGCCGGTCAATGAACAAGCGGTGGTGCAGCTCTACCACGTGGCACACGGCGGTGTGGTGGTGTGCGCGCTGGCTGGCGCGCTGTTTTATCTGGCCAGTTCTGATTTGCCCAGCAACCGGCAGAAGCTGATCTACACCTTTGTTTCGTTTGTGTTTGGTTGCTTCTCCGCACCGCTGATTGCCGACTTTCTGGCAGTCAGCATCCAGAAGATAGCGGGCTTGACCATGCAGGCCAATCTGGAGCTGGGCGCCTTGCTCGGCGCGGCGTGCTGCGTGCGCGCCATGCAGTTTGTCAGTGATTACCTGGCCAATTGGCGCGCCCGGCGCAAGGAGCCGCAAACATGATCGCGTCCGCCTTGTTATGGATTGATTTCTTGCTCTGTCTGGCCATCCTCGGCCGCATTTTGTTGTACCAGCGCGCGGCAGGCAGTTACGGGCCGGTGGCGGCGTGGATCACCTGGGGGCTGGCCGCAGCCAGCAGCTCGGTGGTGGTGCGCATCTGGCTGGGGTTGTATGCCGCGCAAGTCGATATCAGCGAAGTGATGTTCAACAGCGTGGTTTGCCTGGCCGTGTTCAAACACCACGGCGATATCCGCCCGTGGCTGGCACACCACCATCCGCATTTTGACGAATGACCTTCAACTGCCCACGGGCATGCCTTCAGGAGTACTACCATGCGACGTACCCGATCCAGCCTGGCCGTGGCCAGTGTATTGGCCACCCTCGCCTGCGGCGCGCAGGCGGCCACATTGACCTGCGCCGCACCATGGCAGGCGCAAACCATCTACAGCAAGACCAACACCAAAGTCAGCTACAACGGGCGCCAGTATTCCAGCCTGTGGTGGACCCAGGGCGAAGCGCCCGGCACCGGCAACCCACCCGGCTGGAAAGATCTGGGCCCTTGCACCGGCGGTTCGCCCGCCCCGGCCCCGACGCCCGCGCCAACGCCCAAGCCCACGCCAGCACCGACACCGGCGCCCACCCCGGCACCCACCCCAGCGCCGACACCAGCGCCGACGCCCAAACCCACCCCTGCGCCGACACCAGCGCCCGCCCCCACGCCCGCCCCTGCACCGGTCCCCACGCCAGCGCCCACGCCGTCGGGTACGGTCGGCTGCTATCAAACCTGGAGTGCTGGCCTGGTGTTTGTGGCGGGCAACGAGGTGTCATACAAAAACAATAACTACCGGGCGAAATGGTGGACTCAGGGCAACGAGCCGGATGCCAGCGATAGCTTCGGGCCGTGGACCCGTCTGGGCGCCTGCGATCCCACTGCGCCCGCGCCGGTGCCCACGCCCACGCCGATTCCAACGCCCACGCCCACCCCGGCACCGGTTGAAGGCCCGATCCCGACCCTGGCCGAGGCCGAAGCCACCGAGAAAAGTCTGACCAATACCGCGCAGTTTGCCGCGATCAAGGCCTCGATCCGTACTGCGGATAACAGCGTGGTTGATGCGGTCAATGCCGGTGTGGCCAGCAATCCGTCCAACGTCAAACGCGTGGAAAAAATCGTCGATGCGGCCAAATGGGAATATCTGTTCCCGATGCGGGACCCGTCTTATACCTATCGCGCTTTCCTGCAAGCCATCGCCAAATTCCCGGCGGTCTGCGGTGATTACAGCGACGGGCGCGACGCCGAAGCCATCTGCCGCAAAACCCTGGCCACCATGTTTGCGCACTTTGCCCAGGAAACCGGCGGCCACGATGCCAATATCGCCACGCCGCAATATCGCCAGGCGCTGGTTTGGGTGCGAGAAATGGGTTGTAGCGAAACCGGTACCGGTTGCGGCTATAACTCGGAATGTAATCCCGCCATCTGGCAGGGCCAGCTCTATGTGTGCGGCAAAAATCCGGACGGCTCGTACATGAAATACTTTGGCCGCGGTGCAAAGCAGCTCTCGTATAACTACAACTACGGTTCGTTCTCGCAAGTGATGTACGGAACGCCCAGCACTTTGTTGAACAATCCGGATAGTGTGGCGACCACGTGGTTGAATCTGGCGTCAGCGGTGTTCTTCTTTATGTATCCGCAGCCGCCCAAGCCATCGATGCAAGCCGTGCTGGACGGTTCGTGGGTGCCCAATGCCGAGGACAAAGCCAATAATCTGGTGCCCGGCTTTGGCGTAACCACCATGATTATCAATGGCGGCGTGGAATGCGGCGGCGATACTGAAATTGCGCAATCGCAAAACCGTATCAGCTTCTACAAATCTTTTGCGGCTGACCTGGGTGTACCGGTACCTGCCAATGAAGTGCTGGGTTGCGCCAATATGAAACAATTTGGTGACAATGGCGCCGCCGCCTTGGCCACGACATGGGTCAAGGATTACAACCTGAATTACCGTTGCATGCTGGTCACTTATCAAGAGAAGTTCAGCGCATTGATTCCGGGCGATTATGTAAAATGCGTGGAAACGGAATGGGGCGTCAAACTCAAATAAGCGCGGCATGTAGTTGGCAAACATAAAAAAGATGCAACGCCACAAGGCGTTGCATCTTTCTTTGCGCTTAATGAGAATGCTTGCTCACGCAATATTTATATCCCACATTGGGAATGGACTTGATATCGCCGCCGCTGAGTGGGCTGACGATTTTTCTGGCTTTGGAGATCAATTGCGCCAGATTTTCATGATAGGGCTTTTCAGTGCTTTTCCAGATCCGCGATATCAGGGCTTCGCGCGAAATAATGCGATCAGGATGCTCAATAAAAGCGGCCAGAATACAACCTTCCAGCCTTGTTACGCGCACGCTGATTTTGCCGTTGCTGATCAATAAATTATCCAGATCCATGGTCAGCGCGGCGACCGGATTGCTGACCGGCACGCCCGCGCCCGGCGGCTGCAGCAAATCGCGGTCGAGAAACTTGTAACCGCGCCGCGCCGAGGTAATGATATTGCCGGACAAGCCGATCGGCGCTAAAGAGCGGCGTAAACGCGAGATCAACTGTGTGAGGTAAAGATCATTGATAAAGGCCGAGCGGTCGCCCCAAACCGCCTGGGTGAGTTGTTTACGATCCAGTAATTCATCCGGATGATCCAGCAAGGTGCGAAATATTATTTTTTCCTGCTCCGAGATGCGTACCGATATTTTATTGCGCGTAATGCAGTTAAGGTCCCAATCTATGACCAACTCTAACAAGTTCATGATTCCGGCTCCGTATTAGCACTGCCCACCGTACTAGAAGAGGTATCAACCCGATTTTTGTTGTTGTTAAGCAATGATTAGCTACTGACATGATCGTCACCAAGTTGAAAATACATATAAATCAATTGTTACGCCAGGATTACATATCGCACTATCTCGTCTGCAATATTTTCAGCGATTACGCCGCATTAAGCGCCACGGGGCAATCCGGCCGCTTGTTCTTTCTAATTATTTGATGCGCAATCCTGAAATTATCACTACCGTGTTTTATATCTATCCAGATCAAGCCATTCGTAATTACCAATATAATCGCCCGGATAATTGGGCATTCAAATTCATATATTGGTTCTGACCACTTTGCAGACCGCCTTGCGCCGACCAGTGCCAGCTTTGCGGATGACCGGATTCAACGCCCAGTTGCAACTCGTAGCGTTGTTGCGGCGTGGTGCCGGCAATGCTGACCCCGCCGATCTCCACGCCACCCACCTCAGGCTGCAGCCATAACTGCACCCCCATAAAGGGCCGGGTTTGCCGGCCGCTGGGGTGCGTGACCTGCGCATGCGCCTGCAGCCCAAGCCGTCCTGACCACGCCGCCGACTGCAAGCTACGCACCACGCTGCCGTTGGCCTCGGTATGCGTGGGCTGGCGCAGATCGGCGTACAGCAATTGCGCTTGCGGCACCAGCTGCCAACCATCCTTGCCCGGCAAGGGCAGGCTGTAACCGGCTTCGAGCGAGCCGATGCGACTCTGGCTGCGCAAACGCTCGGTGGCCAGGCCGCGCGGCATGATGCGCTGATTAAAGCGGCCAATATGAAACCAGGCATCGACATAGGCACCGCCGCTGGGGTCGGACCAGCCGCCAAGCAAACCGGCGCCATAGCCCGTCATCTGGCCGCGTGCCGGGGGGGCCGACCCGCGCGCGACGCTATGGCTATCCACGCGCACCTGACTCAGCATCAGACCGGCGCGCCAATCTGCAGCCGCGCTGCGCCAGAGGTCGGCGCCCAACTGCAGCAGGCTGGCGTCGTCGCGCATGCGCAAACGACCTTCGGCGGCGGTGCTGCGCGTGTGCAGCTGCTGTACCCGGCCCCATTGCGCCGGGCTGGCGGCGGTGGAAGCGCCATTGCGCTGCGCATGGGTACTAAGCCAGAGGGTATTGGCGAGTTGCTGCTGCGCGAGGTAGATACCCGGCTCGGCCCGCCATTGCGGGGCGGGTGCAGGCGTGGGGGCGGGAGTGGGCAGCGGGGTCGGCGCTGGCACTGGCGTTGGTGCTGGCGTTGGTGCTGGCGTTGGTGCTGGCGTTGGTGCTGGCGTTGGCGCTGGCGTCGGTACTGGCGTTGGCGCTGGCGTGGGCACTGGCGCTGGCGCTGGCGTCGGTACTGGCGTTGGCGCTGGCGTGGGCACTGGCGTTGGCACTGGTGTCGGTACTGGCGTTGGCGCTGGAGTCGGTACCGGCGTTGGTGCTGGCGTTGGCGCAGGCGTCGGTGCTGGCGTCGGCACTGGCGTTGGCACTGGCGTCGGCACTGGCGTCGGCACTGGCGTTGGCACTGGCGTCGGATCGGGCGTCGGCACTGGTGTCGGCACTGGTGTCGGCACTGGCGTCGGCACTGGCGTCGGTGCTGGCGTCGGTGTGGGCGTCGGAGCTGGCGTCGGTGTGGGCGTGGGTACAGGCGTGGGCACCGGCGTTGGCGGTGGCGTTGGTGTCAGATCAACTGAGCGCAGATACCAGTTGCCATTCGCCTGGGTGGGCGTGCCTTTATGCAAGGTGTATTCAAACGGCCCGGCCACCAAACGGTTGTTCAGGCCAAACGTACCTGCTGAATCCCCGTCCACCGTAATCAAGGGGATGCCGTCCCGTGTCTGCGCTCCGGTGCCCCCTTTGTTGACCACAGTCAGGCGGGTATGTCCACGTGTACTGCCGCGCACCGTCAGCTTGCCAGTGGGCGACTGGTCGCCGCCCAGTTCGGTGTAGAGATACAGCACGGCGTTATTGCTGATGTAATCCCCAAGGACTTCCAGCTCAGCGGCCCCATCGCCCTCCGCCACCTCCATCAAGCTCCTGGCCTCAAGGTTTTTGCGCAGCACCAGTCTGGCCCCGCCTGGCACCTCCAGCGGGCCATGCAGTTGCAGATTCGGGCCTATATAGCCGCGGCCGGTTATGTGGGCACTCGCTTCGATCACCAGTTTACCGCTGCCACCAAAGCCCTCGCCCGGACGTGTTCCGGCCACAAAGGTACCGCCACCAAACGTGGTGATGCCGCTAAAACCATCGCCCGTATTCATGGTGATGCTGCTACTGCCGTCACCCTTGGCGTTGCCGCTGATTTCCAGTTGGCCACTGCCGCTCAGCGGTCTGGACCAGACGTGATGGCGCGGCACCGACATGGTGAGCCTGCCATTGATCTCCAGCGGGCCACGTCCCAGCGCTTCGGGTTGATTCAGATTGGCAGTCACGCCACGGGCCAGCGTGGTGTGCACGTCGAGGGCGGCCGCGTCGCCGCGGGCGGTAAGCGTGCCGGTGTCGACCTGCATCTTGCCGCTGCCGCTGAGCTGCCCTTGCAACACGCCGCCATGCATCAGCCGCAGTTCACCGCCGTTGCCAAAATCGAATTTGCCGTCTTGTTGCAGCAGCACCTGCGGCAGCGTTTGTGCGTGGCCATCCAGACTGAAGCGCGTGCCGGGGCGAATATCCAGCAGTGCAGTGGCGCCCAGCGCATTGTCCGCTTCCAGCCGCAAGGCGCCGCTCATCAAAGTGGTGCTGCCGGTATAGCTGTTCAGCGGGTTGGCAAAGGTCACCTCGCCAAACGGCACCAGAATGATGTTGCCGGTACCGGTCACTTGCGCGGTCAGCCGGCGATCCCGGCCGCCCTGGTTGTAAAAATAAACGTACTGCCCTTTGGCCAGATCAATCTGCGACATGCCAAAGCCCACATACAGGCCATCCGGCTGCGTCGACACGGTGTATTGATGCGTGGTGGTGGCGGCGAGGTGGCCGCCCGGGTCGAGCACCGAAACATATTCCGGATTGCGATACGGCGCGGAGTTGGGTTTCACCAGCTTGAGCGCGCTGCCGTCGCCCAGCACCTCGCTGGCCCCCACCAGGCGTTGCGTTGCGTTGTTGTCCTGATCAAAAAAGGTGATGCCCTCAGTCGTGGTCGGCACCGTGCGCGAGCCGGGCAAATCCATGATCACATTGCCGCCACCGCGCGTATCGAGGCGGCTCAATTGCAATAACGGTTCGGGCAACTGGTTCCGGTTGATCAGATACAAAGTGCCGCCTGCCATGCTCATACCAAACACGCGCGCATTGTGATTCAAGCGCAGATCAGCCTTGCTGCCGAGCTCCAGCGTGGCCTGGGCAAGCAGGTATTCTGCAGCCTCATCCATAATGAACTCGCCCTGGGTCAGCGCCAGCGTGCCGCGAAAATGCGTAGTCATGGCGCTATTTTTCACCAGCTGCAGCGGCGCCCCCGGCTGGGAGCGGCTCAGCTGCAAGCGCCCGGTGCCATACACCGGACGCGACCAGACGGCGGTATCGCGGTCAATTTCCAGCACGCTTTGCGGCCCATCCAGCCAGATCCGGCTATTGGGTCCCAGCCCCTGAATATCCGGCCCGGGTCGCGCCGTACCCTTGATCAGCCACACGCCGGTGAAACCGGGGTGCAAGCCCGCCAGCACCACGTTCTGCCCGCTGATGCGCACGACGCCCGCGCCGTTGATCACGTTCATCAAGGTATCGTTACTGAACAGCAAGTCCAGTGTTCCCCCCTGCTGCACCGTGATATTGCCGCTGCTGGCGGCCTTGGGATTGGGGATCTGCAAAGTGCCGCCCGCGATCACGGTATTGCCGAGCCAATTGCCTGGACCTGTGAGTTGCAGCGTGCCCCGGCCGGCTTTATGCAGCTGGCCCGCGCCGCTGATTGCACCGGCATAATCCAGTGTCCCGGCCACATCAAAGGTCAGACGGGTGTCCACCACGATGGGCGATGCCATGCTTATGCCATCCACCAGCCGCAGGCCGCCGCGCTTTACCCGGGTCGGGCCGGTGTAGGTATTCGCGCCGGACAGGCTGTACTCGGTGTTCGGCAGATACATGTCGATAAGCAACTGGCCGTCACCGCTGATCACCCCGTCAAATTGCTGGTTATGCCCGTGCACGATGGACAATGTGGCGCCGTCCTTGAGCAAGACCGAGCCGCTGCCGACCATGCCCCACATCTTTTGATCGAAGCCGTTCAGATCAAACGAGGTCCCCGGCGACAACACCATACCCATGGTGTTATTGCTGGCCGCCAACATATCGGCCACGCCCGCGCGCAGGGTGCCGCCTTCGATGCGGGTATAGCCAAGATAATCGGCAGGCCGCAGCAAAAACAGCGTGCCATCGCCGCGTTTGGTCAGATCGACAAACTGTTCCGATTTGCCCGCGCCCAATCGCGCATCGATCCGCGCAACGGCCTGGCTGCCATCGATCTGGAAAATATGCGGTTGGTACGGCGCCATGACGGCATCGATGCCCTGCCACAGCAGATCGACATCGGGCGCCAGATTGCCGATGGTGCCGCCATTCCAGTAAAACCGCCGCATTGCCGTCCCGGCCTGCGCCCCCGGTTGCAGCTTGCCCATGCGCAGCTCGGCGTTTTTGCCCAGGGTGAGCGTGCTCTGGAGCTGGCTATTGGCTTGCTGGTCGCCGAGGATCAGCGTTCCGATACGCAGCCGCGTGCCTTGTGCCGCCATCTCCGCGCCCACGGCGCCGGTCGCGCCTGGCACATTGCCGCCCAGCAGCAAGCTGTCGGCCTGCAGCTGGCCCGCACCGAACCAGGCCTGGGCGACTGCATTCGAGACCGCACTTTTGCTGAGCACGCCGATGCGGACCGCGCCTGCGGCAATATCACTTTCGCCCGCGCCCAGATCGAGCAAGGCCCGGGTGAGCTGGATATCGCTGCCGTAGCCGACACCGAGATCAAACACCGATGCCGGCCCCACCCCATCCGACCCGCGTACCTGCAAGCGGCCACCGCCTTTGCCAAAGACCAGTTCACCGTTGTTACCGGCATAGGCCCCGACCTTGAATACATCGGCGTTGATGTGGGTATTGCCACTCAGCGTGACAAAGCCAATGTTATGCGCCACCGCACCTTGCTGATCGGCCACGCCAAAGGCGGCCGCCGTGATACGGGTATCCGGCCCCAGCACGAGGCTGCCGCCGGGCTGCGCTGATTGGCCATCGTCCTGGCCGATGCGGACATTGGCAATCTGCCGTTGGCCACCCACATGCACCTCGTGCAGCACGTCGTTGAATTCCAGATGCCCCAGGTCGGTCAGGTTCAGGTATTGCATATCGCGCCCGAGTTTTGCGCCAAGCAGCCAGGATGCACCGGGCAGAAAGCGCAGCGTGGTATCGGGGCCAGAGAGCGTGGCATAGCCCATATCGGGCAGGATCAGCTGGTCGATTTCCAGCGTACCTGGCGCCAGGGTCAGGGTTTCTTTGTGATGCAGTTCCAGGCTGGCGGCCAGCGCCCGCCCGCCCAGCGCCACCAGCAGCACAAAGCCCGGCCAGCGACCGCTACGGTAGAAACGCCGCCGCCGGTTGCGCCCACAGTTGGTGGAAGATTTTTGTTTTGCATGCATGAGAATTTCACCCTGGAGCGGCGCGCAAGGCGCCTGGCGTTAACAGGATGCAACCGACATGCAGACTCTCTACAAGCTTTACGGCTAGCCGCATCCACCACGGCCGGGGCGCTGGATAGAGCCTCCGGAGGCGGTAGACTGGCTGATAACGCGCCTGAACTGGATCAGACGAATCTTAATTTTTAAAAACAGCGCGGCACGCGGCGTCCACGCAAAAACGCCGCAAGCGCGGTGCGCTTTGCGGCGTTTCGGAGGCTGCCCGGCGGGCGGGTGGATTATTCCGGGCCGAGTTTGAAATCGCTGAGGTTGAAATCAAACTTGTAAATATCGGCGTCTTTGCTGACACCCAGTTTATGCATGGCGGTGCGTTTTTGCGTGCTGATGGTTTTGATACTGCGATGCAATTTTTCGGCGATTTCGGTAATGGTGAACCCTTCGACGATCATGCGCATGACTTCGCATTCCCGACTACTTAAAACCTTGGTAATGGTTTCATTTCCGCGCGCTTCGCTTTCGACTTTATCAAACAAGGCTTGCATGGCCGGTGAGCGATAGCGTTTGCCCACATAAGCCGCATCAATTGCCGGGATTAATACATCCAGCTTGTCCAGTTTACTGACCAGGGCAGAAACACCGGATTTTTCGGCTGCGGTCAGACTTAATGGATTGGCAATCATGGTTAATAAAACGATTTTGGTCGCCGGATAGCGTCGGGCAATAAATCTCAGATAGCTCAGCCCATCGCCCTGGCTACTGCCCGGCATGGAATAGTCGGTGACCAGTACATCACACGATACTTTATCCAGTTCAACAAAGACCTGATCCGGGTCATTGCAGGTTGCCACAATCGAAATGTGCCGTGAGCTTGAAATAATGGCCTCGGCGCCACCAATTGCCAATGGGTGATCATCAGCCAGAATTACTCTAATCATTACTCAGGTCCTTTCTATTTCAGGCTTTCGTTTACCTGCTTGATGGCAGTGATCATTACGCCACCGGGGTAGGCTGACGCAAGCAGGATCGGCCACAGGCCAACCCGCAGGGTGCCCCTGGCGCGGGCATTAACCCTGGCCCGGTGGGGCTTGCGGTTTGCATTTGCGCCGTTTTCTCTCTGTATACTGCGTTGTGGAATGCGTCAATAAAAGCCTATAAGCCGGCAGACGCAAGGCATAGGCCTGTTAAAAAACAAGGGTAATTAAAGCTTGTAGATCGCGGCGGTAACCGTTGCACGCAGCAATGGTTACCGCTGCAATCCAGGTTTTTTTTATTTGATTTTGTCGCGCATCAGGCGTTGCCTTACTGCGGAAGCCATGATGTATTCATTCATCCAGGCGATGAATTTTTGCTGTTTATCCGGTGGTAACTTGGCAAAAATATATTTGAGTGCACCAATTTCAGGATCGTGCAGATAATCATCCTGTTCTTTCATCCCTACCCTCCTGAGCTGAATCGCCGGTATGTCCCGCAAGATTACGCTGATTTGTTTTCGGTCTTTACCGGTGCTGGCGCACGGGGATAACTCACGAATAATAAAAAATTAACCGTGCGCCAGCTCGTTGTATATCGAAATGTATCGTTTCCGGATCCAGGGTGCACAGTGCTGGCAATTCTTGCTGCAATCAGAAAATGCAACCATCAGAGACATCTGAAAGTATTGATTTCGATCCCCAGGAATATTCCTTTTCTGTTTGGCCAGGATAAGCCCGGGAGCACTCCTGGCCAGGGGCTATCCTGGCTTTGTGGCGCGCCCGACTTGCCCATACTGCAAGCTCGCCCGTATCCCCTGAAGGCACGGTGCGCGCATAAGAATGATTTGAGGGAGCCCGCAAATGAGATTTTCAACCTGGATGGCCGCAATCAGCTGCATGCTGATTGCCCGGGCTGGGCATGCGGCGTCGGCGCAAGCGGCTGATACAACTTTGTTTCGCGTGGCACTCACCTTGCAGGCCGATTGCAGCATTGCCTCGGGTGTACTCAATTTTGGTTCGCAAAGCAATTTCAGCAATGGCATAAACCAGACCGCGCAATTGAGCGTTACCTGCAGCAATAACGCGCCTTATAGCATCGGGCTGGATGCCGGTAATGTAAACGGCTCTACCATCAACGGCCGACTGCTCACCAGCAGCACGGGGGAGACCGTGCAATATCAGCTGTACAAGGACGCCTCACGCTCCGAGGTATGGGGCAACACCGTCGGTACCGATGCCCATACCGGCGTGGGCAATGGCGCGGCCCAGCTGGTGCCCATCTACGGCCAGATCGGCGCGCGGCAGAAGCCGGCCGAAGGCTCGTATTCCGCCACCGTCACCGCCACCGTGTCGTTTTGACGCGCACAGCCAGCCCGTATTAGCGCGCAATCGCGCATTGATTAATAAAATCCAGCTGCGGATAGTCGCGTTTTAAATACGCCGCCCCACCCGGCGCGCCGATTTTTTGCGCATCGGGGCCTTTGCCCCACGGTGCCATATCGCCATAGCCGGTATAAAAATGGCTAACCGTCTTTTGCATGGAGCTTGCTTCGACATAGCCAAAGGGCGTTTCCCACGGATTAGCGCCGAGGCTATCGACTTTTTCGCCCAGGGTAATAAACAGATAGCTGGATCGGGTATTGGGCCCGGCACCGGCAAAGCTCAGATAGCCGCGTTTGAAGTGGCGCAATTCTGCCTGGGGCGGGTCATCGGCAAACGCCGGGTAGTTCTTCAGCCCCTGGCGCGGCAGCGCGGCGCCCATCTGGCAAATAAGCCCTTCAACACAGCGAAACAACGGCAGGTGGGTAAAAAAGCCGTCGTTGACCATCGTCAAAAAGCGCTGCGCCGCCAGCGGCGACCAATCCGGATTGACCTTGACGACCATATCGCCCTGCGTGGTCTGGCACACCACACGCACCGGCTCGGCGGCGCTGGCCGCAGTGGCCAGACTCAGGGCGGTTAACAAGGCGACCGGTTTGAAACACTGCAACATAAAAACTCCGCAAGCATGATCAGCACGGCGATCACGCTAGCAGAGTCTGGTGGTGGCGGGTAGCGCGGCGCAGCGGCTTCAGGCGGCAACGTTAACGCTGCTGCCGCTGCTATCCACATCAAAGCGCGCGGCCAGATACGGATTGCTGGCTTGCGCTTGCTGCCAGGCTTCGCGGTTTTGCTGCAACGTGGCAAATGCATCGCGCGCCGCCGTCAGATCACCCGAATTCAGCGCGCTGGCCAGCGAACTGAAATTGTCGTTCAGACTGTCGCTGGCGGTGGCGGCCGCGCTGGCGTAATCCGTGTCATCGCTGGCATCGACTTCGGTGTAGCCCAGCGTGTTCAGCAGCGTGCCAAACGCCGATTGCGCGGTGGTGCTGTCTTTGTTGTTGAGCGCGGTCGACAGCGCTGACAGTGCATCGCTCACGCTGCTGTCGCTGTCGCTGCTGTCGGTATCGGCGTCGTCGGCCTGGCCTGCCGCCAGCCCTTGCTGGATCTGGGCGAACAGCGTTTGCGCAGTGCTCATGTCACCGCTGCCTATGGCGTTGGCCAGGGTGGTCAAGTCGTCTCCGAGCGGATCATCTTCGCCGTCCTGGTCGGCATCCGGCGGCGGCGGCGGTGGGCCCATCGGGCGCGCTTGCTGCGTCTGTGCGGCGCTGGCGACGTCGCTCATCAGCGTGGAAAACGCGGTTTGCGCCGTGCCCAGGTCATTGCTGCTCAGGGCATTCTGTAACGCGGTAAAGTCGTCCGCGATGGCATCCGTGCTGCCCGACGCCGTGGCGCTGCTGCTGCTGATCGAGCCCGAGGCGCTGGCGCTGGCGCTGCTGCTGCCCATGGCCGTCTGCAAATCCTGCAACAAGGTGGAAAAGGTGGTTTTGGCGCTGGATAGATCGTTGCTGCTCAGCGCGCTTTGTACCGCATCCAGATCGGACGCCACTTGCTGGATGGCGCCACCGCCCTGGCCACCCGGTGGCGGGCCTTTGGGGCGGTCGGATTGCAGCGTGGCAAAGGCGCTTTGCGCGCTGCTGATATCGCCCGACGACAAGGCGGTGCCGAGCGCGGCAAAATCGGTCTGGAACTGCTGTTGCGCGCTATTGCTACCGCTGCCCGAACTGCTGCTACCGCTGGACGCGCTGCTTTGTTGCGCTTGCAAGGCGGCATACGCGGTCTGTGCGCCACTCAGGTCGCCCGCGTTCAACGCCGTTTCTAGCGCTTTGTAATTTTGCCGCCGCTGTTTGAGCTCGTCAGACGCGGTGCTCGAATACAGATAACTGCTGGAAGACAACCCTGAGATGCTGGACATTTTGCGCTCCTGATCAATTGGCGACCGGCGCAAGGCGACCGGACAATATGCCGTGATAGCGATTGAACAGGAGGGCAGTATCGGCAATATGTCACAGGCCGCCCGATGTGTAGCACGGCGTATCGGCCACGCGCTGATTTGTAAATTGCTGTATCGATTTGCCTGCGCTACCAGCCACAGCCGCAACGTTGCATCGGAAACCACTGCGCAAGGCGCGCGGATTTCGACTACATTTTTTGCAGACACTCCGTCGCGGCTTTCCGGATAAATTGCATGGTCAAACTGGTTCTGACGCTGCTGGGCGTCGATTATCTGCGCAAGCGCTGGAAAGCCATCTGTATCGCGGGCTGGCTCTGGGGTATTGCGGGAGTGGTGATTTTTATTGATGCGCTGGATAACGCCATCTATTTTCCGATCAATTTCTTTGCCGCCTTATTGATGCTGGATGGCGTGGCCACGCTGGCCGTGGCGTGGACCGGCATGGGTGGCCAGCGCGCGCTGCGCTTGCTGAAAGGCGTGGCGTTTGTGCTGGCAGCGCTGCTGATTCTGGCGGGCCATCATCACGGCAATTTCATCCTGTCGATGATCTTTGGCACGCTGTTTTTGCTGGATGGCGCCTTGCAGGCCGCGTCGGCGTGGGTGGTCCGTTATCCGCGCTGGCGCGCGGCGCTGGTCGGGGCGGGCATCGAGATTTTGCTGGCGATTTTCTTTTATCAGCCCTACCCCACGCATTACCTCGGCACGGTGCCGTATTGCCTCGGCCTGGGGCTGATGTTCAGCGGCTGGAGTTTGTTGTTGTTGGGCTATCGTGTGCGCCGTCTGCCGCAGCGGGCCTTGCTCAGTACCATGCTGGAGCGCCCCACTGCGCTGTTCTGGGCCGATCAGAATACCGATCTGGATGCCAACGCGCCGTTGGTATGGGACGGCCCGCCCGCTGCCAGCGAACGTGCGCTCACCGTGCATGTCTGGACGCCGGTAGGCTCCGCCCGCAGCAAGGCCATGCGCCGACCGTTGATAGACCGCTATATTGCGGCGGTCGATGCGGATGGGGTGATCTCGACCGGCCATGCGGCATTGGAATCGCCGGAAGGCATCTATATCAGCCTGTATCCGGCCGTAGAGATAGATCGTTCGCCCGATGACTTTGCCCGGCTGTTGCGTGCCACACGCGAGAACGACGTGCCGGGTTTGTTCCAGCCCAGCTACGCCTATGAATCCCAGGCCTGGTGCGAATCCACCGTCAAGGTACGCATCCGTAACTACAGCCCGGAACGCCTGCGTTTGTTCTGGGAGCAATATCGGCAAGACAGCACCTACAACCTGACCTGGCGCAATTGTTCCAGCACCGTGGCGCGGGCGCTGGAGGCGGCGGTGGAAGGCTCGGTCGGTCATTTCTACGGGCGTGACCGCGGCTGGCAGGCGTTTTTCCGCATGCTGTTGACGCCCGAACTATGGGTGGCCGCGCAAATCCGCAAGCGCGCCAAAACCATGGCGTGGACGCCCGGCTTGACGCTGGATTACGCCCGCGCCGTCAGCATGCTGGTCGATCCGCGCCCGTTTGGCTGGTTCAAGATGGCGCGTGTGGCCATCCGCAAAATGGTGCGCAACCGGCGCGAACAAACCCGCCGCGCCGCTTGAATCCAGCGCCCGCAGCGGTGCTTATTTGTGAAAACGCGCCGTCAATTTGCGCGCAAAGATATCGATACGTTCGCGCACCGACACCTCGGTCTTCAGCGCTTCGTAATAGCGGTCCAGCGCCAGCCGCAGCTCCGGGCTTTCTATGCCTTCAGGCGTTTGCCCCGCCACTCGGTACAACACCTTGCGGGCATCGATCACGTCCAGACTGGCGCGTTCGGCCATGTCCAGCGTGGCCAGTTCGTCTTCCGGAATCAACATGGCAGTTCCCTCTTCTGGTCAGTTCAAAACAGCGTAGTCAGATAGAGGGATGGTGCATCGCAACGTATCAGCGCGGCAGCGCAGCGCGGATTAAAGCGTTGCCAGACAGCCACTGACGGCGCTGTCATCAGCGCTGTCCGTCTGGTTGGGGCGGCCCCGGTCGGGCGTTGATTCTGCTCACAAAGCGCCATCCGCGGTTACAAATCGCATATGGCTAGCTACATTTGTTCTTTCAGTTTTTTATAACCAACTCATAGGATCGCCGTCGTCTCTTATAACGCGAAGCGCAATCATGAGCCTACGGCCACCGCATTCCCTCCGCCATACCTTGCTTAACGCCACCCTGATCGGCAGCACGCTGCTGGCCGGTTGCGGCACCGGTAACGATGGCAGCACGGCAACGTCGACCACCCCTGCCGTCACCACCACGCCCACTGCCACGCCCACGCCGACCCCGGTGGCGCAGAAGAAACCCAACATCCTGTACATCATGGCGGATGACCTGGGCTATTCGGATATCCACGCCATGGGCGGCGAGATCGATACGCCCAACCTGGATGCGCTGGTGGCCCAAGGCCGTATCCTTACCAACCATCACACCGGCACCGTGTGCGCCATTACGCGTTCGATGCTGATTTCGGGCACCGATCACCATCTGGTGGGCGAAGGCACCATGGGCGCGCCCAGCGATGAACGCAAAGGCTTGCCCGGCTACGAGGGCTATCTGAACGACCGCGCGTTGTCAGTGGCGCAACTGCTGCAAGACGCGGGTTACCACACCTATATCGCGGGCAAGTGGCATATCGGCTCGGGCATTGTGGGCGCGGCCAGCGGCTCGGGCCAGACGCCAGATCAATGGGGCTTTGAACACAGCTATGTGTTGCTGGGCGGCGCAGCCACCAACCACTATGCGCATGAGGCAGCCGGTTCCAAAAACTACACGGAAGACGGCGTGTATGTGCAGCCAGGCCAGCCGGGCCAACCAGGCGGCACCGGCGGATCTCCGGCCACGTTTTATTCCACCGATTTCTATACGCAAAAGCTGATCAGCTATATCGACGCCAACCACGCCGACGGCAAGCCGTTTTTTGCCTATGCCGCGTACACCTCGCCGCATTGGCCGTTGCAAGTACCGGAACCCTATCTGCACCAGTACGCGGGTAAATACGACGCCGGGTACGACGTGATCCGTGCCGCCCGCATTGCGCGGCAAAAGTCGCTGGGTTTGATTCCGGCCGACTTTACCCCCAGCGCCGGTTTTGCTCGCACGCTAACGCGCAGCCCGGCCAGCACCAACAATGGCACCTCGGCTGCCAAATACACCAGTGCCGTGCATAGCCCGGCCGACGGCTACGTGGATTATGGCCAGGGTTACGTCAACAAGAAGTGGGCCGATCTGACCCCGCTGGAGCAAAAAGCCCAGGCGCGTTATATGGAAATCTACGCCGGGATGGTGTCCAACCTGGACCACAACATCGGCCTGCTGATCCAGCATCTGAAGGACATCGGCGAATACGACAACACCTTCATCATGTTCCAGTCCGACAACGGCGCAGAAGGCTGGCCGATTGATTCGGGCGCTGATCCGCAAGCGACGGATGAAGCCAATGCACAAGATCCGATCTACTCAACCCTGGGCACCGATAACGGCCTGGTCAACGCACGCCGTCTGCAGTACGGCCTGCGCTGGGCCGAAGTCAGCGCCACCCCGTTGAGCCAGCTCAAAGGCTATCTGGGCGAAGGCGGCGTATCGGTGCCGGCCATCGTGCATTTGCCTGGCCAGACCACCGCTTTGCCCACGCTCAGTGCGTTTACCCATGTGACTGACAATACCGCCACGTTCCTGGCGCTGGCTGGCGTTACCCCGCCATCCACGCCTGCGCCGGCGTTGATCGACCCCGCTACTGGCGTCGACAAAAACAAGGGCAAGGTGGTGTACAACAATCGCTACGTGTATCCGGTGACGGGCGTGTCTTTGCTTGGCGTATTGCAAGGTACGGCGAGCGGCGAGGTGCATACCCAGGCCTTTGGCGATGAATCGTACGGCCGCGCTTATCTGCGCAGCGCCGACGGCAAATGGAAAGCACGCTGGACCGAACCGCCGTCGGGCCCGGTGGATGGGCATTGGGAGCTGTTTGACATCGGCGCGGATCGCGGCGAAACCAACGATCTGGCCGCCGCCAACCCCAGCATCGTCAGCGGTCTGGTGTCGCAATGGCAGCAATATCTGGGCAATGTGGGCGGGGTGGAACCGCTGCAACCCAAGGGTTATTACTAAGCATGAAACGCGCATACACCGTTGTAATCGCCAGCGTGGTTTTGGCCGCGCTGGCGGGTGGCGCGGCCTGGCGCGCCCAGGCGCAGTCGGTGGCGGAACATCCGCCGCTGGCGGCCCTGGGCACGCCGCAGCAATGCAGCCAGTATTCCGGGCTGCCTGCGGGCTGGGGCAAACAGAACAATGCCGGCATGGTGCACGTGGCCGCGGGCAGTTTTACCTTTGGCACCACGCTGGGTTATGCCGATGAACGCCCGGCGGGCGACGGCAAAACCCATGTTGCAGGCTTCTGGATTGATCAGACCGAAGTCACCAATGCGCAATTCGCCAGCTTTGTGGCCCAAACGCATTACGTGACGGATGCCGAACGCCAGGGCGGCGCAGTGGTTTTCCACGTGCCGACCGATAGCGAGCTGCATGCGCGGCCGTATGCATGGTGGAGCTGGGTCAAAGGCGCGGACTGGCGTCATCCCACCGGCCCGGACAGCCAGCTGGAGAGCGCACAAAACAATCATCCCGTAACGCTGGTCACGCAAGCGGATGCACTGGCCTATGCGCACTGGCTGGGGCGCGATCTGCCCACCGAAGCGGAATGGGAATACGCCGGTAAAGCGGGCCACGATGGCGCAAAGCTGGAAGTAGCGCCGCGTTACGCCAACGGCAAACCGTCGGCCAATTACTGGCAAGGCGTGTTTCCGCAAGTCAACAGCGCGGAAGACGGCAACGCCGGTCTGGCCGCAGTGGGCTGCTACACCGCCAGCGATTTCAAGCTGTACGACATGATCGGCAATGCCTGGGAATGGACGCGCGATGCCTATAGCGGCGTGCATCAATATCACAGCAATGGCGATACCGCGGCCGTGGCCAACCAGGCCACCACGCGTAAATCCGATACGCCGATGGTGATCAAAGGCGGCTCATTCTTGTGCTCGCCCGATTACTGCGTGCGCTACCGTGCTTCGTCACGCGAGGCGCAAGAAGCGGATTTGCCCGCGTCGCATATCGGCTTCCGTACCATTTTGCGAGGCTGAAGTGATAAAGACATTTGTGCAATTGAGCGCAGGCGCGCTGGCACTGCTGGCGGGCCTGGCGCAAGCGCAAACAGTACGGATCGGCGTAGTGGACGGCATCGACGCTGAGGTGATGCAGCAGGCGGCGCAGGTGGCGGCAGCGCGCGGGCTGACCTTGCAAATCCAGCCCTATGCCGATCTCGAAAAACTGCACGCCGCAGTGGCGCTCGGCGCGGTCGATGGCGCCAGCCTGCCCGATGCGCAAACCCTGGCGCGCTGGCAGCAAGGCGCGCTCAAGGAAGTCGGCACCAGCATTACCTTGCCCATGGGTTTGTATTCACGCCAACTCCCCAATCTGCGCGCCTTGCGTAACGGCGCGCGGATCGGCATTCCGGCAGAACCGGCCGCGCAAAGCCGCGCCTTGATCTTGTTGCAGAACTACGGCCTGATCCAGTTGCGCGATAACGCTGGCATCCATGCACGAATTGCCGACGTGAGCAGCAACCCGCGCGGCTACCGGCTGCTGGCGCTGAGTGAGCCCCGCTTGCTGGCCGCCCTGCCCGATCTGGCGCTGGTGGCGTTGCCGGGCGACTTTGCCATGCAACACCAGCTGTATCCGGCGCGCGATGGCCTGGGTATGGAAGATGCACGGTCACCGTGGGCGGGCGTGCTGGTTGCCGTCACGCCAGGCGCATGGACAGCGCAATGGCGCGCCGCGTATCAATCTCCGGCGGTGGCCGCGTTTGTACTGACGCGCTATCAGGATTCGGTGCGGCGGCCATGGTAAGCGCAGACTGGTCGCTGCATTGCACCGCCTGCGGCCGCTGCTGTAACTCGCCACCGCTGCTGTCGCTGGATGAACTGTGGCAGCACCGGCACACGTTTATAGGCTGCATCAGCGTGCGGCGTTTGCCGCGCAATGCATCGGCCGGCCAACGCGCACTGGCCGCGCAATTGCTGCCCGGCGGTGCGGCCGATGATCTGGTGTTGCTGCTGCAAGGCTATCAGTGGGCTAGCCAGCCGTCCTGTCCGGCGCTGCAAAGCGATCAGCGCTGTGGCGTGCACGGCGCGCATAAGCCAGCCACCTGCCGCGTGGTGCCGTTGGATGCGTTGTTACCGGACGCCGAACAAGCCCTCTTGTTGCCACAACGCGCCGAAAGCGCGGCCTTTATCGGGGCGGATTGCTTGCAGCCAAACGTGGCTGGCGCGGGCCAGATATTGCTGCGCCAGCTGCAGGTGGTAGAACCGGAATATCTGGGCGCGCTGCAACAACGACGCGCTGATCTGGCGCGGGACCGCACGCTGTGGGGCGACGCGCTGCATGCAATACTGCGGCCGGAGCTGGCACGTTCAGGGCGCAATCTGCAGGACGGGTATCTATCGCTGCCACTGGTGCCCTTGCTGGCGCATCTGGCCTTGCACGATGCGATCTGGCGCGAGCGCGTGCACGCCCTGCTCGATGCGCAAATCGCGCTGATCGAAAGCGGCATCGCCGCCGCGCTACAACGCAAAGACCCGCGCGACCGCCCCGCCACGCAAGAAATGCGCCAATTCTTAACGGCCTATCAAAAGCTCCGGGCATAGGGTGGGTCGAGACCCACCACGCAAAGCCGTCGCCAAGGACGAGAAACTCGCGGGTCATATCGTCGGCCGTGACTGGATTGAGCCATCGCATTCCGAATCACCGGCTTTGATGGGTGGGTCTCGACCCACCCTATGCAACGGAATCAGTCATGCCGGGCAAGCCGAGTCAGACTCGATGCGCTACCATCCGTGCGCATTGATTCCGGAATGATCCGATGAGCTCCATTCTTGATCTTGAAGTGTTGGTGCGCACCGCCGACAGCGGCAGCATCTCGGCGGCCGCGCGCGCGCTCGATATCACGCCTGCGGCGGCCAGCGTGGCGCTCAAGCGGCTGGAAGACCGGCTGGGCACGCGTTTGTTTGTGCGCTCCACCCGCAGCATGCGCCTGACCGAAGACGGCACGCGCTATCTGGAAAGCGTGCGGCTGGCCTTGGGCGCGCTGCACGAGGGCGCAGCCGCATTGCGGCATAAAACCACGGGCTGGAGCGGCGTGTTGCAGCTGTCCGCGCCGTCCGACCTCGGCCGCAACCGGCTGCTGGGCTGGCTGGATGAACTCAAGCTGCAGCATCCGGCTTTGCGTATCCAGTTGCAGATAGGCGATCGGCAAAGCGACCTGTATCGCGAGCCGGTCGATCTGGCTTTGCGCTACGGCGTGCTGGCCGATTCCAGCATGGTGGCCTTGCCCATCCTTGAAACCAATCGCCGGGTTTTGTGTGCCAGCCCGGCGTGGGTACGACAACACGGCCCGCTGACGCATCCGACGCAACTGGCGCAACACAAAGCCGTCCTGTTTTATCTGAACGGCCGCCCCTATTCCAGCTGGCGCTTCAGCCAGGGTGACCAGACCGTAGAAGTAGAAATGAGCGGCGATCACCTGTGTGATGACGGCGATGTAGCGCGGCGCTGGACCGTGGCCGGGCACGGCGTGGCGTATAAGTCACGGCTGGATGTGGCGGCCGATCTGGCCAGCGGCGCGCTGGTCGATGTTTTGCCGCAGTGGGAAGGAGAACGCAGCCCGCTGTATCTGGTATGCCCGCATCGGGCCATGGCGTCGGGACGGGTCAGCATGCTGCAGACGTTTTTACGCCAGAAATGTGCGGCCGCCGTCGCACCGGCGGCGGCCGCTTGATTGCGCTGGCCGTCAGACCGGGTACGGCGGCGTGCTGCTGTCGATATTCATCCAGACGCCAGTCTGCAACTGGTTATGTTTGAGCGCTGGCAAGGCATAGAACTGCGCTGGCGCCACCGGCAAGCCCAGATCGACAATCGAACCCAGCGCATCCGCGCTGAGCGGAATGCCATACATGGCAAACATCTTGCGCAAGTCCTGGCCGATGATCTTCGAGCTCAATACGTAGAGCAGATCTGAATTGCCTATTGTGTTGCTGGCATAGCGGCCCATGCCGTAACTGGCGGCGTTGGCGCTGCTGAAGTTTTTGGCCACCAGCCGGTCACCCTTGGTCAGCAGGCTGAAAAAATCCAGCGTGGTTTCCATGGTGGGCTGGGCCAGACCGCTGCGATAGCGGGTAAACAGATAGGCCAGCTGGAAATGCACCGGCCGCATCACGTCCTGACTGGGGTTGCTCCAGACCCGCGTTTCCATATCGGCAATCTGCGCATCGCCGCTCAGACCCGTATTGCGGTTGGCCACAATCAGGCTGTACAGGCCCGGGTTATCGAGCGGATGGCCGCCGCTGATTTCGATGCCCAGCGTTTTGTACACGCGCAAGGCGGTGGTGCTGGCAAGAATGTTGTTATCGCATTCCACCACGCAGCCGTGAGTACCATCGGGCACGATATGCATCACGCGCTGCACCGTGTTGTGGCCCATTTCGTGCGCGTAACCCCAGCCGATATCAATACCGGCATAGCCATCGATCGGGTTGCCCGAACACAGATAACCGCAGGCGGCCAGCCAGCCGACAAAGTGCTGCACCACCGGCGCGTTATGGATCGGGCCATCGCAGGTCCAGCCCAGCGTGGCGCACAGATTGGCCACTTCGGTGGTCATGCCGGCGTCGTTGTAGCCATTGGCGATGTGGTTGCTCATGAACAGACCATCGCGGATGCGCTGGTTAACGTACACGGCCGGATCGGTATTACCGATGACCGCCTGCGCCAGTTTGGTGGTCTGTTCGATTTCGCCGCCGACCAGCTTGGTGGTTTGCCAGCCAAACGTGCCTGCTTTGAGGGCGGCCAGGGCATCGGCCGTGTCAGTCGCGCTCATGCTGCGGGTGAAATCAAAATGCGCGTATTTGGCGCCGCCTTTCACGCGCAGTTTGACCACGCTGTTGGCGGTGGCGCCGCTATATGACAGCACCAGCGGGCCCCCAAACGGCGTGACAAAATTCGTCGTCGCCGTGGTTAGCGGAATGTTGAAGGAATTGGGGCGGCGTGGCCGCAGATAGGTCGCATCGCTGTCCGTCAACGGGTTGCCCCAGGTGCGGATATAGCTGGTCTGGATACCCAGACTGCTGGCGCCTGCCGCATCGACCACCTGAATCTGCAAGGGTTTGCCGGGTATGGCGGCGCGGCCGATCAAGGTATTGCCGCTGGCTTGCGCGATGGTCACCTCGATCTCTTCCCAATCGCTGGCGACGGCCATGGTCTGCGCCGAGGCAGGCATGTAATCCCCCTGCCCGCCTGGCGAAACGCGGGTACCGACGCGGTTGTAATCCACCCACGAATCCGCGGCATAGGCGCGCAGAAAATTAGCGGCATCGCTGCGTAACACCTTGCCGTACACGATATTGGGCCGCCACAGATCGGCCCATAACACCAGCAGGCGCTGCAGCGCGTAACGCGCGTCTCCGGCAAACAGATCGACGCTGGCGCTTTGCAGTGTTTGCAGCTCGTTCATGCTGCGGGTGATGGCGCTGGGCGAACTGGTATCGCTGGCCAGATCGACGCTGATGCTGGCTTGCTTGAGCTGATTGAGCGTAGTCACCAGCGGCGTCAAGGTATCGGCGCTGGCCAGGGCCGCTGCGATGGTGCGCGTGCTGCTGACCGACACCGCCGCAGTCGCGGCAAAGTAGTTGCCGGGATAGCCGCCCAAAGTCATGCCCATGCCCGCCAACACCTGGCGCCCGCCGACGGAATCTCCCCAGCCCGGCTGCATGTAAACCACGGCTTTGCCCGCCGCCAGATATTGCGTTACCAGCGCCTGCAGCCCGGCATTGCTGGCGACGCTACCGCCAAACACCAGCACATCAGCGTTGTTCCAGCAGGTATTGGATGGACTGGTCAGATCGCAGCTGACGGCGACGGCGGTGCTGCCGGTACGTTCGATCAGCGCTTTGACATTGGCCGCGGCGTAACCGGCGGTGGCGTAGCGCACGCTGGCTGGCAGGGCGCTGTTGGCGTTGCCGCTCAGCAACCAGCCCCAGGCGCGGCGGAACAACGGATAGTGCTGCTGTTCTTTAGTGCTGCCCGCCATCCATGCCAGCACGTCGGCGCCATAGGCCAGCGCGCGGCCATTGCCGTAGGTGGCAATCGCGGCCAGGCTGCTGCCGTCATCGGCCGCCAGCAAGGTCATGGCAGTGGTCGCGGCACGCGGCGCGATATCGCTGCTGTTGGTACCGATATTGAGCGCGAGGCTGGGCACCAGCGTGCTGTTGCCATAGATGTTGGCGAGGATGCTGGCCTGCGCATCCCGCGTGCTGGTGGCGCTGGCGATGGCCATATCGAGCAAGGTGGCAGCATCGTCACTGGTCAGACCCGCCGGGTTGCCACTGGCCGCGGCGGCCGCGACGCGGTCCGCGCTGCTTATCGGCACTGGCGTGGTGCTGCCAGCGCTGCCGCTGCCAGCGCCGTCCACCGGCGCGCCACTGCCACTACTGCCGCTGCCGTTGTTACCACCGCTGGCGACACCGCCGGCGCCGGTATTGCCCGCCGTGCCCGTCGACCCATCGGCACCGCCACCGCCACCACACGCACTCAAGCCTGCCGCCAGGCACATTGCCAGCAGCCACGCACTCACTCGCATCATTCGTACACCCCGTATTTTGTTTTGTAGTGATTTGCGTCATTGCGTAACGCAGATACACAGGGCGGCGATGATAGTGGGATTAATCCGGCGCGCCGTACGGCGACGCCGGATGGTGTAGATGTCCGCAGCGCGGATAGCGCACGGACTAAGCGCTGGCGGCGTCACTCATCGAAAACTGGCCGATCATGCCGGCCACTTTCTGGTTGCCGGAGAGGATTTCGCGGATGGCCGCGCCAGCGTGAGTGGCGTGCGTCAGGCCTTGCTCAGCCTGCGCCAGCATATTGTGCACGCTGCTGATGGCATCACCGGTGCCGCTGTCGATACTGGCGATCATGCCCGCAACTTCTGCCGTCGATTGCGTGGTGCGCTCAGCCAGCTTGCGGACCTCGTCCGCCACCACCGCAAAACCGCGTCCGGCCTCCCCGGCGCGGGCGGCTTCGATGGCCGCGTTGAGCGCCAGCAAATTGGTCTGATCGGCAATGGCACGGATGGTGGCGACGATGCTGTTGATGCGCGAGGTTTGCGTGCCCAGCGTCTCGATCAAACCGGCCGCGTTCTTGGCGCTGGCCGCAATCGAGCCCATTTCTTCGACGGTTTTCTGTATCACCACACCGCCGTCACGCGACACGGCTGCGGTCTCGGCAGACAAAGCGCGCATGCTGCCGACCAGTTGCATGTCTTTGCGGATACTCATTTCGCGTTCGGTCACGTCGGTGGCAAATTTGACGATCTTATACAGACGGCCATCTTCGTCATACATCGGGTTGTAGGAGGCCTCCAGCCAGATCACCTTGCCGTGTTTGCCGCGCCGTTCAAACAGACCCGAGATATATTCGCCCGCATCCAGCCGCCGCCAGAACGTGGCGTAGGCCGGGCTGGAGGTATACGCCGGATCGCACAAAAGACGGTGATGCTGGCCCACCAGTTCGGCCTCGGTATAACCCACCGCATTCTGGAAATTCTGGTTGGCCTTGAGGATGGTGCCGTCGGGCGCAAACGCAATCACCGCCATCGACCGGTCCGCCGCCTTGATCTTGTTCTGGTATTCGTGTTCTTCCTCGGTGACGGCGGTGACATCCTGGGCAAATTTGACCACGCGCACCACTTGCCCGGTCTCATCGCGGATCGGGTTGTAGCTGGCCTCCAGCCAGATGGTGCGGCCCCCTTTGCCCACGCGCCGGAACTTGCCCGAAACAAAATCGCCATGACGCAGGCGTTGCCACAGTTGCTGGTATTCCGGGCTGTTGACGTAGCCGGGCTGGCACAGCATGCGATGGTGCTGGCCAACCAGCTCGGCCAGGCTATAGCCGACTACCCGCAGGAAATTGGCGTTGGCATCCAGAATGACGCCGTCCAGATTGAATTCAATCACCGCCATCGAACGGTTGATGGCGTCGAGCAAGCCCTTTTGTTGTGCCAGGGCGTGGCATTGCTGCTGCAGCAGCGCCTTCTGCTTGTGCATGAACATCCCCGAACCCCCTACTGATCTTGTTTTTGAATAATGAACAGGGTTTTTTAAATGCGTGTGGCAGGGTTCAGTCTAGCGCACGCCAGGCACGTCGCAAGGCGGCTTAAACCGCCTGGCTACGCGCTGGAACGGGGGCTGGCGCTCACGCTCAGTACGGCTGTTTGCCTTCGGCGCGCAGGGTTTCGCCGATGGCTTTGGTCAGTTGCGCATAGGCGGCGCTGACGTCGGCCGGATTGTGGCTGTTGGCGGCTTCGGCCAGGGCATTGAAGGTGACTTGCCAGGTTTCGGGGTTGGGCGTGTGTTCGCTTTCTTTTTTGACCAGCGCGTAATCCAGCGCGGCCTCCAGCGTGGTGAGCGTACGGTGCAAACCACCGGTTTCACCGGTTTCGATAGCAGGGGTCAGCGCGATGGTGGACATGGTTGGCACTCCGTAATGAACAAGGTGGGCGCAGCAAGCGCGACGTTTGCAGTATAGCCAGCGCCCCAAAGTAACAACGGCCCGATCGCACATGGCGTTTACCCCGTTCTGTCGGCTGGTTTAAGGCGATAAAAAACCCGGCCCTCTGCAGGAGGGTCCGGGTGGGTGCTGATGGCGGCGCTGTGGCGGGCTTAACGCGCCAGTGCCCCGGTCGGCGAAATCATCGTCATGTCGACAAAACGCGAACCGACGCGGCCATCGCCAAAGTCGAGCACATAGCCGCCCAGATCCACTTTCTGCAAGGAACTCAACGCTTTGAATACCAGCGGGCGGGTTGGACGTTTGCCGGCTTGCTTGAGGGCATCGGCCAGCAAATGCGCGGCCAGATAACCTTGCAGCAAGGCATATTCCGGTACACCCTGGTTCAGATAGGGTTTGGCATCGGACTGGAATTCGCGCACCAGCTTGCCGGAATAGCTGGCTGGCGACGGGTAGACCTGCGAAATCCCCAGGCCGGAGGCGGCAGCCGCACCGGCCAGGCGCACCACTTCGGTGGCCTGAATCTGTGACAAGCCATACAACTGCGCCGTGCCGCCCAGACCCTTGAACTGTTTGATAAAGCTGGCGGCCGGGGCCGACGGCACCATCAGAATGACCGCGTCCGGCTGCACTTTGTACAAGGCGCCGGCAGCCGTCTGGGTGTCATTGGCGGTCTTGTCATACCAGCCCTCGCCCACCAGTTGCAGCTTGCGCCGCGCCAGCTCGGCCTTGAGGGCGGCAACATTGGCTTCGCCCGCGCCGTCCTTCTGCGCCAGGACGGCAAACTTGCTCATGCCAAGCTTGCCATTGAGCAGGGCAACGATTTTTTCGATTTCCTGGCTGGAGCTGGCGCGCAAATGAAACAGATACGGGCTGCCCGGCTTGCGCAGATTCTCCGCACCCGAATCAACGCCCACCAAGGGCACGCCCGCGTTTTCCAGCGTTTTGCTATCGAGCAGTTTGCGCACCGCGTCGCCGTTCTGATAACCAAGTAGCGCCACCACATCGTTCTTGTTAACCAGATCGAGCGTATTGCTGACGCTGCGAGCCGGTTCGCCGCCATCATCAAGCGTGGTCAGCTTGACCTCTTGCCCAGCGATACCACCCTCCGCATTCAGATGCGAAAAATAGATGGACGCGCCCAGCGCGATGGCTTTGCCGGTTGCGGCATCGGGGCCGGAGGTGGCCACCGACTGGCCGACATTGATGTCTGCGTGAACCAGGGAAGATGCCGCCAGTGCGGCGACCGTCAATGCGGCCGTGAATACTTTTTTTGTCTTGAGCATGCCGGATGAAAACTTCTGCAAGGGCGATGCGGCGCCGAGGGATACGCAGGCCGCACTAGCGCCGTTAATCAAACGTAGTGCCGCTCGTGGACGGAACTAAGGGGCGCCATGATAAATGCATACAGGCACGCCGCCGCTAGTCGCGGGCTTGCGGTGTGGCTTCTGTGCACAGCTTTGCTGCAACGCGGCAAAAGCTTGTACTGCTTGTCAGCAAAGCATGCTGCTGCGCCGCAGCATCCAGCCACTTTTTTGCAATCTGTAAAGGAACTTCTGACAGACGACGCCACCTATACCGCATGGCAAGTCGCGTAGGCGACATCACCACGTAAGCTATCTTGTCTTTCGTTTAAGCTTTTGGCATAGTGCCCAAGGACGCCACGTGCCGTCCGCAGTCGCGGCCGACCCCGCTGCGCTGCAGCCCTTGCAATCTGGAGTGATGGACCCGCATGAATTCTGGACGTAAAGCACATATCGCGGCCATAGATGGCCTGCGCGCGGTGGCCGTGCTGGCCATTATCCTGTTCCACATCCAGTCCGCCTGGCTGCCCGGCGGCTTTATTGGCGTTGATATCTTTTATGTGATCTCGGGCTTTGTGGTGGCCAAATCAGTGGCCTCGGCGCCCACTGAGGGCCTGCTGGTTTATTTTCAGTGGTTTTATCGGCGTCGCCTGCTGCGCATCCTGCCGGCAGCGGCCGTATTCATTATCTTGATGTCGCTGCTGTCCACGCTGTTTATTCCGCCCTACAGCCGCTTTATTGAAGTCACCGGCATTTCCGCCCTGTTCGGCCTCAGTAACTTTGTGCTGCTGTATACCTCGGGCGACTATTTTGCCGCCGCCAGTTCCTACAACCCGTTTACCCACACCTGGTCGTTGGCGGTCGAAGAACAGTACTACCTGCTGTTTCCGTTTTTCTCTTATCTGATTCTGATCAGCCCGCGCACCTCGCCCCAGCGGCGCAAGCAACTGCTGTGGGGCCTGGGGCTTATTACGCTGGCTTCGATGCTGTATTGCGCCTGGCTGACCCCGCGCAATGGCGCAACCGCGTTTTATATGCTGCCCACGCGCTTCTGGGAACTCGGCGCCGGCTTCTTCGCCTTTGTGTTGTGCAAAAACCCCGACGGCAGCACCGGCCGCATTCTGCAGCGCCTGAACCAGCACGGCGCATTCAGCCTGCTGGCATTGCTGGCTTTGGGCGTGGGTTTGTGGATTGCCAACGAGAAAATGTTTCCATGGCCATGGGCGCTGTTGCCATGTATCGCAACCAGCGTGCTGGTGATCGGCACGGTGTTTGGCAGCACCAACCTGGTCAACCGCCTGTTGGCCAATCCCCTGTTTACCGCCATCGGCAAGATTTCGTATTCGCTGTATCTGTGGCACTGGGGCGTGATCGTGCTGATGCGCTGGACCACCGGCATCGACACCCCGGCCCTGCAAGCGCTGTCCATGGTGTTGATGACCGCCCTTGCCATCGCCAGCTATGTCTTGATCGAGAAGCCGCTGCGGTTTAATCCGTGGCTGGGCCAACGCGGTTATCGCCAGTTCTATTCCGTGGTGGCGAGTGCGCTGGTGGTGCTGTCGATTTTCAGCACCGCGCTGTATCTGGGCAAACCTGAGATCGGCCTGTTTGCAGCACGTGATCAACAGGTCTGGTCGGCGGAGACCTATGCGCCGCACCAAGTGGGCGACTGCGCTGCACCCAAGACGTTCAGCCATTGGCAAGGCGGCATGATCATCGCCTTTGACGGCAGCGACTGCGCGCAGGAAAAGCCGCAGCACATCTATATATTTGGTGATTCGCATGCCAGCTCGTATGAGCGCATGGCGCAGCGGCTGGCGGCCAAGGACGGTTATCAGGTTGAGATTGTCACCATGGGCGGTTGCAAGCTGGTGGGCTATCTCGACGCCGGCACGGTGGCCGGTTGCCCCGAGTTCCGGGTGCAGGCGCTCAAACGCATCGAAACCGAAGCCAGACAAGGTGACTATCTGTTGCTGGCCGGTCTGTACACCCGGCGCTTTCGCGATATCTGGGACAAAACCTATCTGCCAACCGACCAGATTGATCTGGCCATCAAGCCCGAGGATCACGTGGCGGCGGAGCAAATCCAGACCGCACTCAAACCCCTGGTCGACAAGGGCATCAACGTGATTCTGGAAGCGCCCAAGCCGGTGGTGACGGTGGCGCAATTCCGCTGCGCTGACTGGTTTAACCGCATCAATTCATATTGCCGCTCGGAAACCGAACCGACCCGCAGCGAGATGTTGCATCGCCGTTCGCGCGCCAACGCTTTGCTGCAGGAAGTGGCCACCGAGCCCGGCGTCAAAGTGTGGGATCCGTTTGATACCTTGTGCCCGGGCGCAATCTGCAAAGGCTATATCGACGGTAAACCGGTGTTTGCCGACACCGACCACCTGAGCGCGTTTGGTAACGATCTGCTCTATCCGGGCTTCAAGAAAGCCATGCAAAGCGGCAATGCCACCGCCAGTACCCGCCCGCGCGCCGCGCAAGATCAGGCCGCCCGCCCGGCAGGCAGCAGCGCCAGCCCTAACTCCGCTGGCTAAGCGGCGCGCCGGTGGGGGCGTCTTGATTGGCAGGATGCGCCGTGTTGCGCACGCGCCAGGCATTGGCGGTAATCGCCAGCATCAGCAGGCTGATGCCGCCAAAGGCCAGAGGCAAAGACGTCGCGTGTGCGGCATAGCCGACCAGGGCCGGCCCGAGCAGGATGCCGGTGTAACCCATCATCACCGCAGTGGGCAGCGCCACGCTGGCGGGCACGCCCGGCATGCGGCTGGCGGCGCCAAACAACACCGGCACGATATTGGAAGCGCCGAGGCCCACCAACACAAACCCTGCCACGCTCAAGGCCGGTAACGGCGCCAGCACGATGGTCAGCACGCCGCTGGCGGCGACCAGGCTGCCGCCCAGCACCACGCGAAACGGGCCAAAGGCCTTGATGATGCGATCGCCCGTCAGCCGCCCCACCGCCATTGCCACCGAGAACACCGAGAAACCAATGCCGGCACTGGCTTCATCAACGCCACGTTCAAAGCGCAAAAACACGGCGCCCCAATCCAGCATCGCGCCCTCGGTCAAAAAGGCGCAGAAGCACAGCGCGCCAATAATCACCACGCCCCGGTTATTGAACGCCAGATGGGTTTTGTGTTCGGCCGCCTCGGCCGGGCCATGCGGGATCAGCGCGGCGTAACTCCAGACACAAGCAATCGCGCATAACAATCCCACCGCCACCGCACAAACGCCCAGCGACAAGCCGGACTTGAGCAGGGCCGCCAGGATAGCGCCGCCGACCAGGCCTCCCGCCGAATACAAGCCGTGGAACGACGACATCAACGGCCGTGCGGCGATGTTTTCGACGGCTACGGCCTGGCTGTTCACGGTGATATCCAGCACACCGTGCTGCGCGCCAAAGATAAACAGCAATACCGCCAGCGCCCATGGTGTGGGCGCCAGCGCCAGCGCCGGAATCGACACCACCAGCAAAGCACCCGCCACGCGGATCAATTGCGCACTGCCCCAGCGTTTGATCAGATGCCCGGTGAGCGGCATCGCCACCATGGCGCCCCCGCCCAACGCCAGCAATATGCTGCCCAGTTGCGCGTCGTCCAGTTGCAGCCGGATCTTGGCGTACGGCACCATCACCGCCCAACATGCGGTGGCGACACCGATTACCAGAAACACCAGCCGCGTGGATAAACACGCTGGCTTCCAGGCCACAGATTCATTACTCATCGAAACCACTCCGGCAAATTCAAGGCGCATTGGCGACACGTGAATAGTGCCAATCTGCACTAAATCAAAGTTTGCTTATGGCCCGAATTTCTCCACAATCAGCTCATTCAAGCGCCCACTGAAAAGCCGATCCATGCATGCCCCCATCCAGCTCGAAACGCAGCGCCTGGTGCTACGCCAGCTGACTGCGGCGGACCGCGCCCTGTTTTTTGCCCTGCACCGCAATCCGGAGGTGATGCGTTACGTGGCCGATCCACAATCCGATCACCATCTGGATGCCAGGTTTTCCAGCCGGCTGCCACCATGGACAGCACAGTCACGGCACTGGCTTACCCTGGTCATGCAACTCAAAACCAGCGGCGCAACGATCGGTGTGCATGGCATGCAAATCCAGCAGTCCGGAATGGCGGACCTGGGCTATTTGCTGCTGCCGCAATGGCAGGGCAAGGGCTACGCCAGCGAGGCGACGGCGGCAGTCATCGCTTTTGCCTTCGAGCACTGCGGACTGCATACGCTGCAGGCGTGGGTGACGGCTGGAAACGTCGCTTCAGAACAGCTTTTACGTCGCCATGGCTTTGTGCTGGCGGCACGACTAGCTGGCGCCGTGCCGCTGCATGGCGAGGTGTATGACGACCAGAAGTTCATTCTCGAAGTGACTGAATTTATTAAGCATTCTCAGAAATTTCAGGATTGATCTGGCTCAATTTTTTGAGGGTGAAATCCTTTGCTGACGGCAAGCATTTGGCGCAAGCTGGCTGCACTCAATCACAAGGATCGCATCATGCCCCTCGCCGTAGACCCGGCCGCCGAAGACGCCGATATACGCCGCCACAGCCTGGTGGTACACAGCGGCTCTGATGGCGACTGCCGCCACTGTGAGTTGCTCTGGATTTTTCTGGCATACGCGGTCAGTTCACAGCGGTGGAGCATCAATTCGCAGAGGTGTATCAGCGCTTGAACCACATAGAGCTACGCTTGAACAGCATCGACCTACGCATGGATGGCATCGATCTACGCCTGGCCAGTATCGATCAGCGCTTATCCGAGGTAGATCGTCGTTTCGACAAAGTCGACCAGCGTTTTGATCGGCTGGAAGACTATATGGAAAAACGCTTTGATCGCGTCGACGATCGCTTTATCGCCATCCAGCACGAAATCAAAAGTGATTTCCGCATACTGTTCGGCGCGCTGATCACCGTGGCGCTGGGTCTGGCCGGGATGATTTTTCAGCTCACCCAACTGGTCCACACCCTGGTTTAAGCCAGGCCCGATTCCCTGCCCCGTTCTGTCCGGTTAGATCGCAATGCGCCCACTATATTAAGAGGCGGGCGCAGCGGGCCCGCATCTGACAAGGACGGCTATGGAAGTCATCAAGGCATTTCTGGAACAACAACCGTTGATGGTGATGTTTCTGACCATCGCACTGGGCCACCTGGCCGGTGAACTCAATATCAAAGGCTTTTCACTGGGTGTAGGTGCGGTGTTATTCGTGGCTTTGGCGGTGGGTTGGCTAGTGCCCAAAGCTGCGCCCGCCCCGATGATAGGCACACTCGGGCTGGCGCTGTTTTTGTATACCGTGGGCATACAATATGGCGGCCAGTTCTTGCTGGGCCTGACCAGCGTGGCCGGGCGCCGGGCCAATCTATTGGCGATTATCGGCGTGGTCTGCGCGGCGCTGGTGACTTTGCTGATCCAGAAATTCACCGGCATCAAACTCGGCTATGCCCTCGGCCTGTTTGCCGGTGCCGGTACCAGCACGGCGTCGTTGCAGGCCACCATCGCCACGCTGGGTAATGATGATGCCGCGGTCGGCTATTCCATCTCTTATCCCTTTGGCGTGGCCGGGCCGATTCTGCTGTTGTATATCGCGTTTCTGCTGCTCAAGCCGAAAATCGACGCTGCCGCCCCCACCGGCGCACGCGCATTGGAAGTCACCTTGCACAACCCCGATCTGGTCGGCAAAACACTGGCCGAGATCACCGCCGCCTTGCCCTCCGATGCGCAAATCGTCGCCCTGCGAACCGGCCACCACAACAAGCCAGCAGCGCCCGAGCTGGTGGCGCAAGCGGGCGACGGTGTGCTGTTGGTGGTCAGCAACGCCAACGTGTTGCAGCAAGTCAGCGCCATCCTTGGCGAGCTCACGCCAGGGCGCTTGATCCGCGACCGCACCGACCTCGATTATCTGCGCGTGTTTGCTTCACGCCCGGGTATAGTCGGGCGCGCCTTGGGCGATCTGGATGTGCCTGGTGGGCCTGGCGTCGTCATTACGCAGTTGCGCCGCGGCGATACCAACATCATGCCCAACCCGGATGCCGTCATCGAGTTTGGTGACCGCATCGGCATGCTGGCGCAGCGTGACCAATTTGCCACCTTGCGCAAGTACTTCGGCGACTCGATCAAAGGCACGGCGGAGTTCAGCTATATCTCGATTGGCCTGGGTATGGCATTGGGCTTTTTGCTGGGCGCCATCCAGATTCCCATGCCGGTGATCGGCAAACTGGCGGTCGGTGTCTGCGGGGTGTTGATTGTGGCGCTGCTGCTGGGCATCGTGCGCCGCACCCGTGGCATTAACTGGACCATGCCGCTGTCGGCCAATATGGTGTTACGCAACCTGGGCCTGACGCTGTTTCTGGCGCAAGTCGGGATGTCGTCCGGGCCCAAGTTCGCCGCCACCATCGCCGACACCGGCCTGCTGATGCTGGGCCTGGGTGCAATCGTGTTGCTGGCGTTGGCGCTGCCGGTGCTGCTGTTGGGCATATTTGTGTACAAGCTGCCCTACGACGAGCTCGCCGGTATTGTGGCGGGTGCCTGCGGCAATCCGGCCATCCTGGCCTATTGCAACAAACTGACGCCCACCGACCAGCCTGATGTGCGTTACGCGATGATTTTTCCGGCCATGACCATCGTCAAGATCTTGATCGTCGACGTCATCGGCTCGGTTTTATAAAGGAGCAGCATGCAGCACACGCCGCGGCCACAGCCGCATCTGGAGCAAGGCCGCCTGGTCATTCCGCGCCGCGATTTGTGGATGTTATGGGGTGGCATAGTCGCGATTATATTGCTGGCCCTCGCCACCCTGTTCTGGCTGGTCGAGCCTGCCCCGCCGCGCACCCTGGTTATCAGCGCCGGGGCGCAGGACAGCTCGTTTTTGCCCGCTGCGCAGGCTTATAAAGAAATCCTGGCGCGCAATGGCATTACGCTGAAAATCCTGCCGTCCGATGGCTCGCTGCAAAACCTCAGGCGCCTGCTCGACCCAAGCCAGCACGTTGATATCGCGCTGGTGCAAGGCGGCGTCGCACAAGGCCTGGATACTTCGCGCTTGATGTCACTCGGCAGCATGTTTTATGCGCCGGTGATCGTGCTGTATCGCGGCGAAGGCGTATCGCGCTTGTCACAATTTGCCGGCAAGCGCATCGCCATCGGCCAGGTGGGCAGCGGCACGCGCGTGCTGGCGCTGGATTTGCTCAAGGCCAACGGCATTACGCCCGGCGGCCCGACCACGCTATTGCCTATGGATGGCGAAGACGCAGCCAGGCAACTGGTGGATGGCACGGTAGACGCGGTCATCCTTAATGGCGATTCGACGGCGCGTAACACCATGGTGCGGCTGTTCAAAACGCCGGGCATTGCGATGCTCGATTTCAGCCAGGCTGCGGCTTATACCCGGCGCTTTCGCTATCTCAACGAAATTGATCTGCCCGCTGGCGTGCTGGATCTGGGCCAGAACATTCCGCCCGATACGGTGCATCTGGTCAGCCCGATGGTGGAATTAGTGGCGCGCGCCAGCCTGCATCCGGCGATTTCGGATTTGTTGATCGAGGCCGCGCAAGAAGTTCATGGCAAATCAGGCTTGTTGCAGCATGCGGGCGAGTTTCCCAACCCGGTGGCCCATGAATACCGCATCAGCGAAGACGCCGCGCGCTATTACAAATCGGGCAAAGGGTTTTTCTATCGCGCGCTGCCGTTCTGGCTGGCCAGTCTGGCCGATCGCATGCTGGTCTTGCTGCTGCCGTTGGCGGTGCTGATCATACCCACGCTGCGCGCTTTGCCCGCGCTGTACCGCTGGCGCGTGCGCTCGCGCATTTATCGCTGGTACGGCGCGCTGATTGCCATTGAACGAGGCGCGATGGCCAATGCGGTGGGGGCAGAGCGCGAGGCCTTGCTACGCCAGCTCGACCAGATCGAAAACGCCGTCAACCGCTTGAAAATGCCGCTGGCGCACGCCGATGCATTTTATGTGCTGCGCGAGCACGTCAACTTTGTCCGCACTCGTCTGCAGCAAGGCCACAACAGCCACGACGACGCTGAGGCCGGGACCAATATATAAACCGGGCCCGCCTGCCGCCGTAGCCTAAGGCTGTGCGGGCGTGTCGACGTCTTCGCCATCCCAGTAGCCGGGCACCACGCTGTCGGCATAGCCACGTCCGGTCAGTTTGACTTGCACAAAGCCGTTGTCCGTATGGATGGCCACATCATGCGGATGCGGCGTGCCCCAGACCAGATAGCGACAGGGTTGCTCGGTGTGGTTGATCAGCGCATGGCCCGCCTTTTGCCCGGCCGGAAAACACACATAGTGATCCGGCGTCATCACATAACGGGCGTCGCCCAGGCGCAAGGTGAGACTGCCCTCAAGGATCAATACGTGTTCTTCTTCCAGCAGGTGATAATGCGCGGGGTTGGCCTGGCGCCCGGGCGGCAAGGTTTCCAGCGACACGCTGATCTGGCTGCCCCCGCCGTAGCTACTCAGATGGCGATAATCCATGCCAAAGCGCAGACCATGGCGATGCTGCACCAGCGGCACTTGCGCCACATCAAACGGCTCGAACAGTCCGTCTGCATTCTGTGAGGTCGGTTCTGCTGCTTCTGTCATAACGGGCTCCTGCCGCGTTCGGTGGTATGCCCATACTAGAAAACCTTGTTGCGGATTACAGCCATGATTGCATTGATATTTCTGCTGGCCAGCGCGGCCAGCCTGCCCGCTACGGCCTGTACGCCAGGCCCGGCGGCGGCCGCCGCCGCAAGCAGCCCGGCATTGTTGTACACGCCGATCAGCAACAAGCGCCGCCGCATTGCAAACGAGGACAACACATGCGTTGTCCCCGTCCGTGGCAAATCTACAGCAGCGCCAGCCAGTGCACCGGCCGCCGCAGCGGCCAGCGCGCCAACACCATCAAGCCAGCGCGACTGAAGCCACCTGCTTGCTTGCCGCGCGCCGACGTCGGCTGGCCGCCCACGCGCCTATCCCACCCATCGCCATCAGCGCCCAGGTTTCTGGCTCCGGCACCGGCTGAATGGCCGCCAGAATGCCGGAGTAAGTCGCGCCGGTTTTCAGATAAGTGCCGGTCAGTTCAAAGTAGTAAGTGCCGCTGTCCAGCGTGACGTCGCCGCCATTGATAAAGAAACCGACGCTGCTGCCGCTGCCAAAAGTGGGCGACGTGCCGTCGCCCCACGGCCCGACATACAAGTAATTATCAAACTTGATGCCCAGCGCATCAGCCCATGCGGTAAAGCTGATTTCGCGCGTGTCCGGCACATTAAAAATAAACAGATCGTCAAAGGTATCGCCCTTCAACCGATCGCCGCCACCGGCGACATCGTTGGAGAAGTCCCACGACAAATCGGTATCGCCTGGGGTGTCGACGGTGCTGGGGGGCAGAAAGAAAACATTGGTTTCAACCACGGCGTGGGCCGCGCTGGCTGCGCCAAAGCTGGCCGCGGCCAGCACAGAAAGTGCGAGTGTTTTAAAGCGGGTCATGGCAAGTCCTGAAAGTGATGGTGTCAATCTATGAGCCTGGCTTATTTGCCGCCCAAGGCTGCGCTCAAGGCGGTAACGTCGAGCGAACCCAGGCCGCTGGCCGGGTTATAGCTGGCGCTGGCCTTGTAATACTCGTTATCCCCGGCCGTGATGGCCTTGAACGGCGAGCCGCTGGCGTAGCCTTTGCTCTTGAACAGTGAATACAGCTGCGGATTGATCGGGCCGACGCGGCCCGGCAAGCCGGAAGCAATCAGGGTCAGAATCCCGTTCAATTGCGGTGACACAAAGCTGGTACCGCCATTGCCGCTGCCCCACTCACCGTCTTGCAGCACGGTATAGCCGCTATACGGATCGGCGTTCAAAGACACGTCTGGCAGATTGCGCCCGGCCACTTTGGCGGGCATATCAATCACGTCGGTCCAGCTGGTGAACCCGGCGCCATCAAGCAGCGGACCGCAAAACATCGACTGCGCCGAAGCCGAAACCTGCACGCCCGCCAGACCGGCCTGATAGTCAGGCACTGGCTGCGTCACGCTCACGCCACCGCCGCCACCCACCGTGTAGTAGTTGGAGTAATACGTGGCCGTGCCGTAGTACTTGACGATGTAATCCTGCAGATAATTCCAGCCCCATGGCCGTTCATACAGCTCGGTGACCGGCCCCAGCTTGTGCTGGAAGGTATTTGGCAAGGTGGTGCCGCCTGCTGCCAGCACGCCGGTATCGGCGGCCGGAAAGTCAACCGACAACAGCGTGGTGCATGCCGGATAGTAGTAACTGCGGTTGATATCAAACGCACCCGCATCGCCCGACGCCGCAATCACCGGAATGCCTTGCAATGCCGCCTGCAGGAATACCGCGTGATACGCGTCCAGCATGGCCTGGTCGTAGAAGATTTCCGGCGAGCCCCAGCTCACGGACAAGGTATCGATCACGTTTTCGTTGATGGCCTGCGCAAACACATCAAGAAAGCCAGCATCGGTGTTCGGCGCGATATACACGCGAATATCCGCCCCCGGCGCCACGCCGCCCGATTGCTGCACATCCAGCGTGGTCTCGCCCGCCCCGGCCGTACCCGGCCCCGCATCCGCATCCGCCCCACCGTCCACCGAAATATCGGTAATGCGGTTCGGCTTGACGGTCAGGCCCACGGCTTTCCAGTAGTCATAGGCATCCGACTGGTTGTAACCCGCCAGCGTGGCAATGCCGATGGTGCGCCCGGCACCGGTCAGGCCCTTGGCGTACAACGGATTGATGTTGTATTTGGCCGCCAGATCAGCCACGGTCCAGTCGCCAAAGGCATTGCCCGCGGTGGCTTTCGGCTTGGCGTTGCTCAGCCCGACGGCATCACCGGCCAATTTGCCGCTGTTGGGTACCCTGGTGGCATAAGAGCCCAGGCGCGGCCGGGTATTCAAGCCCGCCACCGACGTCACCACCCCACCGATGGCGGTCGGGATAGCAACGGCCGTAGCCGGTGCTTGCCAGGTATGAACGCTGTCGGTGTAGCTATGGATGCTGGTGCCGAACACGGCGGCAAATTGCGCGTTGGTGCCGGTCACGGTGATCAACAGGTTATTGGCAAACACCTTGTTGATCTGAAAGCCTTGCGCGGCCAGATATTTGGTCACTTGTGCCACGGTGGCGGCGCTCTGCCCGTACTGCGCGGCAAACTGCGCCGGGGTCAGAAAATGCCGGTAATTGGGGCTGGCCGGATTGGTCAGGCTGGCCAGATAGGTATTAAGCGCAGCCTGATTGCGCAAGCCCATCGCCAACGTAACAGTCTTTAAATCCCCCGCACGGGCGGCGCCCAGATCCTTGACGCGCGCATCCGCCGAAATACGTACCGCCGCTTGCGCCGGAACGCTAACGGCAAAGGTGGTGGCTAGCAGCATAGCCATTGCCGTCAGCCGCAAAGGCGTAACGGCTTGAGCCAGGTTCAGTTTTTTCATGGAATAGCAACTCACTCTTCTGTTTGAAAAGACGTTGAAATCAAGCCGTCGTCGCACGGGTCTACGTGACTGTCACGGCCGGGTGCCTGAACCAACAAAACGTGGCGACCACAACGGCGCGCCACGTTTCGTAAGGCGATTTATTACAAATGCAAGGCAATCTCTACCATAGAGGCCAGACTGACCATGTCAAGGCTTTCATGGATATGACTATTGCAGCATGGTTACAGCACGAAACATGCCAGTTACGCGCGTAATGAATCACGACGTATTGCGCACAATGTTTGCACCAGCATCGAGCCACGCCAGCCCACCACGCCCCAGCGAGGCGCAGCAAGTGTTTGAATTGATGAGTAAATATTAGAGATGACTGATTTAGGCTGCACGCAGAAAGAACCGATCCGACAAAGCCGGACAAAGTCACCCGCCGCAAACCTGGGCAGCCCCATTGAGGTTGTTGACCGCGCGGGATGTGCAAATCGCGGTGATGTAGCGATGGCTTTGGCTGGTGGGTCACGACCCACCCTATGGATCATCGTCACGGCCACCCCGGGTATCAAAAATGCGCCGCAGGCTAAGCGGTAAAAGGTTTCAAAGTCACCCGCCGTAAACCTGGGCAGACCCATTGAGGTTGTTGACCGCGCGGGATGTGCAAATCGCGGTGATGTAGCGATGGCTTTGGCTGGTGGGTCACGACCCACCCTATGGATCATCGTCACGGCCACCCCGGGTACCAAAAATGCGCCGCAGGCTAAGCGGTTAAAGGTTTCAAAGTCACCCGCCGTAAACCTGGGCAGACCCATTGAGGTTGTCGACCGCGCGGGACGTGCAAATCGCGGTGATGTAGCGATGGCTTTGGCTGGTGGGTCACGACCCACCCTATGGATCATCGTCACGGCCCAGCCACCACGCCCACCCGATGTTGCCGAAGGCAACGAGGCCAGCGGTCGCAGCTATGCCACGCCATCTCCTGAGCGCGCGAAGGTAGGAGACCCGAAGGGGCTCCGACTGAGCGTCGCGTCCGCGGAGCGGCAGCTGAGCCATCGAAGTAACAGACGGTCCGTTTCGGTTTTTGACCTGCGGGCCCCCTGGCGAGCGAAGGATTCGCGAGTGGGGTCGCCTTTCTTTTGCTTACTTTTCTTTGGCGAAGCAAAGAAAAGTGAGGCGCAACGGGGCGCCCCCCGGTTTCAAACATGCGCCGCAGGCTAAGCGGTAAAAGGTTCCAGGTCCGGCAACGCCGGACACGCCGCACGCCCAAAAAAACCCAGCCCCACCCAACCACAGCGCATCAAACTGGCATAATCCCCCAAACCTCCCGCCCACCCTCCGGAGCCCCCCGCATGCTCATCCGTATCGGTCTGATCGGAGACTTCAACCCCGAAGTCGTCGCCCACCAAGCCATCCCGCTCGCCCTGGCCGACGCCGGCCGTGCCCTCGACGTTGAATGGCAAGCCGACTGGCTGCCCACCGAAACCATCACCTCGGCCGCCGCCCTTGCCGGCTATCACGGCTTATGGGCGGTGCCGGCCACGCCCTATCGCTCCATGGACGGCGCGCTCCTCGCCATCCGCCATGCTCGCGAATCCGGCTTGCCGTTTCTGGGTACTTGCGGTGGCTTCCAGCACGCGCTGGTGGAATACGCCCGCAATGTACTGGGCTGGGACGACGCCCAACACGCCGAAGAAGCCCCCGGCGTGGGCCGTGCCGTGATTGCGCCGCTGCATTGCGCGTTGGTCGAAGTGACCGACCAGATTCGCCTGCTGCCGCAAAGCAAACTCGCCCATGCCTATGGCGAAGACGCCGTGCACGAGGGCTACCACTGCCGCTACGGTCTTAACCCGGAATTCCGTGCCGCGCTGATCGGCGGCCCGTTGCAGGAAAGCGCGCTGGATGATGCGGGCGACGTACGCGCGGTGGAGCTGACGTCCCACCCGTTCTTTGTCGGCACTTTGTTCCAGCCGGAACGCGCAGCCCTGGCGCAACGCCGCGCGCCCATCGTCGAAGCATTCCTGCGCGCTGCCATCGCATAAACCGGCGTTGTTGGCATAGGGTGGGTCGCGACCCACCCTTCCAAGCCGTGGCGAAGCGCGCTCATGCTGGACCAACACGGACCGGTGGCAAGGGGTTAACGCCGGCGCACTCCCACAGTTTCGCGATGCTGGACGCCACTTTGATGGGTGGGTCCAGACCCACCCTATGCGGTGGTGGCGCGGGCGCGTAGCAAGGACACCTCGATGCCGTGGCCGATGGCCACCTGCAAGCGTTCCAGCAGCATCACCTGATCACTGCTCGGCGTTTGCAGAAAGCCCAGCTCGATCACGGCATTGGTGCCTTCGCTGCCCGCCATCGGCAGCGCCAACACGCAGCTGGGCGCCATATCGCCGAGCTGCGACGCCAGCGGCATATAGTTGGACGGCACATCGTGCAGCCATTGCGCCTGCTGGGTACGGGCGCTTTCACCTGCCACGCCTTCACCCACGGCAAAGCCATCCACCGCGTGGCTTTGCCGCACGATGCCGTGGCCGCTGATACGGGCAAAGCGCAGGCCGTCATCGGCGGCCACATAAAAGGCGCCGACCAGCGCGCCGCTCCACTGGCACAGCATGGCCAGCAGACCCTGGCCGATATCCGCCAGATCGCCGCTTTCCACAAACAAGCGCGCCACGCGGCTTTCCGCCTCTGCCATCGCCGTCTGGTGTTGCAACACGGCGTTACTGCGGGCAAAAGCCATTTCGCCCTCCTGCTTGAGCTGGGCCACACGCTGTAATTCGGCCCGCCCGCGGACGGCAAACGCCAGCGCCAGCGCCACAAAACCCGCCAGTACGCCAAACGCCAACACCGCCAGCGTCATTCCGGCGCGCTTCAGCCCCGCTGCGCGACGCAAGCGTTGCCGCTCGGCGATCACTTCCAGGTTGTCGGCGATATTGGTAATCAGCAAACGCCCGCGGCCCTGGCGGATAACCGGCACGACGTCGACGCCCTGGGCCTGCTGTTCAATCAGCGCATCCACCCGCACATGCCAGGTGCGGAAGGTTTCTTCGGCCAGTACTGCATCGCGCAGTGAATCGGCATCGCCCGCTAACATATGCTGCAAGCGCTGCAACTGAGTGTGCAGTCTGGGCACATTGTCTTTATATGGCTGTAAAAACGCATCATCGCCGGTGAGCAGATAACCGCGCTCGCTGCTTTCGGCCTGATGCAATTGCGTGCCGATATGCGTCGCCAGCTTGGCAATTTCGGTGGCTTTGCCGCTATCGAGCATGCTCAGGTACAAAAACACGATGATCACACCCAGGCCGAGCACAGCGCCGCCAGCCACGCCGAGCGGCAGCAGGATGAGTTTGCGGAAGGACTGATTAATAAACTGGTTAGGCATGACGATAAGCACGGGCAAGAAGTGGCGCGATTATGCAATGAACCGGCGCGCCCGGCATGCCGATCTGCAGGCAATTCACCGGGTTTGCCGCGCCAGACACAAGGCGTGTTGCGCACGTCACCTTGCGGCAGCGTGGTCCTCACGCGATGGGAGCCGTGGCGGCGCGGTGGAGCCACGCACCACCAGCTCGGTCGGCAACACAATCTGCGGCGAAGCGGCTTCCAGCCCCGCGATCAGCGCCAGCAAGGTATTGACGGCGGAGCGGCCCATTTGCTGCATGGGCTGGCGCACGGTGGTCAGCGGCGGATGCTGTTGCTCGGCCGCCGGGATATCGTCAAAGCCCACCACCGATACATCGTCCGGTATCGCCAGACCTGCATCGCGGATGGCCTGCAACGCACCCAGCGCACTCATGTCATTGGCCGCAAAAATGGCGGTCGGCCGTTGGGGCAAAGCCAGCAGCGTCTGCGCGGCGGTATAGCCCTCAGCCTTGGTGTAATCGCCGGGCAAAACCAGCGCCGGATCATGCGGCAAACCCGCTTGCGCCAACATGTCCAGATAACCACGATGCCGGTCTTGCGCGGACGCCATATGTTCGTTGCCGGTGATAAAGCCGATGCGGCGATGGCCTTGCGCAATCAGATGCCGCATCGCCATGCAGGCCCCGGCATAGCTATCGGCGGCAATCGACGGAAAGCGCGAATACTGGCCGTGCTGGTCCACCGTAATCACCGGTACGCGTGCCGCCACCAAGGCATCCAGATAGCGGTATTCATAGGGCAACAAAGCGATGATGCCGGCGGTGACTTGCTGCATCAGCTTGAGCACGCTGAGCAGCGGTGGCTGGTCATGCTCGACCAGCGAATACACCAGCAATTCATAACCGGCTGGTCGCGCCGCCCGCCCCACCCCGGCCACCAGTTCGCCAATAAACGGATTGTGCAATTCGGCCGTGATCAGCCCGACGATCTGGCTACGGCGGTCAGACGAACGCTGCTCGGCCCGATGCCCCACATAACCCAGTTCGGCCGCGATACGCAGGATCTCATCGCGCTTGTCGCGCGACACGCCCGGCTTGCTGCCAAGCGCACGGGACACCGTCATTTGCGAAACACCAGCGGCGCTGGCGATATGTCCCAGGGTGACATTCTGGCGGGGCATGGCTGTTTTCTCGATGGGCGTTCCGCAGCGATGTTACTACGTTAGAGATAACGTTAGAAATCATAAAAACTTGCGTTAGAACATGCCGCTGCATCGACCACCGCGGTAGTGCCGCACCCGGCTGCAATGCGCGTTATTGCTGGATTGCGCGGCAACAAACCGCCCGCAAAACACTTGTTTAAATCCGCCGTTCATCGGGCTTGCTACGTTAGCGTGTAGTCGCGCAATTGACGCTACATTCCCGCGGCCAATAACGTTGCCTCCGCTTTACGCGACTCTGACAAACGCACTGGATGCGGGAGAACAACGATGCACACGATCACTACCCTGCGCGGCTGGCTGGCCTTGACGGTGGCGCTGGCGACAGGCACCGCCCTCGCGGCGGACCAGGTCATTACCGAATGGGACCAGATGACCAATGCCGCCGCCAGCAAGATCATGAACGACGCTGGCGCACGCTTTGAAAAAGCCAATCCGGGTTTCAACACCGAGCAATCGCACATCCTCAATGAAGCCTACAAGACCAAGCTGAAGATTGCGTTTGGCGCGGGCCAGCCGCCGTGTGTCTTTGCCAGTTGGGGCGGCGGGCCACTGCGCGAATACGTCAAAAGCAATCAGGTCCGTGATCTGACGCCTTATCTGGCCAAAGACCCGGCTTATAAAGATCGCTTTGTGCCGACCGGCTTTAATGCTGTCACCATCGACGGCAAGATTTATGGCGTGCCCGCCGAAAACACCACCGCCGCGGTGATCATTTACAACAAGGAAATCTTTGCAAAATACAAGCTGGAGCCGCCGCAGAACTGGGACCAATTGCTCAATGTGGTCAAGGTGCTCAAGGCCAACAACATTGCGGCTTTTGCACTGGCCAACAAAGCCAAATGGCCGGGCTCGATGTACTACATGTATCTGGTTGATCGCATCGGCGGCGCCGAGACTTTCCGCGATGCCGTCAGCCGTAAAAATGGCGGCAGCTTTGCCGCCCCTGCCTTTGTCGAGGCGGGCAAACGCATCCAGGAACTGGTCAAGGCTGGCGCCTTTGCACCGGGCTTCAATGGCCTCGACTACGACGTCGGCGCCTCGCGCCGCTTGATGTACTCGGGCAAGGCGGCAATGCAATTGATGGGCAGTTGGGAGCCTTCGACCATCCAGAACGAAAACCCGTCTTTCGTCAGCAAGCTGGGTTACTTCAATTTCCCCGCCCTGCCCGGCGGCAAGGGTGATCCCAAAGACGTGATCGGCACGGTCGGCGATAACTTCATGAGCGTGTCGTCCAGCTGCAAAAACCCCGACGCGGCCTTCAAGCTGATCCAGGCGCTGACCGACGATGCCTCGGCGCAGGCACGGCTGGCGGACAAGCGCGTGATGCCGCTGAAAAATCTGAATGTGACCGACCCCTATCTCAAGCAGATCCAGGCCTTGGTGCTGCAAGCGCCCAGCGTGCAGCTGTGGTACGACCAGGAACTGCCGCCCAAGCTGGCCGAAGTGCATAAGGACACGGTGCAAGCGCTGTTTGGCTTGAGCCTGACGCCAGAAGCCGCAGCGCAGCAGATGGAAGCGGCAGCCAAGGCTGAGCTGCATTGACCGGATCGGAATGTTGGATTGCGGGCGCGCGTAGCGCGCATGGCCTGCCACCGGGCGTGGCGGGTCTCGACGGGGACGCCGAGTCCCACCCTGGGGTGTGTTTATGCATATGACCTTGAATCGTCCGGCCGCGCTGCCTGCGCTGCGCTGGCCGCGGCCCCCGGCATGGCTGGTGCCCGCATTGTTTCTGGCACCTGCGGTGCTGATGCTGGCGGTGTTTCTGCTCTACCCGCTGCTGACCAGTTTCCAGCTGTCGTTACTGGACTGGAACGGCCTGGGTGAGCAAGGCCGTTTTATTGGCCTGGGCAACTGGCTGCATCTGCTGCATGACGCGCTGTTCTGGCGCGCCTTGGGTAATAACGTCTGGCTGGCCGTGTTCTCCATCGTCATCCAGTTACCGGTGGCGCTAGCGCTGGCCGTCTTGCTGGACAAAGCAGGAGCGGCGGCGCGCTGGTTGAAGATCGTCTATTTCTTGCCGCTGTTGATGTCGAGCGTCGCCTTGGGCGTATTGGCCAAGAATCTGTACGACCCCAACTTCGGCCCGATCAATCTGCTGTTGCAGCAACTGCATCTGGACGGCCTGGCGCATGACTGGCTGGGCGATCCGGCCTACGCCCTGGGCGCGGTGATTGCCGTGGTGTGCTGGCAGAACGTGCCGTTTTACATGGTGCTGTTTCTGGCCGGACTGGCGTCGTTTCCGGAAGACCTGACCGAGGCCGCCACGCTGGATGGCGCCAGCGCCTGGACCCTGTTCTGGCGCATCAAACTGCCGCATCTGCGTGGCACCGTGCGCACAGCAGTGTTGCTGGCCATCATCGGCTCGCTGCGTTATTTCGATCTGGTGTTTGTGATGACGGGTGGCGGCCCCGAGCACGCCTCCGAACTGATGGCCACCTATATGTATCGCACCGTGTTCAGCGGTTTTCAGCTGGGCTATGGCAGCACCATTGCCTCGGCCATGTTCCTGGTCGTGACATTGATTGCCGCGCTGGCTTTGCGGCTCTCGCGCCGCTTTCAGACGGAGGTGTAAACCATGGCCACTCCGCTGTTGTTGCAAAAAATCCGTATCGGCCGCGTAGCGATTCCGGTGCTGGCCTTGTTCTGGCTGAGCGTCACCTTGCTGCCGTTTATGTTGATGGTGTTCACCAGCCTCAAGTCGCAAGAAGACAACTTTGCCAGCCCGATGTGGGCCCTGCCCAGCCATCTGGAATGGGGCAATTATCTCAGCGTATTGCACGGCTCGTTTCTGCTGTATCTGCGCAATAGCCTGTTTGTGATCGGGGTGTCATTGGGGCTGACTTTGCTGTTTGCTTCGATGGCGGCGTATGCGCTGGCGCGGCTCAAGTTCAAGGGCCAGGGCTCGCTGTTCGGGCTGATTGTGGCCAGCATGATCGTGCCGCTGCATGTCACGCTGGTGCCGGTGTATTTGCTGACGCGCAATGCCGGGCTGTACGACACGATGTTCGCGCTGATCGGCCCGTATGTGGCGATGAGCCTGCCGGTGTCGATCTTTATCCTGACCGAATTCATGCGCCAGATTCCGCGCGAACTGGAAGAAGCGGCGCGCATAGACGGCTGCGGCCCCATCGCCGTATTTACCCGGATCTTTTTGCCGCTTTCCGGCCCTGGCCTATCCACCGTCGCTATCTACAACGGCATCAATCTGTGGAATGAATTCATCTTTGCCTATGTGCTGACATCCTCGCCCACGCACCGCACGCTGCCGCTGGCAGTGTGGGATTTCCAGAGCGAATTTGCCGCCAATATCCCGGGCATGATGGCCGTGGTCACGCTGACTGCCCTGCCGCTGATCGTGGCGTATGCGTTTGGTCAGGAAAAAATCGTCAAAGGCATGATGGCGGGCGCGCTCAAGGGCTAAGCGCCCACGCCTTGCCCGCCCGCATTGCGCCCCACCCTCTACCCGCTTGCAGGAACCCATCCGCCATGACCGCGCTGTATAAAGACCCGCAACACCCCGTGGCCGACCGCGTCGCTGATTTACTGGCGCGCATGACCCCCGCCGAAAAGATCGCGCAAATGCACGCCTTCTGGCTGCTGCTATCGCCCGATGGCGAACACCGCGTGCGTGAAGACACGTTTACCGGCAAGAGCGATCCAGCCACCTTGCAAAAGCAGCTGCGGCTGGGCCTGGGCCAGATTACCCGGCCGTTGGGCAGCCACACCGTGGATGCGCGCAGCGGCGTGCTGGCATTTAACCGCTTGCAACGTTTTATGCTGGAAGAAACCCGATTGGGCATCCCGGTGATGGCGCATGAAGAATGCCTGCTCGGCTTGATGAGCAAAGGCGCCACGCTGTTCCCTTCGCCACTGGCCATGGGCGCCACCTGGAACCCGGCCTTGATTGAACACGTAGCCGCGCTGATCGGCGACGAGGCCCGCAGCGTCGGCTGCCATCAGGGGCTGGCGCCGGTGCTGGACGTGTCGCGCGATGTGCGCTGGGGCCGTACCGAAGAAACCTTCGGCGAAGATCCCTATCTGGTCGGCGTGATGGCCACGCGGTATGTGCGCGGTTTGCAGGGGCCCAAGCGCGATCTGTACGCCACGCTCAAGCATTACGTCGGCCATTCATTCAGCGAAGGCGCCCGCAACCATGCGCCAGTACATCTGGGTTGGCGCGAGCTGAACGACACGTTTTTGTTGCCGTTTGAAATGGCGGTCAAACAAGCCAACGCAGGCTCGGTGATGCCGGCCTATCACGATATCGACAACGAACCCAGCCACGCTTCGCACCATCTGCTGACCGAGGTGCTGCGTGAGCAATGGGGCTTTGACGGGCTGGTGGTGGCCGATTATGTCGGCATCAGTTTGTTGTACCAGCACCATGGCCTGGCGCGCGATCAGGCCGAGGCAGCCGCGCTGGCCTTTAATGCCGGTCTTGATATCGAACTACCGGGCGACGATTGCGCCGCGCATCTGCACAGCGCGATCGAACGCGGACTGATTGCCAGCGCAAAAATCGACGAGATCGTGGCGCGCATCCTCACGCATAAATTCCGCCTTGGCCTGTTTGAACAACCCTATGTCGATGTCGACCAGATTCGCCTGCGTACCCCGGCGGCACTGGAGGCTGCGCGCGCGGTGGCGCAGCAATCCATCGTTATCCTGGAAAACAACGGCATCCTGCCGCTGGCTGCCGCAGCGCAAAAACTGGCCGTTATCGGACCCACCGCCGACGATGCCCTGGCCATGCTGGGTGGTTACAGTTTTCCGGTGCATTTGATCCTGAGCGAAGCCAACCAGGCCGAGCAAGCCGTGATCACGCCCTTGGCCGGTTTGCGCGCCCGTTACGGCGCAGACCACGTCGGCTATGCCCAAGGCTGCGCCATCCTGGAAGAACGCGTTTACGGCACGCCGGTGTTTCCTGGCGACGTGGCGGACAGCAGCCAGCTATTGCAGCAGTCGGCGGTATCGCAAGGCACCGAGGGCATTGCGGCGGCAGTGGACCTGGCGCGAGCGGCGGATGTCGCCATCGTTTGCGTGGGCGATCTGGCGGGCTTGTTCCAGACCGGCACGGTGGGTGAAGGCTCGGATACCGACAGCCTGGATTTGCCTGGCGTGCAGCAACAGTTATTGCAAGCCGTCGTCGCGACCGGCAAGCCCGTCATCGTCGTGCTCACCGGCGGCCGTCCCTACAATCTGCAGGGGCTGGAGCAAAGTGTTGCTGCGGTGGTGATGGCGTTTACCGGCGGCCAGGAAGCTGGCACCGCGCTGTCGGCGGTCCTGGCCGGCGACGTCGAACCGTCGGGGCGCTTGACTGTGTCCATCCCGAAAAACGTCGGCGCGATGCCGTATTACTACAACCACAAACTCAAGAGCGCGGGCACGCCGGTGGCGTTTCATTTTGGCAGCGCCTACCCCTTTGGCTACGGCCTGAGCTACACCCGGTTCGATTACGCCGATCTGCAACTGGCGGCGCGCGAGATCGATATCGAGACCGGCGACATCGTATTCAGTTTTAGTGTGCGTAACAGCGGCAGCCGCGCCGGGGTGGTGGTGCCGCAGATTTATGTGCGCGATCAATTCGCCTCGCTGGTGCGGCCGGTCAAGGAATTAAAGGGCTTTGCACGACTGCAACTGGCAGCTGGCGAAACGCGCACCGTGCTGGCGCGCATTCCGGTCGATATGCTCAATTTCACCGGCTACAGCGGGCAGCGCATCGTCGAGCCCGGCGATTTTGAAATCATGGTGGGCGAGCACAGCGCCGATATCCGCCTGCGTGCCGTGGTGACGGTAAACGGGACGGTACGCACGCTGGGCCGGGACTGGCGTATGGAATCCAGCGTGGCTTGAACACGCCGCTCAGGCCAGATAGGCCCGCGCTAGCCGCACCAGTTGCTGGCGCATGGCATCGAGTTGTGCCGGGCTCGGCTCGTCTTCCAGCCAGCGCTGGATCGGGCCGGTCAGCGCGCCCAGCAAGGTCTCGGCCATCAGCGCACGCTGGGGCAGGCTGGGGGGCAAAGCGGCGACCACGGCGCTGCCGATGCGCTGGCGCACGGTGTCGATCAACGCCCGGCTATCGACCATGGCCGCCACCGCGTACAAGGCGCTGGACACATCGGCACGTTGGATCTTGGCATTGAAATACGCCGTCGCCACCGCCGCGCCCACCTCGGAGGCGGGCGCGCCCTGCACGTGCACGCAGGCCTCTTCCACCGCCGCCACCACATGCAATAGATGTTTTTCCAACACCGCCGCCAGCAAGGACTGCTTGTTGGGGTAGTACTGATACAGGCTACCCACCGACACCCCGGCCCGTGCCGCCACCCGGGTGGTGTTGAACCTCTCCAGCCCTTCGGCGCGCAAAACCTGAATGCTGGCCTCAAAAATCGCTTCCACCGTAACCGTCGAACGCGCCTGAACCGGCCGCCGCCTTGGCGCAATGGGGATGTCGTTGGGCTTCATAAGAAAGCGAATTCCGAATGTGAAGGATTCTTCATAATATAGACGGACTCCAACCACCACCATCCCGGGAAGCCCTCATGTCCTCCGCAAAACAAACCGTTCTGATCAGTGGCGCCAACAAAGGCATCGGCCTGGAAAGCGCGCGCCAGCTGGCCGCTCTGGGCCATCGCGTTTATGTCGGCAGCCGCGACCTGGGCAACGGCCAGACCGCCATTGCGCAATTGCAAGCGCCGGAGCTAGATCTGCATGCCATCCAGCTCGACGTGACCGACGCCGCGTCGGTGGCACGCGCGGCTGAACGCATCGACGCCGAAGTCGGCCAACTGGATGTGCTGATCAATAACGCGGGCATCGCCATCGATCTGGCCGCGCCATCGCAAGTCGCCATCGACAAAGTACGCGCCACGTTTGAAGTCAACGTGTATGGCCCGCTCAGCCTCACCCAGGCCATGTTGCCGCTGCTGCGCAAAAGCCAGACGCGGGTGGTGGTCAATCTGTCGAGCGAACTGGGCTCGATCACCTTGCACGGCTATCCGGATTTTCCGTATTACGGCGTCAACCTGGCGGCCTACAACACCTCCAAAGCCGCGCTGAATATGCTGACCGTCTTGCTGGCGAAAGAACTGCGCGATGAAGGCTTTCATATCAACGCCATCAACCCCGGCTACACCGCCACTGACCTCAATCAGCATCGCGGCACACGCAGCGTGCAGCAAGCCGCCGCGGTGGTGGTCAAATACGCCACGCTGGACCACACCGGCCCCAATGGCGGCTTTTATACCGAAGGCGGCGCCATGCCGTGGTAAGCGTTGCGGGCGGTCTGCCTGGGCTGGATTGCTCCGCACACTGACAGGCAGCGCGCCCGCGCGTGCTTAAGCTGCAGATATCTGCGGGCCACGCCCGCCTCACCGTCTGCAGGAGCACATCATGAGCAATACCCGCGTCGAACTGGAACAACGCCCCGGCCACGATCCGATCACGGGCGAAGATGAATTTCATCCGGCCGGTACCGCCGGAGGGGCCGTGGTCGGCGGCGTCGCTGGCGTCGGCGCCGCTGCTGCGGCGGGTGCGTCACTGGGTGCGGTTGCCGGCCCGCTGGGCATGGCTGCCGGGGCCGCCATCGGTGCTGTCGCTGGCGGACTGATCGGTAAAGCCGTCACGGAAAAACTGGACCCCTCGGCCGAAGACACCTACTGGCGCGAAGCCCACGCCAACCAGCCCTATGCCAATCCGGAGCAACCGTATGAGTACTATCAGAGTGCTTATCGCGCCGGTTATGAGGGCGCGGTGCGCTACCCCGGTGAACGCTTTGAAGACGTCGAAACGCATATCCGCCGCGATTACGAAAGCAACCGCGGCGCCGCCGACCTGGACTGGCCCGACACCCGCGACGCCGCCCATGCTTCCTGGGATCGCGCTTCGAGCCGCCTGGTGCCGCGTTAAGCCATGGATATCACGCAACTGATCCTGGACGATCATCACGAACAACGCCGCATGTTCGCCCTGCTGGAACAGATTGACCCCAGCGAAACCGAAGCGCTGGGGGCGGTCTGGTCACGGCTGGCGGCATTTCTGGAAATCCATGCCGAGGCGGAAGAACGCTTTTTCTATCCCGCCTTGTTGCGCAAAGGCCGCGGCGAAGGCGGCCGCGATGATGCCGCTGATGAAACCCGCGACGCCATCAAAGACCACAACGAATTGCGCCAGGCCGTCGCCGCCGTGGCGCAATACCACGTTGCCACGGAAGAATGGTATGCCGCCGTCGCCAAAGCCAATGAAGCCAACGGCGACCATATGGCCGAGGAAGAGCGCGAAGGCCTGACCGACTTCCGCCGCACCGCCTCGCTGGCCTTGCGCGAAAAGCTGGCGGTGCAGTTTGTCGCGTTTGAGGCGCAGCATTATCGCGGCGTTAAACCGGTGGACAAAGACCCGCAACAATACGTTGAAGCACACCAGGGCTGAACGCAGCGCGGCCACGCCACGGCGGCTTGCCCAGCGCCGGGCGTGTCATTTAAATTGATCGGCCCGACCTTTGCTGCGGCCCATCCCATGCTGATTTCCCACCCGCCCGCCGCTGGCGTGCCTGGCTTTTCACTGCGTCAGATCGAGGTCCGCGATGCCAACGCCTGGTATGACTATCTGCGTTTGCCCGAAGTGATTGCACACACCAGCTGGAATCTGCAATCGGCCAACGACCTGGTGCCGCTGATTGAATACTATCGCTCAGAGCCGCCCGATACGGCTCGCCGCATGGTGTTGATCGACGACAGCACCGGCCAACTGGTTGGCAGTATCGGCTTTCACACGGTTTCGCTGACCAACCGTAATGCCGAGATTGCTTACGACCTTGCGCCGCATTTATGGGGCCGTGGCATCGCCACCACCTTATGCCGCAATGTCACCGCCTGGGCGCATCGCGAATATGACTGGCTGCGGATCCAGGCCACCACATTAAGCAGCAACGCCCGCTCTGCCGCAGTGCTGGCGCGAAGCGGCTATCAGCAGGAAGGCCTGCTGCGCGCCTACCGCATCGTGCGCGGCACGCCGGGCAATTTTCTGCTGTTTGCGCATCTGGCCAGCACTCTGGCTGCGGACGCAGCGGCCTGATGCTGAACTCACGCGTCAGTGTATCGATAAAGTATCAGTTTTTATCTGACACCTTCCTACAATTTGACGCCCTCTTACGCGTCATGTCATCGTGCCCCTCGCCCGCCGCGCGTCCGCGCTGAGCGGGTACAAAAACAATAAAAACCGCACTTTCCGCACCTGGTCGCTCCATCCGTCTGTAGCCCATAAATGCCGCACCCGCGCTTGCTTCGCACAAGCCCGGCAAGGTCTCGTCACGCCCGGCGTTTGCGCAAGCGTGCGCGGGTAATGGCCCGGTGTGGTGATGGCCAAACCAAATTCAATTAATAACAAAGAGATGAGCATGCAAAAAATTGCATTACTTTCCGGAGTGATCCTGAGCGCATTGCTGGCAGCGTGTGGCGGCGGTGGTTCAGATGACAACAGCGCCAGCGCCAATACCTCACCCGGCGTGACCGCCACGCCCACCCCGACCAGCGCGCCTACGCCGACGCCGTCCCCAAGCCCCACGCCGACGCCCTCGACCGATGCCACCTACACCCGCATCGTCCCCACACTGGGCAGCCAGAATACCTATGCGAAAACCATGCACGACAACCGCGGCAACACCATCAGTTACAGCTATAAAGTCACGGTCAGCGCAGTCGGCACCGATGGCAGCGGCATCCAGTCGTTCGCTTCCTTGCCTGGCGGCGTCAACCTGATTCTTAATGGCTACGATCGCACGCAATATCCCGAGTCAGATGACATCGATAGCGCCGGGCGCACGCTGCAATATCGCTATACCGGCGCGTCGGGCATGGAAACGGCGTGCAGCTGGAACCCCCACGGCGGCGGCGCGCCAGCGACCATGAAAGTGGGCGCATCGTTTCACACCGACGCTGATCGCACGTGCACCACCAATGGCGTGACCTATGTGGATCATTTTGTCGAAGACGCCACGCTCACGCGGGTGGAGTCGATTACCGTGCCCGCAGGCACGTTCCAGGCATTCCGTTTTGATTACGTGGTGCACTGGAATTCCAATGAAACGGACACCGGCACCTTCTGGCGCCAGGCTTCACCGACCAGCACGCGCCTGCTGCGCGAGACATTTACCAGCAGCTACACCAACCCTGGCTACGGCTGGCTTAGCGACGTGGACCGCGTGCTGATCAACTAAGTGCCAGCGCCAAACAAAACGGGCGACCGCCGCAGCGTGTCGCCCGTTTTTAGGGTTAGTGCCCGCGTTATTGCTTGCTTGGCACGTTAGCCATCAATTCTTCTTTGCGCGCAGCCATTTGTTGCGCCAGTTCCGGCATCTGTTCACGGCCTTTGGCGCGAACTTCAGGGAACCACTCGCCTTCTTCTTCTTCAACGTGGTGCTCGATCATTTCGCTCAGCACGGTAAAGCGCGCGTCGTACATATCGTCGCCGGCGTGCATGGCTTCGAGTTGCGCAATCAGCTCTTTACAGCTGGCGTGTTCGACCAGCGATTCGTCGATTTCATCGTCATCACCCAGAATCTGGCGGCTGGCCGGATAGAAGATTTCTTCTTCGATCTGGGTGTGCATGGTCAGCTCCATACAGGCCTCGCGCACGATGCGTTCTTTTTCGGCCAGGTCGTCGCTGTCCTTGATCTTTTCAAACTGGCGGAACAGCGCCTTGACCTTGCGGTGGTCAGCGATCAGCAGATTGGTTGCGGCATCGGACTTGCTGCCCGGTGCGGCGCGCTGGCTGGTGGATTTACGGGGTGCCTTGTGGCTGGAGGCTGCAGTGGCCATGGTGTTTACTCCGGGTGCGTTGAACATGCATGCAGCTTGCCACCACACTCGCGGCAAAACTGTCGGCACGCCCACGAACCCGGCGTAGGCGCGATGAAGCCCGCGCCCGCCAGCCGCTGACATACGCGCTGGCGCAGTCCGGCATGGCACGAGCGCTGGCGGTCATCCGCTCGCGCAGGGCCTTAATGCCCCAGCAAGGCATTGACCAGCGCCCCGCCCAGCACCAGCCAGGCAAACAGCAACGCGCCCAGCACCAAGGGTCGTAGCCCGGCGACGCGCAACGCGTCGAAGCGGGTGCCAAGGCCGAGGGCGGCCATGGCGGTGGCGAGGATCAGCGTATCCAGATCGTTGCAGTGTGCCTGCCAGGTCTGCGGCAGCAGGTGCAAGGAGTTGAACAGCACGACGCCGATAAAGCCGAAGGCAAACCACGGCACCGCGAGGGTGGCGGGACGGGCGTCAGCCTGCGGGCGGCGGCCGCGCCACAACGCCAGCGTCAGCAGAAAAGGCGCCAGCAACATCACCCGCACCATCTTGGCGATGACGGCACTATCGGCAGCCTGCGGGCTGATGCTGCGCGCCGCCGCGACCACCTGGGCGACTTCGTGGATGGTAGAACCGGCGTAAATGCCAAAGCCACTGGCGCCGCCCTTGATGACATGCCAATGCAGGTTCAAGGCGTACAAGCACGGATACAGCAGGATGGCCAGCGTGCCAAACAAGACCACCGTTGCCACCGCCACACTGACCTGACCGGCTTTGCCACGCACTACCGGCGCGGTGGCCAGTACCGCCGCCGCACCACAGATGGCGCTGCCCGCGGCAATCAACGTAGCAGTCTCGCGGTCCAGTTTCAGCCAGCGGATGCCTAGCCAACAGCCCAAGCCGAAAGTGCTCAGCAGCATGGTGGCGTCTATAGCGACGCCACTCAGGCCGACGTGGCCGATATCCTGCAGCGTTAAACGCAAGCCATACAACATTACGCCGCAACGCAACCACGGCCCGCGCGCCCACTGCACGCCGACGGCACAGCTGGTTTCGAGAGCGGGATAAGCGCTGTTACCGAGCGCCAGTCCCAGCAAAATCGCCAGCGTTAGCGCGCTCAAACCATGGGCCGCAAACCACGGGATTTGCGCCAGCCACAAAGCAAGGCTGGCCAGCACGGCGCACAGCAGCAGGCCTGGCCCAGCAGAGCGCCAATCCAGTTGCTGGCGCTGCGCCGTCATGGCGGCTGGCGCCAAGGCATTGATGTGCTGCGTGGACATGCTGCTTATTCCATATGGATTTAACTTTATGCAATTTATGCATATTAAATACATTCGTCCAATGGATTGTTTGCATGTTTATCATCGATATGCTCGATAAGCGCGGCGGTGGGTAAATGACATTTTTGTAATGGTTTGGTCATGCCGTTTTGCGCCGTGCGGGCCTAAATTGCCCTCCATGCCGCGCCATTCCGGAGCGGCCCCTCACTTCTGGAGCCATTATGAAAACCAGCGCATTCCGTACCTTGTTGCTCGCCGCCTGCTTGAGCGGAGCCAGCCTTGCCGCCGTTGCCGAAGACCACAGTGCCCTGGCCTACGGTGAGCCGATCGCCGAAAACACGGCCAACGCGCCGCGCCAGATCAATCTGGACGCGCATCAATCTGTTGATGTGCAAAAAGGCGAAACCGTAGAACTGGTCAGCAAGGGCGCGCACGAAGACTGGAAGTTTGATGGCGTGCAGCGCGAATTCAGCCTGGCGCATGTATTCCCGACGGCCGATCATGCAGACAGCATTCGCGTGTATGTTGACGATCCGGATCATCAGGACTGAAGTTTGCTCAACACCGTTCTACCCAGCCCAGCCGCCCGCCCACGGAGATTGCAGTGCATATATTGATCGTCGAAGACGAACCCAAAACCGGTGACTACCTGCGTAAAGGTTTGCAGGAATCCGGTTTTGTGGTCGACCTGGCCCGCAATGGCATCGATGGTCTGCATCAGGCGCGAGAGGTGCCGTACGACCTGATCGTGCTGGATGTGATGTTGCCGGGGCTGGACGGCTGGCAAGTGTTGACGCGGCTGCGCGAAGACAGCCAGACGCCGGTGCTGTTTCTGACCGCGCGCGATGAAATCGCCGACCGCATCAAAGGCCTGGAGATGGGCGCCGATGATTATCTGATCAAGCCGTTCTCGTTTGCCGAGCTGGTGGCGCGCATACGCACATTGTTGCGGCGCGGGCCCATGCGCGAGGCCGAACGCCTGCAGGTGGCCGATCTGCAGATTGATGTGCTTAAACGCCGCGTTACCCGTGCGGGCGTGCGCATTACGCTCACCAACAAGGAATTTGCCCTGTTGCAATTGCTGGTGCAGCACGAAGGCGAAGTGCTGTCGCGTTCGCAGATTGCTTCGCAAGTCTGGGACATGAATTTTGATAGCGACACCAATGTGGTCGATGTGGCCATCCGGCGTTTACGCGCCAAGGTCGATGAACCGTTTGTACCCGCGCCACGGCTGATCCACAGCGTGCGTGGCATCGGCTATCGCTGTGAGGTGGTCGCTTGAGCACACACACGCCGTATTCCTTGACCTTGCGCCTGGCCTTGCTGTTGGCCAGTTTGTCATTTGTGGTGAAGGGCCTGGTGGGCGCGGCTTTATATAACGTGCTGGCCGTGCAATTGCGCCTGCGCGACGACGCGGCGCTGGTGGCGCGCGTCGAGCAGATTCGCGCTTTGCTCAAAGACACCAACACGCTGGAATTGATCCATCGCAAGCCGACGCTGTTTGCCAATATGTTGAACAATCGCGAGGCCATGCTGATGTTGCGCTACCCCGGCCAGCCGCCGCTGATCGAGGTCAACCCCAACCACGCCAGCATCCCCACGCCCGCGCCAGTGCCGGCCGACGCGCCGGTCGCGCTGAATGCAGTGGCGCATTCGCGTACCGCCAGTGATATCCCGGTCAGCGCCGTTAGCGCGCTGGCCGTGGCCGATGGTGCAGCAGGCCAGATCGAGATCACCGCCGCACGCACGATGCTGGATCGCACGCGCTTGCTGGCCTTGTATCGCGAGCGGATTTTTTCGCTGGCCTTGGCAGGCGCGCTGCTGTTTGCGCTGGTGGGGTACTTTTTATTGCGGCGCGGCTTGCAGCCGCTGCGACAACTGGCTGCGCACGCCGATAGCGTGAGCATTGCGCGACTGGATGGCCGACTGCAGAGCCGCGATGCCCCGCGCGAACTGCTGCCGCTGATCACGGCCTTTAATGACATGCTGGCGCGGCTGGCGGACGGCTTTATGCAGCTGAGGCAAATTTCGGCCGATCTGGCACATGACTTGCGCACACCGGTCAATAATTTGCTAGGCCAGACGCAGGTGGCGCTGGGGCGGCCACGCAGCGTGGAAGAATATGAAACCTTGCTGGCATCCAATGTGGAAGAGCTGGAACGCCTGATCCGGATGTCCGACAACATGTTGTTTCTGGCGCGCTCGGAACACGCGCAAATGGTGGCGGAAATCCAGCTCCTGCCCATCGCGCAAGAGCTGGCGCGGGTAGCGGAATATTTTGAAGGGCCGGCAGAAGAACGCCAGTTGCGCATCCATGTGCACGGCGAGGGCGAGATCGCCGCCGACCCGATTCTGCTGCGCCGGGCGCTGGGCAACCTGCTGGCCAATGCGGTGGCGCATGCCGATGTGGGCAGCGAAATCCGCGTGCTGGCTGAGCATGGCGACCGCAGCGTCACGCTCAGCGTGGAAAACCAGGGCCCCACCATCGCCGCCGAGCATCTGGAACGCGTCTTTGACCGTTTCTACCGCATAGACGCGGCGCGCACACAATCGACCACCTCCAACGGTTTGGGGCTGTCGATCGTGCGCAGCATCATGCAACTGCACCACGGCGCATGGCAGGCCCACAGCGCCGCTGGGCTGACGCGCTTTTCGCTGACCTTCCCGACCCCATAGCGCGGGGCCGACCGCCCCGCCCGCCCCTCCATACAAACCCCGCCCCTGAATGCACTGCCAAGCGGGCCAGCGTCGGCCGCCTGGCGTGCCCCACGGTGCGCGCTCATGCAGCGGCGCGCGGCATGGCGCCGCCGCCCCGCTTGATGACAATTTTGTCATTCGCACGTCATCCGCGCGTGCGCGCCTGGCCCCTAATCTGCACCCAGCTGCCGCATGGTGTGGTGGCGCTCAACCGATGGGATGGCCGATGGCGACTACTTTTCCTCCACTACGCGCATTGCGGCAGGCGCTGCATGTGCCGCCCGACGCGCCGCTGTTGCGGCCCTTGTTATGGATAGGCGCCGCTGGCGTGGCGGTATTGGGCGCGTATGGCGCCGCCTCGGGTTGGTTTAGCCCGGACCGGCTAAGCCCGCGCCGGATCATCAGCACCTTTAACGCCAACTTTGGCGAACATCCCGGCTTTCGGCGCAACCATGCCAAAGGCGTGTGTGTGCTGGGCTATTTTGACGGCAATGGCAGCGCCAGCAGCTTGTCGACGGCCGCCTTGTTTGGCGCGGCCCGCACCCCCGTGATCGGCCGCTTTGCCGTGCCCGGTGGCAACCCCGGCATTGCCGACGGCAGCGTGCCGGTGCGCAGCATGGCGCTGCAATTTACCCTGCCTGGCGGCGAACAATGGCGCATGGGCATGAACAATACTGCGGTGTTTGCGGTGAATACGCCGCAAGGGTTTTATCAACAATTACTGGCCACCCGGCCTGATCCGGCCACCGGCAAACCTGATCCGGCCAAAGTCGCCGCCTTCTATGCCGCCCACCCCGAAACAGCTGCCGTGCGCGCCTGGAGCAAAGCTCATCCGCCCTCCAGCGGCCTTGGCAATGGCACCTATTACAGCATCAATGCGTTTGAATTGATCGATGCGCACGGCCAGCGCCATGCGGTGCGTTGGGCCATGCAACCCGAGCAAGCCTACCAGGCGCTGAGCAAGCCAGCGCCCAAAGATGCGGATTTCCTTAGCCATGACCTGCAGCAGCAACTGCAACAGGGCCCGCTGCGCTGGCATCTGATCCTGACGCTAGCCGCGCCGGGCGACCCCACCAATGACGCCACCAAAGCCTGGCCCGCTGACCGCCCTACTGTCGACGCCGGCACCCTCACCTTGCAGAGCAGCGCACAACAAGCGGATGGGCCGTGCCGCGACATCAACTTTGATCCAACCATCCTGCCGCACGGCGTCACCGTGTCGGACGACCCGCTGCTGGCCGCGCGCCAGGGCGCTTATTCGCGCTCGTTTAATCTGCGCACCCATGAAGAAGCCGCCGCCCACGCGGCCCCGACCCGCAAGGTGACCCCATGAGACCCACCCGTTTTTCTTTGGCCGCGCGCGTACTGCATTGGCTGATGGCGCCCGCGATCTTTGTAATGTTGTTGCTGGGCAGTGGCATGGTCAGCACGCTGTCGCACTGGCGTCCGCTGTTGCTCGACAGCCATAAGATGCTGGGGATTTTGTTAATGCTGCTGGTGCTGCTACGCCTGGCCATCCGCTTTAGCCGCCCTGCTCCCGCCTTGCCCGCCGAAATGCCCGGCTGGCAGCGCGGGCTCGCCCATTTATCGCACTGGCTGTTGTACGGCCTGATGCTGGCCATGCCCCTGATCGGCTGGGCCATGTTATCGGCGGCGGGCTACCCCTTGCCCGGTATCGGCAGCTGGCATCTGCCCGCGCTGATGGCGCCCGATATTGCGCGCTACGCCGTGCTGCGCCATGCCCACGGCGTGCTGGGACGGGTGTTTTTCTGGACTATCCTGGTGCATCTGAGCGCGGGCCTGGCCCACGCCTTGTTATTCCGCGATGGTGTTTTCAGCAGCATGGCACTGCGCCCGCGTCGATTGCATTGAGCATAAAAAAACCCGGAGGGCCAGGCCTTCCGGGTTTTGATCAGATCTGCGAGCTGGCCGCGATTAACGCGCCGCAGCCGGTGCAGCCAGCGGTGCCGCAGCCTTGGCGGCCGCATCGGCATCCACGCGATGACCACGCACACCAAAGTGCACGATGTAGAGATAGCAAACCAACGGGATCGCGAACGACGCCAGGATATTCATATGATCGGCAAGGAATGCTTGCAACACCGGCACCAAGGCGCCGCCGACGATGGCCATGCTCAGAATGCCGGAGCCTTCCGAGGTATGTTCGCCCAGGCCTTCCAGCGCCAGCGAGAAGATGGTCGGGAACATGATCGAATTAAAGAAGCCCACCGCAATCAGCGCCCACATGGCGATATGACCGCTGCACAGCATAGCCAACGCAATCAACACCACATTCATCAGCGCATTAAACGCCAACAAGCGGGCCGGTTTGATTTTGGTCATCAGCGCGCTACCAATAAAGCGGCCGACCATGGCGGCGCCCCAATAGATAGACAAATAACGACCTGCCGCTTCCGGGGTCAACCCGGCGATTTGCGGTTGGCCCATCAGGCTGACCAGGAAACTGCCAATACCCACTTCTGCGCCGACATAAGCAAAGATGCCGATCGCGCCCAGAATCAGATGGCGATAAGCCCAGACACTGCCTTTTTTGGCCGTCGCAGTGGCGGGGGATTTAGCCGCCGGTTTCACCGCTTCTTCAATCACTGGCAAACGCACTAGCCAGATTGCCGCGGCCAGCGCCAACAAAATGCCGGTCAAAACCAGATATGGCGTTTGCACGGCGGCGGCTTGGGCTGCGGCATTGCTGGACGAACTCGCTTGCGTGCCAGCAATACCCAGAATCACCGTCGCGCCCAACAAAGGGCCCAATGTTGCGCCCAGCGAATTAAACGCCTGGGTGAGATTAAGACGGCTGGATGCGGTTTCCGGTTTGCCCAGCGCCAATACATAGGGGTTGGCTGCCACCTGCAAAAAGGCAATGCCGCTCGCCAGGATAAACAAGGCACCGAGGAAGAACGCATACGATTGCGCGCCCGCCGCCGGATAGAACAAAGCACACCCCACGCCCGCCGTAATCAGACCGACGATAATGCCGCGCTTGTAACCGATCTTGCGGATCAAGGCACCCGCCGGAAAAGACACGACGAAATAGGCAGTAAAGAAACAGAACTGAATCAGCGCGGCTTGCAGATAGCTCAGCGAGAACAGTGCTTTCAGATGGGGAATCAGAATATCGTTCAGTGAGGTAATCAAACCCCACATAAAGAACAGCGAAGTCAGGACGGCCAGCGCCTTGCCAAACTTCGGGTTATGGGCAGATGGGTACATGCAGAAAACTCCACAACGCAACTTGCAAAAACAGGGCGGCATAACAGCCAGCCCGGCACGGGAATCTGCATAAAACGCGCTAGGCCAGCCACTGTCCATGGTGGCGGTTCTGGATCGGCATCGCGGTTTGTTCGCTTCAGGCAGAGCGTCGTCAGTGATGTCCGTGGGCATTGCCTATGCTCAGGCAATAATCCAGCCGCATCCCGATCGCGCCTGCGCATACTACCGCCGCATGCGGACCGCTTGATATACCTGGAAACGTGGATTAGAACGTAGCCGAATGGCCTACAAGCGAGGTTTTTCGCACCATTGCTGGGCTATTTGCTGCGGGGCAACAATTAATTTCCTGTTTGTTGATAATCGAGTCGGCAACGTCAATTTCTGCCTGGCCCACCGCCGAATATCAAATCGGTATTCAAGGTTGCGCCAAGGATAATCGAGCGCACTTGTCGATGAGTCGTGCCGGCGAATGGGTATAGCCCGGTGACACAACCGTGAGCGGGCAAGCCCACCACCACACCAGCGCCATCCGCTCTTATGCACATGACAAGCCTGCTCCAGACCCGCCCCCCACTTCAAAGTGGTCATATATATATAAAACGCTTGGGCCAATGAAAAAACCAGCGCATTTACAAGGACTTCGGATCACACAGCCTGGAGTAAAAGGCGATATTTCCGAGCCCAAATAAGCTGCAATTGCATGAGCGGCGACAGTCTGCGGCAAAAGCGCTTGGCAATTTTGTAGGGATGACGTATAGTGCGGCCTCTTCCGCGGAGAGATGGATGAGTGGTTTAAGTCGCACGCCTGGAAAGCGTGTATAGGTTAATAGCCTATCGGGGGTTCGAATCCCCCTCTCTCCGCCAGCCGGATTTAAAAAAGCCCTGATTGCTCAGGGCTTTTTTGCGTTTGGGGTTTTCTTACCCACGTTTCTAGCCACATTTAAATTTTCGCTTGATGAACATTGGCTGGCCAACCAGTGTTTTAGCGGGGCCAGCAAATTGCCAATGGCGACTTGCTCAGACGCCTCCTTAATCTGGCCCTCTTCCCAACTCCATGCCACGTTGCGGAACTCGGCGTGGAACAGCTTAGTGGCTGACCAACGCTGAAGCGGATATTTGCATCACGCACCTTGCCCCGGCCTACCTGGTCCACGGCAGTCTGCACGTTGTTGTAGATGCCGCGCCACGGAATCCCACCCTAAGTCATGAGCAACGGGTAATGGCATCGAACAGCATTTCCTGGATCTGCAACGAAGAGGGAGATCCTTTCCCTTAACGCATAAAACCATCTACACCATATGCAGGGCACCCACGAGGCCAAGCCATTGCTTCATGTTGAATTGGCAAATCCAGGTGCGTTTTTTCCAAAATCAGTTACCTGCTTGCTAAATGAAATCGCGGATGATTTGCGCAACTCCCTCCGGTGATATATCGAATCCCACCTTCTCGCCAGGATTCACAACCAGACCGTAACTTACAGGTAGGCGTCGCAAGAGGTCGCGGCCTTTCATCACCATGCAATAAGGTGCCATTGCCGCAAAGTCACCAATTCGCTGTTTATCTGAGAAACAGGCAAGCATAAAGAAGTCACCTTTTGGGAATAGCAAAGGCTCAAAGCCGGTTCCATCCGCCATCACCTCTGCTGCACTTGGCACAGCCAAATCCGAAACCAACAGGTGCCTAACGATATCCTGCATCTGTAGCTTTCCGCTCTGCGCCCGCTCTAATCCTGCTTCGAAGTCATTCAGCGGTTTAAACGCTTCCATTACGTGCCACCTTTTGAGAAGGCCTTTGGGTAAAGCTTTTTTGCTTCTCCCTCCTGGATGGTATCGGCCAAGCGTTCATCCTGCTCCCAGTATGTTCCGCAGACTTCACAGCAATGTAGTCGTGAATGCAATTCATAGTTGATAGCCAATTCAGGCGGTGGTCGCCCGGTCTCCCAAAGGCCGCGGCAAACACTGCAGCCCTTCTCCTGCCAACTAGACCCCATCAAAACCTCCTGGAGAGAACCCACTCACCATTGGGCCCTGATTTAAATAGCTTGTTAACCGCTCGTGCCATCATTTACCCACGTTTCTACCCGCATATATGAGCTAGATTCTAGTGCACTCTCTGAGATGACCATCGCCTGCGCTAGCTATCGCTACTCAATACCGACTGGCACCCCTGTCCCACCACCCAATTTGCTGATTTTCCAACGATCCAAGTCCTCATACTCAAATTTGATTTCATAATCAAAGTTTGAATCTATAACCAGCAGGAACACACCCTCCGCCTTGCCTGGTGCAGCCAAAAGGTCTTGACCCTTTTTTGCGATCGGGTGGAAAAAAAACTTTGTGCTTGACGACGTCAATAACATTGACGCCTGATTCAAACACGTAGAAACCCTTCGCCTCAGAAACTGAATCGCGCAGGCAAAATCGCAAATATGCCTTACGCCAAGTCGGGTCAATTTCGCGAACGAGAGATATAAAACGCTACGCAATATCAATGACCAGAGGCGTGGTTGTGTCGTTGACCATTAATACATCCTTCTAACGTAGGTTTGTTCCGGCCCCTGCTGGGGTGTGTTTGCATAAAAGAACAGCATAAAACGGTTATTGCAGCGGGATCAACCACCTGGGAACACCCAAAGTTGGTTCGGCCGAAAAGAAAAATTATATGTAGACGACATATTAGTATTCCAATATAAGAATTTTGTTTCCGCTTGCAACACAAAACTTATTTTCGCCAGGGCCAATCGCCATACTACTAATATAATTTCCCACTGTCAGTTCCGCGATAACTTTAGAGTCGCTTATGTTAACAATATCGATTACGCCATTTCTGTCACGCCCGGCTACTACCAGCGACTTTCCGTTGAGACTAAATTGAATTCTGGATACGCGCCGTTTTAAGGGAGTGAATCGCGGCGAGGGGCTAACTCTTTTAATGTCCCATATCATTACGGGGTCAGTAATAGCATCTTTGCTTGTTTGGCCTATCGCCATCACCAATTCTTTTCCATCGGACGAAAAATCAATATCTTGGATATCCGCCTGCTGATTTCCGAATGGATGAAATGGTTCGCCAGGCTTGTCCTCATTCATATTCCATAGCACAACCCCACTTTGCAGGTCGCGGGGCCAGAATCCAACCTGAGAGATCGCAACCATATGGCTATCTGGAGAAAATTTCACTTGTGTATTGGATACAGGGAAGCTCAGCTGAAATGCATAGCTTTTTTCAACCGTCCAGGTTTTTACATCAAAAATTAATGTACTTTTCCTTGATGAAATAGCAAATTGCTGCCCGTCTGGAGACGCAGACATTGACTTGCAACCGCTGCCCGGCCCCATCAGAACGTCCCTGACCTCCCCAGTCGATACGTTCCAGATTCTAAAAGCGACGGGACGCCCCCCGCAGGTAGCCACGTATTTTCCATCCGTGGTCCAGGCAATATTGTGACCTCCCGGAAATCCATTACCCCCAATATCGATAGTCGATACCAATCGCGCTCTCTCTACGTCCCAGAGATCCACATTTGAATCGTGATCACTTAATGATGCGACATACTTCCCATCCGGACTCAAGGCGATCGCAGATATATAGGAAGAAGAATTCAGTGTTGCAATTTGCTTTATTGACCGCGGGACGGATCCTTCAACGCCTTCAGCGCCACTTACTTCAAGGGAGCCTGTTAAAAATAATACACACATAATTATATTAACTATTCTCATGCATTCCCGGTTAATTTCGATAAATGTGACAAATTAATTGCGCAGCCAATGCCGCTAGAACCAAAGGCTTCACCGGCTTGCTGCCAGGCTTGACTAATTGATGCTCAGCGTTTGCGCAATCTCGGCGGTGCTGGCCATTAGTCCGGCCCGCCCCACGGAAACGACCTCGCCTGCGGCATTAATCGTAGCGCCGGTTTTTAAGGTGTTAATATATTGGCTTATGGTCGTAGATGCTCCATTTGCAATATTAGCGATCTGGTCTAAAGATACGGATTCCCCGTTTTTTACCGCCATGTAGAGCTTGCCCGCCTGAAATATTGTCAGGCTCCCACCTAAGCTCATTGCCAATCCTCCGGCATACGGGACGGCAGCTTTAACGTCAGAGACAACATTTAACCCTGCGCTAACGAGCTGCAAAAAATCAAGAAAACTGTCACTAAGCTTTTTATTGCTCTCCACATCCTCAAACGCGTCTCTTCCTGCAAAGTAGCTTTGCATTAAATCGGAAACAAGGGACGCAACATCATCTGAAGCTGACATCTATTATATTTCCATTAATTTTTCGAAAAAAAGAAGTTTATTTTCATTGAAACAAACAAGATAAGAAATGCAAATGCAAGCCAAACAATTGAGTCAAATAGATAAAATTTATCAAATATTTCGCGATGCAACACGGATTTACCTGGCGAATCAACCTTGAAATATATTGATACTTCCGTACCAATTGGCAAATCTATTTTCGGAAACCCCTCGCATGGCTCCGGGCCCAAATAAATTCCGTGCCCCTCAAATTTATTTTTGGCTACGTGATAAGAATATGTCACATTAGAGGCGATGCAATTTTTATTTGAGACATCTCTCATATTTTTACTTTGTGTGTAATTCTCATATGAAATATTGATCAACGTCGCTTTTGTCTGTTGTCAGCTCCCGCACGCACCTAGCTCGTCACATTTATCTTGCAAATAACCAATCATTCCACCCAAATTCGCAATCACAAAAAAAAGGAAAATCCCAGTGACAATAGCGCCACCCAAGGCGAAATACATTCTTTTTTTACTATATTGAAATACGTAAACTTTACCATAAAATTTCTCTATAGAACTTTGGCTAATTTATATAAAATAATTTGTTTGCTGTCTATATAAAAATCATGAAATTTCGCCCCATCAACGCTCCCGCAAACTCTCACTCGCATATTCAACCAGCGGACTTAAAAAATACTCCGCAACTCTTCTCTTCCCGGTTTTAACCTCCACCGTCACATTCATCCCCGGTGTCAGATTCACCCATTTGTTATCCACATGAATTCGATTCGTCGGCAATGTCACACGTGCCGGATAAATCAAGCCTTTCTTTTTATCCTGTGCCGCATCATTACTGACCTTGATCACTTTCCCGGTCAGATAGCAATAACGCGTATATAAAAACCTTTCGATCTTGATGATCGCGTCCTGCCCTGCATCCACAACGCGGATGTCTGTGTTACCCACACTCACTTCAATGTCGAGCCTGGCGTCCGGCCCGATATCTCTGTGCGATTGCCCGAGGCGGTATGAGCGCATCGGCAATTCTATGCAAATGCATCCCGCAAGCGTGAGGCGGTTAAAGCATAAGTCTGCACTTTCGCAACTGATGCGGCGGCGCGATCAAGAACAGCGGCAAGTTCCACCTGCACAGGTTTGAAGATAGCTGCCACTACGCAGGCCGACGCTGCGGCGATTGTTCTTTGGGTTCAAGAGTGGCTGTCATGGCTGACAGGGGCAGCGTTGTCTTCCCGATGAATTCGCATCCATTTAAAGACTGACCGGCCGCAGCAACAAGCGCGGACATCGCCTTGGCCCTGGCCTGGCCGGCTGCTCTGGATGAGGATTAACGAGCACGCACCGGGGATCGCTCGCTACTACATCAAGACCGAAGCGCACGAAGGCGTCCAGGTGGCGTGCCAGTTGGCTTGGTGCTGATTTTATTGCGGGTCAATTCCGTAGTTACCGTTCATTTCCAGCAAAAAATCCCGAATTTAAATTACAAAATCCGGACATATAGATTCGCAATTGCGCACCGTAAGCGCTGTGCCAAGCCAGCACTGTTGCATTAAAACCCGTTCTTGCAATTCCACGCCCCTATCGAATTATTGTTTGCGCTAGATCAGTTATTGCCCTGCGTGCCCGCTGATATATTAGGCCCGTCATTCTGATATATCACAAATAAGATAACAAACCGAGTAAGGGCCAATATGGATAATACCGCCGGATCAAGCGGGTAGCCGTTTCCGGGCACCGCACACCTTAAACACGCCTCGTATTTAATTTCCGTTTAATTTAACGGGCGGGGATTTGTGCGCGCTAAATTTAACAATGCGTTCGTCTTTATTTAATGAATAGCAATAAACCATTTAATCGGGGAGTCAAAAAAATGAAGAAGGTCGACTACTGCAATCTAAAAACAATGCTGGTGCTCGGTGCAACGGTATTTACAGCGCTGTCCAGCATGGCCCATGCGGCTGATCTGGGCACGGCCACCATCGGCGATTTAAAGATCGAAACCAAGGTATACGGCTTTTTGAATGCGCAAGTTGAATCAGTGAGAGCCGAAGGCGGTGCTACGCCTTACGATAGTCGCGGGCGGGTGTCAGATGGTAATTCACGGTTGGGTTTTTCGGGCACGATCCCGGTTAATGCCACCACCAAAGCGGTGTGGCAGCTCGAAGGCGGTTTGAACAGCTTTGAGAATGGCGGCGTTAATGATCAAGGCAGCTCCGCCACGCTGGAATCGCGCAATTCCTTTATCGGCATTGATGACACGCGTTTTGGTCGTTTGATTGCGGGCAACAACGACTCGGCCTATCGCAGCCTGGTGGGTTCCGGTGGCCAGCTGGGCGGCAACCTCGGCCTCAGCGTGAATGGCCTGGATTTGTTTAATAACACCACCGCGCAAATGACCGGTAATTCAAACAGTATTTTCAGTCGCGGTGAATCGCGTATGAAGAACTCGGTTCATTACTTCTCGCCTTTCCTCAGCGGTTTTCAGTTTGCTGGTTCGTATGGTTTTGATGAATCGCAAAGCAGCGGTAGCAATCGCGAACGTTATTCGCTGGGCGCCAAATATAGCGTGAGCGGGCTGCAGGTGGGCCTCGGCTATGATCGGCAAGCCAATACTGGCGTGCTGGTGGACAACATCGCCAAGGGCACCGGCTTCAGTACTGGCGCGGTGAACAATGTCGACACTTCGTTTTATAAGGCGGTGGCTTCTTATACCTTTACCAGCAAAACCTACGTCGGCGTGGGCGTAGAACGGGCCAGTTACGGCTATAGCAAAAACAGTGTCGACGGCAGCATGAAGCAAAACGACTGGATGATCTCGGCCGCGCAAGATATCCGGGACGATGTCACATTAAAGATTGCCTATGCCAAACTGGGCGGTCTGAGCAATGCCACCACCGGTAGCAGCGACGATTACGCCGCAAAACAATGGGCCATAGGCGCGCAATATAACTTCAACCGCTTTATCTCAACGTATATCTATTACACCGACATCAAGAATAACGCGTTGCAAAACGTCAATTTTGGGCAAGCCCCGGTTTACAGCAATAATTCGGGCAGTTCTTCGGCCTATCTGGCACCCGGCGATAGCCCGCGTGCTGTGGGCGTGGGTTTGATCGCACGCTTCTGAGGTTTTTTGTAGCAACAACAACCGGAATATCACGTTGGCCAGCGCAAGCTGCCGGCGCGGTATTCCGGTTTTTTTATTTGGCCGGAATATGCGCCGATTTTCGGCAATAAATCGAAACCAGGTGCGGGCAATTCTAAAGACTTTGATCAGGATCAGCGCCGGATTTGTGGCTTGTCGCACTATAGCGCTAGCTCGCCGCGCTGCGCAGATCTTGCGCTGCCCGCGGCCCCTTTTCAGTCAGGAATCACAAGGACGCTCAACCATGAAATCCATCCAGCGCATTGCCTTGTTTGGCGAATGCATGATTGAACTACAGGAACAAGTGGGCGGCCAATTGCGCCGTAGTTTTGGCGGCGACACCCTCAATACCGCCATTTACCTGGCGCGCATGCTGGCGGGCCATCCGGCCGAGGTCAGTTATGTCACCGCACTGGGGGATGACCGGCATAGCCAGGCCATGCTGGACGCGTGGCAGGCTGAAAACATCGATACCCATCTGGTTTCACGCCTGCCGGGCCGGGTGCCTGGCCTGTATATGATCCAGGTGGATGCGGCGGGCGAACGCACCTTTAGTTACTGGCGCGACAGCAGTGCGGCGCGGGCTTATTTTGATACCGAAATCAGTGCGCTGGAGCTCGAATTGAGCACGCTCGACGTGCTGTATTTCAGCGGCATCAGCCTGGCCATACTGCCCACCGCCGGGCGCGAACGTCTGCTGGCGGCGGCGCAAGCGGTGCGCGCCAACGGCGGCAAAGTGGTGTTCGACAACAATTATCGGGCGCGGCTGTGGCCCGATAGTGCAGAAGCGCGTAGCTGGTACGCGCGGGCCTTTGCCCAATCTGATATCGCGCTGATCACCCTGGATGACCACACCGCCATGCAGGCCGAAGCGATGACGCTGCAAGACGCGCTGGCGCAGGTCTGGGCGCTGCCCACGCCCGAAGTGGTGGTCAAGCAAGGCGGTGCCGATACGCTGGTGCGCCTGGCCGGCCACGCGCCGGTGTCGATCCCGCCCGCCCCGGTGGCGCATGTGGTCGATACCACGGCTGCGGGCGATTCGTTTGCTGCAGGTTATCTGGCGGCGCGTTTGTGCGGCCACGATGTGATCAGTGCGGCGGAAACCGGCAACACCGTAGCCGGCACAGTCATCCGCCATCGCGGTGCGATTATTGCGCCGACTGCGATGCCGAGCATTCAGCTGTAACCCCGGCCGCCGCCCTGCTCCCGCTCAAGCCGCTACTGCGTTGCCGTGGCGGTTGCTGCGCCGCAGGGCGCTTATCGTAAAATGGCCGTCGGGCGCGCGCCGCGCCTGATGTCGTAAAACATCGCGGACTGATTGAGTGCGGCGCTCGATCGCCAGTCGCTGCCCCATTCCATCCTCACCGGACCAACTCTTATGAAGGCGTCCAGCCAGCCGGCCGCAGCAGCCGATAAAACAGCACTGCAACCCAGCGCAGCGCGCCGGGTATATCAGGATTTACGCCAGCAAATCGTCGATATGACGCTGTTGCCGGGCACCCGTATCAATGAAAAGGACATCGCCATCGCCCACGGCACCAGCCGCACCCCGGTGCATGAGGCGGTGCAACGGTTAGCGGATGAAGGCTTGATCGAAATCATGCCGCGCGTGGGCACGTTTGTGGCGCGCATTCCGCTAGATACATTGGAAGAAGCCATGCTGGTGCGCACCGCGCTGGAGTTGGCGATCGCGGCCAAAGCGGCCGAGCGCGCCGATGCGCAGCAAATCCTGCGCCTGCAAGACATGCTCAAACAGCAACGCCGCTGCGCCCAGGACGGCGATACCCGCGGTTTCCATCATGGCGACGAAGCATTTCACGCCGCGCTGGCCGAGATTTCGGGCCATCCTGGCGTGTGGCCGATGGTGCTGCAGGCCAAGACGCAGATCGATCGCTATCGGCGGCTGACCTTGCCGATGCCAGGTCGGATGGAAGGCGTAGTGGACGAGCATGAAGCCGTGGTCAGCGCCATTGCCAACAACGACGGCGCCGCAGCCACCGCCGCCATGCGCGCGCATCTGGATCACGTACTGCCTATCCTCGAAGTCACCCGCACCATGCGTCCGGAATACTTTATTGCGCATTTGCCCAGCACCACCCCGCGTTAACGCACGCGACGGGCTAGATTGCAAGACGTCCACGCGCGCTGGCTTTACGCGCCAAGCCGCAAAAACAAAACGCCCGCTGATTAATTCAGCGGGCGTTTTGCTTATCTCCTCTACCCTCGTTTTTTTGGCTCAGGCTTTTATTTGGCAGCCAAAGGCATGGCCGCATGCGGCATGCTCACGACGGCCGGGGTGCTACGTTCGCGCGCCAATACGCACAGGGTGATGGCGGCAATTACATCGAAAATCGCCAACAACACAAACAGCGGGCTATAGCCAACTTGCGTAACCAGCACGCCAAAGAACAGCGTAAAGATGGTTGCCCCCAGATAGCCACACATACCGCCCAGGCCAGTCGCAGTGGCGACTTCATTTTTGCCAAACATGTCAGAAGTAATGGCATACAACGCGCCCGATAAAGTCTGATGCGCAAAACCACCCACGCACAGCAAGGCAATGGCGGTGTACGGGCTGCTCACCAGGCCAATACATGCCGGGCCCACCATGCAAACAGCACCGGTAATCATCACCAGCTTGCGCGAGGTAAACAGCGGCACATTGCAATACTTGTGGAAGAACGGGCTGAGATAACCGCCCAATACACAACCCAGATCGGCAGCCAGGAAGGGCAACCAGGCAAACATGGCAATTTCTTTCAGATTCATATGGCGTTCAGTGGCCATATACAGCGGAATCCAGGCATTAAAGGTTTGCCAGGCCGGTTCAGACAAAAAACGCGGGATGGCAATGGCGCGGAAATTGCGGCTTTTGACAATCTCGGTCCAACGCGCCTTGGGCGCGGCAGCGGCACTGGATTCGTCGCGATATTGCGCTTCCTGGCCCGCCAGAATGTATTCGCGTTCGCTATCCGACAGCGCTTTCTGATGTTTGGGATGTTTGTAGAACAGCATCCACAATGCGGTCCAGACGCCACCCAACACGCCCACAATCACAAAGGCCCATTCCCAACTGCCAGCCATAATGGCCCAGACCACCAAGGGCGGCGCCAGCAGCGCGCCTATCGACGAGCCGATATTGAACCAGCCTATGGCAACCGAGCGTTCTTTGGCCGGAAACCATTCGGTGGTGGCTTTAACCCCGGCGGGTATCCCTGCCGCCTCGGTCAAGCCCAACATGCCACGGAACACGGCCAGGCCTTGCCAGTTACCCGCAAAAGCGGCGGCGGCGCAGGCAATTGACCACGCGCATGCAAATATCGCAAACCCAATTTTTGTGCCAATTGCATCCAGGATATAACCCGCTACCGGTTGCATCAGGGCGTAACACGCTTGCCATGCCACCACTACATATGAATATTCTTTCGTCGTCATATGCAGGTCATGCATCATTGTCGGCGCAGCCACCGATAATGTATTTCGCGCCAGATAATTCACGATCAATCCGGCCGTGACCATCCCGACCATCCACCAGCGCATTCCTTTGACTTTACCCATGATTTTTTCCTCGCACCTTTAAGTTTTGCAAGCTGGCAATTAACCGGTCTTTGCCGGTGTATCTGCCTTTCAAAACTGGATTCGGGTTGCTGGTTGCCTGATGGCAACCGCGGCCTCTTATGTATGCCTGACGCTATTGCATTTTTTTATCACGCACCGGCTTTTTAATACCGGCGCGTGAAATTGCGTTTTTCCAGACTTCACTTTATTTCAGGAATTTTCTGATTCTAATTCGGTCAATACTTTGCGAACCCCGTTTATATCAATGAATTGCAAAGTATTTGCCAGCGTTTCGGTCAGTTGTGGTACCTCATTCAAATCGGCAGCCCACAGCGCTTTATTCGCCAGCCAGCCTTGGGCGATTTCAGAGAAAGTAATGCGATGGGTACGGAATTTCTCCCAGGCTTCTTCAAACCAGAGCAAATGCGCCTGGTCATCCGCCAATTTCAGCATTACGCCGCGGTACAACAGCATATTGGCGGCCAGGGAAATCACCAGCCGTTGTGGCAACACACCGTGGGCGCGCTGGTATTGCAGCAATTGCGGCATTACGCGCGCGGCAAATTTGCTCCAGCTGTTTAGTGAAATTGATTCAAGCCGGTGCTGGATATAGGGATTGCGAAAACGCAGCAACACATCTGCAGCAAAGGGGTCGAGTTCGGCGCGCGGCAAGGGCAGCGCCGGAATGATTTCCTGGTCCAGCGTTTGCAGCAGAAAGCGGCTGACCAAAGGGTCTTCCAGGGCGGCACCCACGGTATCAAGCCCGGCCAGCAGGGCCACCGGCACCATGCTGGTATGACCGCCGTTCAGCACGCCCACCTTGCGCTGCTTATACGGGGTGATGTCATCAACCAACTGGATATTCAGATCAGCACCGGCCAGTTTCAATTCGTCGGCCAGCCAGGCCGGGCCTTCAATCACAAACAGATAAAAGTATTCGGCGGTGACCAGAAATTGATCGGAATAGCCCATTTCGCGTTCAATCGCGCTGATTTCGCTGGTGGGATAACCCGTGACAATCCGGTCCACCAGCGTCGAACAAAACGTGCAAGCGCTATCCAGCCAGGCATTAAAGCCGTCGCCCAGTTTCCATAAGCCGGCAAAATGCTGCACCGCGCTTTTCAGTGCTGCGCCATTGTGGTCTATCAATTCGCAGGGTAATAGCACCAGGCCTTTATCGGCTGCAGCCTCAAAATGGCGATAACGCTCAAACAGAAAGCGGGTTAATTTGGCGGGAAAACTGGCCGGCGGAAAATCTTCGAAGCCATCCACGTTATTGATGCAGATGCCCGCCTCCGTGGTATTGGAAACCACAAAGCGCAGCGCAGGGGCGTGCGCCAAAGCCAATACGTCATTCCAGCGCGCGGTGGCATCGATTTCCCCTTTAACGCACTGTATCTGCCGATATTCTTTGACCGGTACGCCCGTTTCATTCAGACCGCGAATCAAAGTGGTGTACACCCCGCCTTGGGTATTCAACAAAGGCATATCCGGGCGTGCAATGGGCCGCACAATAACCACACTGGCATCCAGGCCAGTGCGTTCATTCAACAGATCAATTTGCCAATCGATAAAGGCACGCAGGAAATTACCTTCACCAAATTGCACAAAACGAATCGGCGAGGTATTAGGTTGAGTTCGATCAAGTTGTTGCATAAGTCCTCCGGGATACTCGGCTAAAGCGAGATATCACGCTTCCAGAAAATAAAATCGTATTGCTGCAATCGGTCGGCTTTGACGCGGTATTGGCCTGCGGCGGTTTGCACCACCAGCTTGAACAGGTCTTCGGCCACGTCCGGCAACGGCGTGCCGCTAATCACCGGGCCACAATCAAAATCGATCATGTCTTTGAGGCGGCTTGCCACCGTGCTATTGGTGGCGATCTTCAGCACCGGCACGACGGGATTGCCGGTCGGGGTGCCGAGGCCGGTGGAAAACAACACCACATTGGCGCCCGAGGCCACGATGCCGGTCACCGATTCGACATCGCCGCCCGGCGTACACAGCAAAGACAAGCCCGGCTGAGCCGCGGGCTCGGCGTAATCAAGCACCGCCACGATGGGCGAGGTGCCGCCTTTTTTGGCCGCGCCGGCTGATTTGATGGCATCGGTGATCAGGCCATCGCGGATATTGCCGGGGCTGGGGTTGGCGGCGAAGCTGGTGCCCACGGCCAGCGCTTTGGCTTCAAAGTCGCGCATCATGCCAAGGAAACGCCGCTTGTCGTCGTCGTGCTGGCAACGCTCGATCAGGCTGGCTTCCACGCCACACAGCTCGGGAAACTCCGCCAGGATCGAAGCGCCCCCCAGCGCGACCACCATGTCCGACACCAGGCCCATGGCCGGATTGGCCGACAAGCCAGAAAAGCCATCCGAGCCCCCGCATTTCACGCCGATCTTCAGCTCGGACAGCGGCACCGGTTGGCGCACCACCGCATTGGCGGCCTTGAGGCCGTTGAGCGTGTCTTGCAACACGGCCTTCATCATCGCGTCTTCGCTTTCCCACTTTTGCTGCTCATAGATCAGACAGGGCTTGGCGAAGTCCGGATTGCGGGCTTTCAGCGCGTCCTGGAACATGCTGATCTGCGCGTTCTGACAGCCAAGGCTGAACACGGTAATGCCAGCCACATTGGGATGATCGGCATAGGCCGCCAGCACGCGGCAGAGCGAACGGGCATCGGCGCGGGTGCCGCCACAGCCACCGGCGTGCGTGATGATGCGTACGCCATCCACGTTGGCAAACGGGCGGGTAACGGCGCGCGGCGGCGCCTCCATTTCTTCGCCCAGCAAGGCCAGGGTATAGGCGGCCAGATCATTGCTGGCATAGCCGAGCGGCCCTTCCAGCGCGTTGCGCAGATGTTCGACATTGCGGTTTTCGCAGAACACCAGCGGAAAAATCAGCCAGTAATTGGCCGTGCCCACCCGACCATCCGCCCGCACCACGCCCTCAAACGTGGCGCCTTGCCAGCGCTGCATATCGGGCGCATGCCATTGGTACGGTGCGGTGGCGGTGATTTCAACTTCGGCGGCGTAATGCTGCAGGTTGTCGGTGGTGACTACTTCGCCGCGCTTGATCGCTACCACGGCCTTGCCGACCGGCACGCCATACAGCTTGAGCAAGTCGCCTTGCGCCAGATTGCGGCGGGCAAATTTGTGTTTGGCAGCAACCGGCGTGTTGATCAGGATGGCATCGCCTTCCCACGTCACCAACTCGCCCGCGGCCAGATCGACCAGCGCCACCAACATGTCGTCGTCCGGGTGGATGCAGAGTATTTTTTGCATAGCCCTTGGCCCTCTCAGCCTGGTTGGGTGCGGCGTTGCGGCGGCGTATGGCCGCCGCAACGCCGGGTTACAGCGCGAAATAGCGCTTGGCGTTCTCGTAGCAAATACCGCGCACCACGGTGCTCAGCGCCGCAAAGTCAGCGGGGAACTCACCGGCGGCCACCCACTGCCCCAACTGGCGGCACAACAAGCGGCGGAAGTAATCGTGGCGGGGATAAGAAGCAAAGCTGCGCGAATCAGTGACCATGCCCACCGAAGTCCCCAGCACACCGTGATTGGCCAGGGTAATCAGCTGCTGCAAATTGCCTTCTTTGTGGTCGTTGAACCACCAGGCCGGGCCGTACTGCAACTTGCCGGCGATGGAGCCGTCCTGGTAATTGCCGATCAGCGTCGACAGGATTTCGTTCATGCCGGGGTTCAGGCAGAACAGCATGGTTTTGGGCAGGCGTTGTTCGCGGTCCAGCGTGTCGAGCAAGGCGGCCAGGCCAGCGCTACAACTCATATCCGAGATCGAGTCATAACCGGTATCAGCCCCCAGCCGCGCCATCATGCGGCTGCTGTTATTGCGTTGCGCGCCGATATGCAGACACATCGCCCAGTCATGTTGGGCGTAGACGCGGCCGAGGCCGGTCAGCACGGCCAGCACGTATTGCGCGACTTCAGCGTCGCTTAGCAACGTGCCGCCCAGGCGTTTCTGGAACAGCGCTTCAATCTGTTCGGCGGGCAAGGCGGTGACCGGCAGCGCCACATCCACCGCGTGATCGGAGATGCGCGCGCCTTGCTGGTGAAAGAAGGTCACTCGCTTGGCCAGCGCCGTGATCAGCGCGGAGAAACTGCGGATTTCCACATCTGCCACCCGGCCCAGCGTGCCGAGGTATTCGACAAAACCTTGCTGATTGATGCGCATGGCTTTATCGGGCCGATAAGCCGGCAGCACGCGGGTTTTAAGCGCCATCTGTTTGATGGCGGCATGTTGGGCCAGATCGTCGGCCGGGTCATCGGTGGTACATGCCACCTCGACCCCGGCTTGTTCCAGAAAGGCCCAGGTATCCATCTCCGCCAGCCTGGCGTTGGCACGCTCCCAGATTTGTGCGGCGTTCTGCTCGTTGATCAGCAGATCAATTCCGAAAATGCGGCGCAGTTCCAGATGGCTCCAGTGATAGATCGGATTGCCGATGGCCAGCGGCAGCACTTTGCAGAACGCGCGGAATTTTTCTTCGTCAGTGCGTTTACCGGTAACAAAGTCTTCGCTTACACCAGCACTACGCATCAAGCGCCACTTGTAATGGTCACCACCCAACCAGAGCTCGGCGATATTGCGGAATTTCTTGCGGCTGGCGATCTCGCTTTGCTGCAGATGGGAGTGGTAATCGATGATAGGTAAGTCGGCTGCCACTTCGTGATACAGCCGCTGGGCCACGTCGGTATCCAGCAGAAAATCCTTGTCCATAAATGCAGTCATACAGCCTCCTCGATGTGATGGAGCAAGGCTGCAATCCAGTAAAATCGCGGCCTTGCGCTCCTGATATATCAAGTTGGGTGATGTGATATATCAGAATGACAGCGCATTTGTAGGCTCTTCAGGACCGGTTACATCTGACCTGGATCAAACATTGTCGAGATGATGATTTGCAGTGGAAGGAAAACAACAAGACGCCCGCCTGCGGGGCATGGATGCCGGGCTTGGGCATGGCTGGAGTGGCCGGCAATTATCGTAATCTGCCGTAATATTCCTTGATTTTTGTCAGATTGCTCAGGCAAAGGTCGATCAACAATGGCTCCGGACGCAACATCCTGACGCACTGCCAACACGCTCGGTGCTGGCCGTGTGCAGGTCTTTCGGTACACGTTTCGGAGTAACTCCATTGAAATTATCAACACGGCTCGCGGTGATCGTAGGGATCGCCATCCTGGGCCTGAATGTGGTGGCCCTGTTTGCTTTGCAGACTTTGCACAGCACCATGCTGGCCGATCGCCACGAAGAAATCCGCGCGGTACTGGGCCTCGCAAGGCAACAAGTCAGCATGTATCAGACGCAGGAAAAACAAGGGAAACTGTCGCATGCAGAAGCGCAAGCCCGGGCCATTGCCGCGCTTGAAGGCTTACGCGATGGCAAGCTCTATCTGTGGGCCCGCACCAAAGATGCGGTGGGCCTGGTCCACCCCAATCCGCAGGTGATAGGCAAAGTGGATTGGGGTGCGCCACTGCCCAGCGGTCGCCGCAATGTGGAGGAATACCTCTATCAATTGCAGAGCACCGATTTCGCCTTCTTCAATGACATGAGCAAGCGCTCGGCCAGCAGCGCGCTTGCCCCCAAAATCAACGGCGTAACCCAGGTGGAAGGCTGGGGCTGGCTGATCGGCTTTGGCGTATTTGTTGACGATATCGATCAAGCCTGGTGGCGCCTGGTTTGGCATTTTATGGTGATCGGCGGAGTGTCGTTGCTGGCGGTGACCGGGCTGGCGGTGCAGATGTCGCGGCGCATTTATCTGCAATTGGGCGGTGAGCCCGAATACGCGCGCCAGGCCGCGCTAAAGATTGCTGCGGGCGACCTTAGCCATCAGCTGGGCGTGCGCGGCAGCAGCCAGAGTTTGCTCGGCGCCATCGCCACCATGCAGGAAAGCCTGCGCGCCATGATTACCGGCATCCAGCAGGGCGAAGCCGCGTTGTCGCTGGCGGCGGGCAGCTTGACCAGCGAAATGAGCCATATCCATTTATCCTCGCGCCAGTCATCCGACGCCACCGCCTCTACCGCCGCGGCCATCGAGCAAATGTCGGTCAGCATTGATCAAATTTCGCTTAGCGCGCGCGAAACCGAACACAACTCCGCCCGCACCACCGAACTGGCCGATCAGGGCGACGCACTGGTTACCCAGGTATCCAGCCAGATCCACGATTTGCTCGGTGATGTGACGCATGCGGCCGAGCTGATTGTGGGCCTAGCCGAGCGCTCGCGCGAGATTGAAGGTATGTCGGCGCAGATCAAGGACATTGCCGATCAGACCAATCTGTTGGCCCTCAACGCGGCCATCGAGGCCGCCCGCGCCGGCGAACAAGGTCGCGGCTTTACCGTAGTGGCGGACGAAGTACGCAAACTGGCCGAGCGTACGACGCAAGCCACCGCGCAGATCAATCAGATGGTGCAACGCATCCGCAGCGACACTGCCGACGCGGTCAAAAGCATGCAGGCCGTTACGCCGCTGGTGACCGGCAGTGTGGAAATGTCACGCAAGGCCGCCACGGCCCTGCGCGAAATCAACCACGGCGCCAACGCCAGCCTGGAACGCGTGCGCGATGTGGCCAATGCCGCGGCCGAGCAAAGCCTGGCCAGCAATACCGTCGCCAATAATGTGGAGAAAATTGCGCAAATGGTGGAAAGCGCGGTGCACTCGGTCCAGGTGGCCAATCAGAATGTGGCCGAGCTGGAGCGATTGTCGGCGGCGCTGCATCAATCGGTAGCGCGTTTCCGGTTATGAGACCAAGGCGGCCGTAGCGGACGGTTGGACCGGCCCCCGGCCCCACCGCCGCGCCTGTCACACGCTTATTTACAGGCCGCGCCGATGTTTTCCAGCGCGTCCATATCAAGAATGGTCACCAGCCGGCCCTGCACATCCAGGATGCCTTGTTGCTGCAAACGGGCAAACATCCGGCTGACCGTTTCCAGGGTCAGGCCCAGATAGCTGCCAATTTCTTCACGCGTCATGCGCAGATGAAACGCCGAGCCGGAATAACCGCGCTGGGCGTGGCGCAAAGACAGCGTATGGATAAAGGTTGCCACGCGCTCGTCGGCCTGCATCTTGCCCAGCAGCAACATCATGCCGTGGTCATTGCGGATTTCGCGGCTGAGCACGCGATACAGATGACGGCGCAAAGCCGGGATGCGCGTGCTCAGCGCTTCCATGGCCGAAAACGGAAAAGTGCACACCTCGCTGTCTTCCAGCGCCACCATGTCGGACGAATAAGTATTACGCTCGATGCCGTCCATGCCCATCAGATCGCCCATCATCGAAAAGCCGGTGATCTGTTCCTGGCCACCTGCGCCCAGCACGCTGGATTTGAACGAACCAAAGCGGACGGCATACAGATTTTCAAACGCGCCATTGGCGCGGAACAATACCTCACCGCGATGCAGACGGCGCCCGCGCGACACCAGGTCGGACACGCTTTCCAGTTCTACCGTGGACAAACCCACCGGCAGACACAGCTCCCGCAATGAGCAAGTGGAACAATGCCGTTCGCTGTGTTTAAGGGCGGCGGATTCATGGCAAGTACGCGAGTTCATGGTAGGTCTCCGAAAGGTGGGCGATGGGTACGCTAGGGCGGCCTGACCTGGCCAACTTGTTGTGTGAACAGCTTAGCGCCTTCTTATAACACGACAGACCAGGACTCCTCCTGGTCAGACCGCCGATATGCACGATAAAACCGCGCTGGCGGCGTGTTGGCGGGGCCACCCGATGAACTTCCGCCGGGCGGTAGGGCTCTTGATCATAAGCTGCCCCCCTCACCGCTCGCGGCCCAAGGAGACTCACCCATGCTGCAACCCGACCACGCCGCGCCGCATCGCGCGCCTGCACCGCGCGCAAACAGCGTGCGCCTGGCCTCGCTGCTGCTGGCTTGCCTGGCCACCCTCGCACTATCCCCGGCCGCAATGGCGGCCACCCCAACGCCCATCACCGCGTCGGCGAGCGTACCGGCCAGCAAAACCATTTTGTTCGTCGGCAACAGTTTTACCTTTGGCGCCAACTCAGCGGCTTTTCATTACCGCGCCGACAGCGTGACCGACCTTAACCACGGCGGTGATGGCGGCGTGCCTGGCCTGTTCAAGAACTTTACGCGGCAAGCCGGGCTGGATTACGCGGTTAGCCTGGAAACCGCGCCCGGCAAAGGCCTCGATTTTCATTACCAGCACAAGCTCGATCTGATCGCCAGGCCGTGGGACGTGGTGGTGTTGCAAAGTCATTCCGTGCTGGACGAAGCTGCACCGGGCGATCCGGCCAGTCTGATCAACTTCAGCGGCAAACTGACGCGCGCGCTGACCGCGCAAAACCCCAATGTCACGATCTATCTGGAATCGACCTGGTCCCGCGCCGACCAGACTTATCAAGCGGGCGGCCACTGGTACGGCAAGCCGATCACGCAAATGGCGCGCGATGTACGCGCCGGCTATGACCAGGCCAAAGCCGCGCATCCGGCCATTGCGGCGGTCATCCCGGTTGGCGAGGCGTGGAACCGCGCCTTCAACCGGCTGGCCGACCCGGATCCCTACGACGGCATCAGCTACGGTCAGGTCGATCTGTGGAGCTGGGACAACTACCACGCCAGCAGCTACGGCTATTACCTGGCGGCGCTGGTGCTGTTTGGCCAGATCACGGGCGTAGACCCACGCACGCTCGGCCCGCACGAAAGCAGCGCAGCGGAGTTGGGGATCTCGCCAGCGCAGGCGAGCGCATTGCAACAGATTGCCTTCGAAACCCTGGCTGCGGGCGGATAAAACCACAGCGCTAATCTCGCGCTGCAACAGTCCGCCTGCTGATCCCACCCGCGTGTTATCGCGCAGCAAATTTTGTGGCCGCAAGCCCGGCACTGCCCGCCAGGCCGCACAGCCATCGCCCGTCCGCCGACGTCCGTCCGCAAGTTAAACAGCCGTTTGATTCGCCAGTGATAGATTGCCCGCCAGTTCGAAGTAAACAAAAACAAAAATCAATAACACAGGCCAAGCGACGGCGATGCGCCGGCTTGGCCCTTATCCAGACTGGGGGGTTTGATGGTGAGTCAGGCATGGGCACGCGGTGCCGTTTTGTGGGTAGCCAGCACGTTGCTGCTGGCGGGTTGTGGCGGCGATTCGAATGGGGACAGCTTGACCGGCAGTGCCACGGGCACCGCCACAAATACAAGCAGCGCCAGCAGCGACGGTTCTACCACCGTTACGGGTGCCGGCAGCACCAGTTCCAGCGGGACGGGCACCACACCCACGCCCACACCGACGACAACCAGCACGTCCACGGATAACAGCGCGGGCGATGCCGCTGCCAGCGTGCTCACTGGCTCTACCGGCGCCACTTTGCAATCGGGCTGCACCACCGCCATCGCCAAGCCCACTCTCGATACCAGTAGCGCCAGCAGTTTTGGGCTGACCACCAGCAGCACTTATTACACCGTCGATACCGGCGCTGGCCTGGTGTTTAAAGTACGGCGCGGCGATTACTCGGCCAGTACCCAGGCACCGGGCGATCTGGCCTCGCTGGTCTACAAAGGCGTTGAATATCAAGACACCTCGGCGGGCACGCAGCTGAATGCGGGCGCGGGCTACCTGTATACCGATACCAACGAAGACGCCGTGGTGGTCGACGCCGCGCTTCTGGATGCCGACCATATCCGTATCACGGTCACCGCCGGCGACATGACGCACTACTACCTGGCGCGCCGTGGCGATCCACGCGTGTATATGGGCACGATCTTTGCGTCCGAACCCAACCAGGTGAACGAAGGCTTTGTGCGCTATCTGGTGCGCGCGCTCAAGTCGCAAGTGCCAACCGGCCCGGCTGCTTCCGATCTGACCGATATCACCGGCACCATCGAATCGGCCGATATTTTTGGCACGGCCAATGGCGAAACCCGATCCAAGCATTATTCCAACCAGCGTTTGCGTGACTGGTATTACATCGGCGCGCAAGGCAGCGGTGTGGGCATGTGGGTGGTACGCGGCAATAGCGAAGGCATGTCCGGTGGCCCGTTCTACCGCAGCCTGCTTAACCAGGGCACCAGCACGCAGCAGCAACTGACCTACATCATCAACTACGGCATGGCGCAGACCGAGGCCTTCCGCACCAGCGTGTTGAATACCTACGCCCTCGCCTTCACCGACGGCAGCGCGCCCGACATCATCGACACCAGTTGGTATGCCGATATGGGCCTCAAAGGCTGGGTGGGCGCCAGCGGCCGCGGCACCGTCAGCGGCACCGGGGTGAGTGGCCGCGACAGTAACTATCGCTACACCGTGGCCTTTGCCAACAGCGCTGCGCAGTACTGGACCACCATCGACGCCAGCAGCGGCAATTTCAGCTGCGCGGGCATGTTGCCCGGCACCTATGCAATGCAGGTCTACAAGAATGAGCTGGCCGTTGCCAGCCAGGACGTCACCGTCAGCGCCGGCAGCACGCTCAATCTGGGCGCATTGGCCATCAGCAACGATCCGTCCGCGACCACCGCGCTGTGGCGCATCGGCGACTGGGATGGCACGCCACTGGAGTTGCTCAATGGCGACAAGGTCAACCGCATGCATCCGTCCGATGTGCGCATGGCCAGCTGGACGCCGGGCACTTTTGTGGTGGGCACGTCCACCGCCGCCACCGGTTTCCCGGCCTATAGCTGGAAAAGCGTCAATGGCGCGCAAGTCGTGCAGTTCAATCTGAGCGCCAGCCAATTGGTGGCCAGCAAAGTGCGTATCGGCATCACCACCGCCTACGCCGGCGGCCGGCCGCAGATCGTGGTCAATAACTGGAGCTCGGCCAACCCCACTGCCTCCAGCCAGCCGGATACCCGCAACATGACGGTGGGCACCTATCGCGGCAACAACACGCTGTACACCTATAGCGTGCCCGCCAGCGCGCTGGTGGCGGGTACTAATACGCTGACCATCAATGTGATCAGCGGCTCGTCCGGCACCACCTATCTGAGCCCCGGCGTAGCGTACGACGCGGTGGATTTTGTGCAATAAAGCGCTGCCTGCCGCAGCAACGGCCGCCGCAATTGCGCGCGGCCGTTTTTTTATGTGCCGATGGCCCGCCGCAGCGCCGCTGCAATCAGCTGCACCAGGTCAGTCCGCAGCGCGCGGGCCCGGTGTCAGAGCGGCTCAAACGAGAACGAGCGCAGCACAACTTCCACCGGCTGGCGATCGGTCGGCGCCTCGCCATGGTTGAGCCACAGATTCAAATGCAGCGGCATCGGGGTTTGCGGCACGGCCGCCAATTGCGGCGGCGCGTAATGCCAGCGCCCGATCACCGGCTGTGTGGTGCTTTGCGACAGCCAACCCTGGTAGCTGAGGTATTCCACCGCCTTGGGCGACCATGTCCATAAATGCGTGCTGGCATTGCTGTCCAGCTGCAACGGCAGCGCGACATGCCCGGCTTTGCTGCCGCCATGCGCCGGATAGACCGTCCAGTTGAGACGATCCAGATTGTTGGCCTTGCCCCATTGCGCAAACTCGATATCGATCTCGTTATTGCCATCCGGCCCGGCGTAATTGAACAAGCCCAACACCACATTGCGATCAAACAAATCCGGCCGTCCCGCCAACTCGACCTGGTAATGTCCAAAGCCCAGCGCCTGGCGCGTGGTCAGTTCGGCGCAATACCAGGCGCCGTCGTGGTAGCTGATGCGCAAATGCAGGCCGTCTTTATCCAGCCAGACATTGCGCTCATCCCATGCATTCGGCCCCGGCCCGCCGCGGCCACTGCGTACAGTCCAGGTGTAGCCGCCAAATTCCAGATCGCGCGCTTGCGCCAGCGGCAGCGCCAGAACCAGCGCCAGCCCGGCGCTGAACAGAGGTAAACGAGAGATGTGCATGCCGTCGGTTTCCTGAATCAAAATGCCTGGTCAAATCGTCGTGCGCTCAGTCCGACGTCGCTGCTGTGCGCGCGTCCACGGCCCAGCGCGGCGGCGTGCCGATGTGCGCGCGCAGACCATCCAGCAAGGCGGTCACGCGCGGTGACGGCTGGCGCAATGCGCGCAAGGCATGGATGCCAGTACGGCTGGCCGCTTGTTGCGACCATTGCGGTAACACCTGCACCAGCTCGCCCGCCTGAATATCCGGCCCCACTACCCAATCCGGCAAATACGCCACGCCCAGGCCTTCGCATGCGGCCAGGCGCATCGCTTCAAAATCGTCGCAGTAAAACACGGCGGGTTTGCCCAGTTGCCGCAGCGCTTGCGGCAATAGATCAGCCCAGCCCAGCAGATCCGCGCCATGCAGTTTGTCGATCAAACGCTGGTCAGCCAGATCGCATGCGGCATGGATAGGCGTGTGGGCAGCCAGATAAGCCGGGCTGGCGCACAGCACGCGGGTTTGCGTGGCCAGCCGGGTGGCGATCAGCGTGCTGTCGCCGAGCTCGCCCATGCGGATAACGATATCCACCCGCTCCGCCACCGGATCGGCCAGGCGTTCGGTCAGATCGAGTTCGATAGCCAGCGCGGGATATTGCCGCATCAGCGCGCTGACTACCGGAATGACATAGCGTTTGCCAAAACTGGGGAAACACGCCACGCGCAAAGTGCCCGAGACTTGCCCGCTCATCGAAGCCACTTCCTGGTGCGCATCAGCCAGCGCGTCGAGGATGTGCCGCGCCCGCAGCAACAGGGTGTGGCCGGCATCGGTCAGCGTCAGCAGGCGGGTGGAGCGGATAAACAGCGGTGCTGCCAGTTGCGCCTCCAGGGCATCGATCTGCCGCGCCACCGACGACGGCGTAATGCCGCGCCGCCGCGCCGCGCCCGAGAAGCTGCCCTCGCGCGCCACGTCGGCAAATACGCCGAGAAACTCTGCCATCTTTTCGATCTGCATCTATGCGTCCCGTGCAAAGCCGTTATGGGTGACGGCGGTATTATCGACCAAAGCTCAGCGGCATAAGCTCCTTTCTGCGCGCACCACACCTCTGTTTCCACCCGTGTAGTCCGAAGGAGCCTGACCATGCAAACCGCAGAATATGATCCGCTGTTCTTGTTTATTGGCGGCCAGTGGATCGACGCGCAAGCGCGCACCACCGCCGCTGTCATCAACCCCGCCAGCGCCGCTGTAATCGGCCAGGTGCCGCTGGCCAGCAGCGCCGATCTGGATGCCGCGCTAAGCCACGCAGAGACCAGTTTCAGACTGTGGAGCCAGACCGCCCCCGCCGAACGGGCGCGCATTCTCAAACAAGCCGCCACGCTGATACGCCAGCGTGCCGAGCATATCGCCACCCAGATGGTGCTGGAAGAAGGCAAACCGCTGGCCGAAGCACGTGACGAAGTGCTGCGCGCCGCGGATTACTTTGAATGGTTTGCTGAAGAAGCGCGCCGTATCGACGGCCGCGTGGTGCCGTCCAACCGGCCCGGCGTGCAGCAACTGGTCAAGCGCCAGGCCATCGGCCCGGTGGCGGCGTTTACGCCGTGGAATTTTCCGGCCATTACCCCGGCGCGCAAGTTGTCGGCAGCGCTGGCGGCCGGTTGTAGCGTCATTATCAAGCCAGGCGAAGAAAGCCCCGCCACCGCTCTGGCATTGGCGCGGGCGCTGGACGATGCGGGTCTGCCCAAAGGCGTGCTGCAAGTGGTGTTTGGCGTGCCGGACCAGGTATCGCGCCAGTTGATTGCTTCACCACTGATCCGCAAAGTCACCTTCACCGGCTCGGTGCCGATTGGCCGCTTGCTGGCCGAGCGCGCAGGTGCGGGCGTCAAGCCGATTACGCTGGAACTGGGCGGACACGGCCCGGTGTTGGTGTTTGACGATGCCGAGGTGGAGCAAGCCGCCGTGCAAGGCGCCGCCAATCGCTTTCGCGGCACCGGGCAGATCTGCATTTCATCCACGCGTTTTTTGATCCAGCGCGGCGTATACGCGCAGTTTGTCGAGACCTTTATCGCCGCCACCCGCGCGCTGCAAGTGGGCGATGGTCTGCAGCCCGGCACGCAAGTGGGGCCGCTGGCCAACCCGCGCCAACTGGCCAAGATGGAAGAACTGGTGGCCGACGCTATTGCCCGTGGCGCGCGCGTTTTGACCGGCGGCAAACGCATTGAGCGCGATGGCTATTTCTTTGAACCGACGGTACTGGCCGATGTGCCGATGGACGCCCGCGTCATGCATGAAGAACCGTTCGGCCCCATCGCCATCCTGCGGCCGTTTGATGCACTGGAAGACGGTCTGGCCGAGGCCAACCGCCTGCCCTACGGTTTGTCTGCCTATGCGTTTACCAGCAACGTGCGCACGGCCATGACCGTCGGCGACCGGCTGGAAGCCGGCATGATCGGCATCAATCAATACCGCATCGTGGCCACCGAGTTGCCCTTTGGCGGCCTGAAGGAAAGCGGCATCGGTTCGGAAGGCGGCCGCGAAGGCATCGATCACTATCTCACCCACAAATTTATCAGCCAGGCCTGAACGGAGCCCATCATGAGCAAGCTTGATTTCAGCAGTCCGCGCGAAGCAGCCCGCGCGTTTACGCCCAAACTGTCGCAATTTGTCGACGACACGCTCTACCCGCAATTCTGGCAAGACGCCGCCTTGAGCCCACGCGACCGCAGCATGATCACCATCGCCGCGCTGATTGCAGGCGGCCATGCCGACGAGTTGCCGGCGCATTTGCGCCGCGCCATCAGCAACGGCGTTACCGCGCCCGAACTGGCGGAGGTGATTACGCATCTGGCGTTTTATGCCGGCTTTCCGGCGGCCATTTCGGCCTCGGCCATTGCCCACGCGACGCTGAACGCTACCAGCCAGGCGCAGGCTTGAAGCGCGCCAGGCGGGACCATCAATCTGGTCACGCTTGCACCATGCAACAAGCCACCGTCCCGACACTGCGGGCGGTGGCTTGTGCGTGGCGTGCGTTCAGTGAACCTGGGCGGCCACGGCGGCAAACAGCGCGTCACGCTCAGCCACCCGCTCTGCGTCAGTGGCGTGCGGCCAGGCCGCCAGTTGCACCACCACCAGATCTTTGGCCGGATCAAAGTACATGGCCTGGCCAAAGATGCCGCGCGCAGTGTAAGTGCCGTGCGCGCCGGTCCACCATTGATAGCCATAACCATGGTCGGTGTTGGCGGTATCGGCCACCGAGGTAGTGGCCTGACGGGTCCAGTCGGGCGGCAGGATTTGTGTGCCATCGGCGGCCTTGCCACCGTGCATGAAGAACTGGGCAAAGCGGCCGTAATCGCGCAAGGAACTGCTCAGGCAACATCCGCTCATGGCCGTGCCGTGCGGACCGCTCACCCAGAATGCGGCTTGTTCCATGCCCACCGGCTGCCAGATTTTCTGCGACAGATAATCCGCCAGCGGCTGTTGGGTGGCGCGGCTGACCAGCAGACCGATCAGATCGGATTCGCCGGTTTTGTAGACAAAGGCGGTACCCGGCGCGGTGTCGCGCGGCAGTCTGGCCATGTAATCGAGCAAGCCTGCATCGCCCTTCTGCATCACCGCGGCGCCCAGTTTGTTCACATCGGCGCCGGGGTCACGGTAGTCCTCATTCCAGCGCACGCCGGAGGTCATGGTCAGCAACTGCCGCACCGTCACATCGCGATAAGCGCTGCCTGCCAGTTCGGGCAGATAGCGGGTGACCGCATCATCGACGTTATGGATGGATCCATCCTGAATCGCTGCGCCGACCAGCGTCGAGGTGACCGATTTGGCCATCGACCAGGAAGTCCAGCGCCCGCTCTGGCTCAGGCCCAGCGCGTATTTTTCCAGCACAATCTGGCCGTGCGACAGCACCAGCAAGCCGGAGACATTCTGGTCTTGCATATAGCGGGCCAGGTCGGTGGTTTTGCCTTGCCAGTTAAAGGAGACGTCGATGCGCTGGGCGGCTACGGGCAAGGTGCTGGGCGTGGCGGCGGCAGGCGCCGTGCGGCCGGGGAAAATCCGTTCCATCTGTTGATAGCCAACGCGTTGCTCTTCGGGTGACCAGAACAACAGTTTGCTGCGCTCGGGCAAGCCCGGCTCAGCTTGCACTGCTGCGGCCGGGGCGGATGCGGGTGCGCTCCAGGCGGCGCTATGCAGGGCAATCAGGCTGGTCAGGGCAAGGGCTAAACGATGCAGGTTCATGGTGTCGGCTTCCGCGTTGAGATGTAGCCATTCTCGGCACAAGCGGGCTGGCCCGGCTGGACTTGCGACCAGCCGTCATCAGGCGCGATGAACTGCATGCAGCGCGGATGAGTTGCAGCGTGGCGCGGATGGGCGCGGCGCAGTAGGTGCGGTTGCGGCGGCGGACCGTGTTGGTGGCGCGGTTTGATACGGCGCGCTGCCCGGCCTGCAGCGCACCAGAATGAGACATGGGCGGCAGCATTCGGCCTGCAACCCAAACCGCTTGCGCCTTAACGGCGCCTCAGGCTTTAGATGACAACGGGATGTGCGCATGGCCGATAAAGCAAACGCTGTTACAAGCGGACAATAAGAACTATCGAAATACACCGCAGCAGGCCGTTCCGCCGCCGCATTCGTAGCGGGCAAAAACGCAGTAACGGGCCAGGCTGGGGTGATTTCCGGTTCATCACAAGGAGGCAGCATCATGACCGAAAAATCGATGAATGCAGGCCAGTTTGCTTTTATCAAAGGGGCACTGGCACACACCCTGAGCGAGCGCGCTGACCACGATCCGGATCGTGCCGCGCTGGTCAGCCTGAGCGAACACCTTTCGACCTTCCCCGAACGCCGAAAATACATCCGCCTCGCCTTCGGCGCCCCCGCGCCCGACCACAGCACGGTGAGCTAAAACCGCTATCGCGCGGGTCCAGACCCATCTTATGCATGCATAGGGTGGGTCAAGACCCACCACCCAAAGCCGGCAAACAAAGTTCCAATCGCATGCATCTCCCATAGGGTGGGTCGAGACCCACCACCCAAAGCCGGCAAGCAAAGTAGCAATCACGTGCGTCTTTGAAAGGTGGGTCTAGACCCACCCCATGCATGGGCAGGTGGTGCTCTAGTCACTACGCCGCTCACGCCGCGCAAACGCTGGTCACTTTAAAGTTCTTGAAGGGTCGATCGCGCAAATTGGCCACCAGCTCGGGGTAATCGCGCGCGACAAACTTTTTCGCCGCAGCAAAATCGTGCCCATACGCCAGGCTGAACAGGCCTTTATCTTTGGTCAAATGCACGTCGCCGACATACACCACCTCACCCGCCTTCAACGGTACCGCGGGCACCTGATCGCCCTTGCAATAGCGGAAATACGTCTTGCCACCGGTGGCAAATACATCGGGGCCAAAGCGGCCGCTGTCATCGGCGGGCACTTCAATCACGATCATGCTGTGCGCCTGCGGCAGTTTGATCACAAAGGCGTCGTCGGCCGGCTTTTTGCTGACCGAGCCGCCACCTGCTTTGGCATAACTCCAGTAACGCCATTCGCTTTCGGTCAGCGTATCCACGCCCACCACCACCGTGGCCACGTTTTTGCGGTCTTTGGCGGCGATGGGATAAAAGCTGGCCTTGGGCGTGCCGCAGCCTGCCACGCACAGCGACGTCAATAACATCCAGGTTAACTTGCGCATAGGGCCTCCCCGCCAGCGTGCATCGCTCAGACATGACTGCGGGCGCCGCAAATACGGCGCCCTGCGCGGACGAGCAAGGCCGGCATTGATGCCGGCCCGCCGTTCCTGACTTCAGCCTGCGCGGCGCTTAGCGTTCTACGCGTTGTGCCACGATGCGATCCCACGAGGCGCGCGCGGCGTCGCGTGAGTCCGGCCAATCCAGCGTTGAATCGCCCCGATTACGCGTGTAATCGGCTTGCAGATCGGGTTCGACTTCATCAAATGTCTTGTCCGGATAGCGGTCAGCGCCTTCATAGCCGGTGCGATAAGCGCCGTGGAAATCATCAAACGGGCGGCCTGCCGCAAATGTTTGCGTGGCATGGCTTTCGCGCCAGTAGGCGTCTTCCACGGTCGGATCGACGCGCTCAGCCACGGCTTTGCCTGCCAGGCCACCGGCCACGGCGCCGACAATCGCGCCCGCTGCCAGCCCTACCGGCCCCGCTGCAGCGCCCAGAGCGGCACCAGCCGCTGCCGCTGCACCGATGCCAACTGCGCCGCCCACTGCGGCACCGCCAGCGGTACCCGCCGGGTGAAACTCGCCTTCGCCGGTCACCGGGTCGTGATTCGGTTCGTGCTTCAGATCTTTGGTATCAGCCATCGTCCTTCTCCATTCAGTCGTGTGGGGTTCCCGCTTTGTCTGGCTGCGGGTGAGATTGCAGTGTGCGCGCGGGGGGCTGGGCGCGCTGTCGGCGGCAACGGCAATCGCTGCCAGGTGCCCTGCTCGTTCTGGGGCAGGCGGGCGCGACAAAAAGGGGCGTTGCACCTACACAAGGCGGCCATTGATCGATTGCCGCGCCGTCCAGGCGGCCGCTACTTTCGTAATTGCTTTAGCTATGCTGACATGCAGCTTCTATCTAGCCCTGGATAAGGAGTGCCGTCATGCAACGTGCGATCGGGTTTATTGCCAGCCTGCTGCTCAGCCCCTGCGTCTTTGCCGAGGCGCAGGTCAACGCGGGCCTGTCTATTTACTGGGATCAGGCGGCGCTCAGTTTTATCGACCGACCCGGCAGTACCGGCACGGTAACGCTGGGGGATTACTCGCCGTTTTCCTACGTCTATTACGACCCCGCTGGCGCCTGGACGTCGACCGATCCCAATGCCACCTTCAGCTTTCCCAATGGTCAGTCCGGCCTGGTCAGCACCGACGGCAGCGCGGGCCAGCCGACTATGCGCGACTACGCGCAGGTGAACGGGGACAACGGTTGGGCTGGCATCCAGCTAGGCAGCACCTGGACCGTAAACGTGACTGCGCCCGGCACCATCTGGATGCGCCTGCCCTATACCTTTACCGCCTCGGTGGTGGGCATGCAGTCGTGGGCACAAGTCACCACCAGCAATCTGTTCGAGACCAATTTCGGCAGCGAACCCACCAATGGCGACATCGATGACCACAGCTGGACCGCCAGCGGCAGCGAAAGCCGGAGTGGCATTTTTGAGCGGTATATCGATGTGGACGCGCCGGGCACCTATACCTTTGCGTTTGTGGTGGATACCAGTGCCAACATCACCACCGCGGTGCCGGAACCCGAAAGCTGGGCCTTGCTTGGCATCGGCGCGGTGGCTTTGCTGGCACGGCAACGCAAGCACAGAGCAGATCGCGCGGCGCAAGCCTGAGAATGCCGCCCGGTTCAGCGCCCTGGTGCGCGGCGGCGGCCTCGGCCAGCGTAAAGGTGCTGCCACAAAACAAAAACCCGCAATTGCGGGTTTTTGTTTGATCCCTGCCAGCAGGCGGCGGCGTGTTCAGGGCTGATCGTTGGCGGCGGTTTCAACATCTGGCGCGCTAGCGGGGCTAAGCGTATAGGCGCTGCTGCCACCAAAACCTTTGTACAGACTGCGCGCCACATGGCGCGGCACCGGCGCGCTTTCGGCGACTTTGGCATTGCGATGGCTGGCCCAGTTGATGCGCTCGGCTTTGCGACGATCGGGGATGGAGATATTGGACATGATGCTGCTCCTGCGCGGCACCCGGTGGCATTCCCGAGCCGCGTTCGATCCACCCTACGCCGATTCCGCGCTGCGGCCGAAATGCTTTGCCAACATTAGATAGACGGTGCGCAGCGGGCGTTAACGCCAGGGCATGGCTGCCATCTGCGCACCGCCCCATCCCTGGTCAGCGGCAAACAGCGGCGTCGCGGTCGTGCCGCAGCGCCCACAGCAACATCCTCTAACACGCGGCGTGGATCAGTCGGCCGCATCCCAATAGGGTGGCGTGCCGATTGCATCCAGCAAATACGCCGACACCGCGCGCACCTTGGGCGAGCGCAGCCGGTTTTCTGGCGAGAGCAGGTTGATCTGACTCGGGCTGGCTTCTTCTGACACGTCCCAGTCCGGCAGCAGCCGTTGCAGCGCGCCCGTGCTGAAATCGTCGCGGCGAAACAGCCAGCGCGGAAACAGCACGATGCCGCGCCCGGCGCGCGCCGCTTCGACCAGCACTTCGGCGTTATTGCTCCGCAGCGGGCCGTCGGCGTCGATCACGGTCACGGCCGGGTCCGCGGCCTGGCGAAAATACCAGCGTTGGCGCCCGCTCGCGCCTTGATAGACCAGGCCGTGGTGCTGGCGCAAATCCTGCGGCAGCAGCGGCTGGCCGTGCCGTTGCAGATAATCCGGGCTGGCTGCCAGCACGTAACGTTGTTGGCACAGCGTGCGCCCGATCAGACCCGAATCCGCCGCCTGCCCCACCCGCAAAGTCATGTCGATGCCCTCGCTCACCGGATCGATATAGGCATCGGTCAGGATCAGTTCCACCATCAAAGCCGGATGGCGTTGCTGCAAGCCCTGCAGCAGCGGTGCGATATGCAAGCGGCCCAGCGCCACCGGCGCGTTGATGCGCACCAGGCCGCGTATATCAGCGCCGGAACCCGCGATTTGCTCGTCGGCGGCATCGAGCAACTCCAGTACCTCGCGGATTTGCGCGTAATAGCGCTCACCTGCTTCGGTCAGCGTCACCGCCCGGGTATTGCGATACAACAGTTGCTGACCATGCTCGCGTTCCAGCGCCGCAATAAAGCGCGACACCGAAGACGCGGGCACGCCAAAGTGCCGCGCCGTAGCCGAGAAACTGCCCGTCGTCGCCACCATGGCAAAAAAGCGATGCGCTTTCAGATGCATAAGACCTCCCGGGTCGCAGTCGATGATTGCTGCAATCGCAATACTGTTTTGTTTAAGGGCTGGATTGTAGCGATTAGCGCAAGCCTGCACGATAGCGCCTCTTTCTGGGCAGGGACGGCGTGGTGAAGCATTTCTGGGTATTGCCGCTGGTGGTGCTGGCGGGCATGGGCTTATCGGTAGAGGCCGGCTTGCTGGGGCCCTTGGGCACGGCGGCCGGGCATTTGTGGGCGACGCTAGGCATCTTTGGCATCGGCACCGTGTTATTAACGCTGGGCCTGATCTTTAGTCGGCCGCGCCTGGGGCGCTTGTTTGCGCAACCGCGCTGGCTGCTTACCGGCGGCATCCTCGGCCCGGTGTATGTGGTGGCGTTGACGCTGGCTACGCCGCATATCGGCGTGGGCCTGACCATGGTGGGCATCTTGTTCGGCCAGGTGGCTGCCAGTCTGATCATTGATCACTGGGGTCTGCTGGGGAGTGCCCGCCGCGCGGTAGATCGCTATCGCGTAGGCGCGCTGCTCGCCATTCTGGCCGCGCTCTGGCTGATTCATTAATCAAGGAAGAACCATGGTCTGGTTGATGTTGTTGCTGGTGATCGTTAGCGGTGCGGTGTTGTGCGCGCAATCCGCGATCAATGGGCGGCTGGGTGCTGAGGTCGGGGTGCTGGAAAGCGCATGGCTGACCTTTGCGCTGGGTACGCTGATCAGCTTTTTGCTGGCCTTTTTTCTGGAGCCACCCCACGCCCACACCTTGTTCAGCGTGCCGCGTTGGCAAGTGGGCGGGGCGTTTTTTGGCGTGATTTACATGCTGGTCATCGTCTTTGCCATGCCGCGCATCGGCACCGCCGCCGCCACCGTCGCGGTGATCAGCGGCCAGTTGCTGATGAGCTTGCTGATTGATCACTTTGGCTGGCTGGGCAATGCGGTGATCACGCTGGGCCCAAAGCGCGAATGCGCCCTGGTGCTGTTGGCGCTGGCCTTGTTCCTGATTTACCAAAGCAATGCCCGACGCGAGCAGGATATGGCCGTCCCGGCCGCGCCGCCGCAGCCTGCTGCGCCCGTCTGATCGCCCACCACGCGCTCCGGGGCCACCTTGCCGCCGCAAACAAAAAGCGCCTCCGATTGGAGGCGCTTTGTTTACAGCCGTCATCCGGGCAAACCCGGCAACGCTTATTCCGGTTGCGGCGTCTGGCCCAGTTCGGCCCCGGTCACCGGGTCGATATCAGGGTCTGACATAGTGCGACGTGCCAGTGCTTTAAGGTTGGCGATCTGATCTTTGGGCAATTCGACCGTCGCGCCGCCACTGCCGCCATCGACGGCCGGTTGCGGATCGAGCACCAGCTCCAGACCGTTGCCCTGGTTCCACGGCCCCAACTCGGGTTCGGCCCCTTGCGACATCTTGAAATACAGGTCCGAATACGCCGGGTCGGCCGGTGCTTTGCCCGGCGGAAAGTTAGGCTGGATTGAATACAAGGCTTTTTCGAACGACTTCTGATGCGCCACTTCGCGCGTCATCAAAAAACCGAGTGCTTCCTGGATGCCCGGATCGTCAGTCACATTGATCAGGCGCTCGTACACAATCTTGGCGCGGGCTTCAGCGGCGATGTTGGAGCGGAAATCGGCGGTGGGTTCGCCGATGGTGTCCACATACGCCGCCGTCCAGGGTACCCCGGCCGAATTGACCAGCGCCGGGCCGCCGCCAAACAGCACTTGCGTCACATGGCTGTCGTTACCGGCACCGTTAATGGCACGGTACAGATCAGCCTGGCTTTGCGTGGCTTCGGCCAGTTCGCCCTTGGCGCCTTTGTTCAGCATGGCGATGATGGAGCCGATGATTTCCAGATGGCTCAGTTCTTCGGTGGCGATATCAAGCAGCAAATCCTTGCGGCCCGGATCGTCCTCGCTCACGGCCTGGGTGAAATAGCGCATGGCAGCAGCAAGCTCACCTTGCGGGCCACCGAACTGCTCCAGTAACAGGTTGGCCAGACCCGGGTTGGGCTGTGCCACCCGGACGGTGTATTGCAGTCGTTTGTTGTGGATAAACATGGAGATCTCCTGCGGTTAGCTGAGCCGCCCTTCTATTCAGGCGGTACCCGCATGCTGGCCAAGGCCCGATGCAGCGGGTATCAGCGACCACCTACCGCCACGTCATCACCCCATACGCGTCCTACAACGCGCATGGCGCAGGCCCTGCCTGTGGCGCTGTGAGGCAGGTTTTGTATCGTGGGCGGATGACAGCAATATCGGCCCGTTAAACCGCAAAGCCGGGCAATGCACCGCCATAAAGGGTAGGAAGTCATCCGACTGCAACAGCCCGCACTGGCCAGGCGCGGCTGATCGCCACCACCCGATGCGACGCTCCGCACCGTGCGCACGCGGTCCGCGCGCCGCGCTGCGGGCAGTTGACCGGCGTCCGGGCGTGCGGCATAAGTGCTTTCCACGCCCTCTTTCTGGTCTTGCCCATGCCTTTGCATATCGCCACGCCTCTGCTTGAATCGCGACCGCTTAGCACCGCTGCCCATACTGCCGTCTGGCTCAAGATGGAAGCCCTGCAGCCCTGCGGCTCGTTTAAATTGCGCGGCGTCGGCCACGCCTGCGAGACGCATTACAGCCGGGGCGCGCGGCGCTTTATCTCGTCCTCGGGGGGCAATGCCGGGCTGGCCGTGGCTTATGCCGGACGCAAACTCGGCCTGCCGGTCACCGTTGTCGTCCCCGCAACCACCACCGCGCGCGCCATTGAACTGCTGAAGCTGGAAGGCGCTGAAGTGATCGTGCACGGCGCTTCCTGGCAAGAAGCCAACCAGCTGGCGCAAACGCTGGTCTCGCCCACCGATGCGTTTATCCATCCGTTTGACGACCCGTTGCTCTGGGCCGGTCACGCCAGCATGATCGACGAAGTGGCCCACAGCGGCCTCAAACCCGACGCGGTGGTGTTGTCGGTGGGTGGCGGCGGTTTGTTGTGCGGCGTACTCGAAGGTTTGCAGCGCAATGGCTGGCCTGACGTGCCCGTGCTGGCGGTAGAAACCCACGGCGCCGCCTCGCTGCACGCCGCCATCCAGGCAGGCAAGCCCACCGCCATCGAACGCATCGAGTCGGTTGCGACCTCGCTGGGCGCCAAGCAGGTTTGTGATCAGGCATTTGCCTGGTCGCAACAGCGTTCCTTACGCAGCGTGCTGGTCTCGGACGCCCAGGCGCTGGATGCCTGCGAACGCTTTTTGAATGATCACCGCGTACTGGTCGAACCCGCTTGCGGCGCGGCTTTGGCATGGGCGTATCAGCCGGAGGCATTGGCGGAATTTGCCAATGTGCTGGTGATCGTCTGCGGCGGCGCAACGGCCACGCTGGCGCAGATCCAGCAGTGGAAACGCGCGGCCGGTTGAGCAAAGCGGCGCCTGCGCAGCGCCGTTATTCACCGCGCAGCACGCTGCGCGCACGGCGGCCGGGGCGCCACGCAGCGCTACCGTAGCGCAGCGCGCTTTACCACGGCACGACACGATGATTGCGATCCAGATATTCCAGGCCCGGTCGCGCGCGTTTAGCCAGCAGTACATCAACGATGGCAGGCATGGTTTCTGCCACACCAAACGGCGCATCCGGGCCGCCAAGTTCGGTGCGGATCCAGCCTGGCGCCATCAGCAGCAGCGCACGCGGTTCGCCAGCGTGGCGCGCGGCATAGCTGCGCATGTACTGGTTAAGCGCCGCTTTGCTGCCGCGATAAACCTCGTGCCCGCCTTTTTCGTTATTGGTGATGCTGCCCTGCCCCGACGACATCACACCGATCAAACCGTCGGGCTTTACCTGATGCTGCAAGGCCTCCACCACGCGCATCGGGCCCAGCGTATTGGTGAGCATTACGCGGACAAATTCATCGGTGGAGATATCGGCAATGGTTTCGTCCTGCCGTGTATTGGCGGTGCCAGCGTTGACAAACAACATGTCGAACTGGCGCTCGGCCAGGCGCTCGCGCAGCGCGGCAATCTGCTCGGGTAGCGTGATATCCAGTTGCTCGATCTGCAAGGCGTTTGCGTGCTGATCAGCCAGCTCATGCAAAGGCGTTGGCCGGGTGCCGCGCACGGTGGCGGTCACATGCCAGTTGCGCTGTAAAAACTCGGTCGCCATCGCCAGGCCAAGGCCGCGCGATGCGCCGATCAATAACAAGGTGGGTTGCGCGGGCTGTTGTATGGAAGCGCTCATCGGGCGTACCTCGGTGTGATGTGGGAACGCGTTTGATTCTGAGCGCCCGACCGGACTTGCACCAGCCGCATCACATGCAATAATCGATTGCATGCCATGCACACCTGGAAAGCATCCGCCATGCAATCTGTAGACCTTAATTTATTGCCCGCGCTGGAAGCGTTGCTGACGGAAATGAGCGTCACCCGCGCCGCGCGCCGGCTGGGTTTAAGCCCATCCGCCATGAGCCGCACGCTAACGCGCTTGCGCAGCGCCACCGGCGACCCCTTGCTGGTGCAGGCCGGGCGCAATCTGGTGCTGACGCCCTACGCCGAACAACTGCGCGATCAGGTACAAGGCCTGGCGCAAGCGGCCCAGCGCGTGCTGCAGCCGGCGCGCAGCAGCTTTGATCCAGCCACATTGCAACGCACGTTTACGCTGCGCGCCAACGATGGCCTGGTTGATCTGGTGGGCGCGACCCTGCTCACCGCGCTCGCCCGCACGGCGCCCCACGTTTGCCTGCGCTTTACGCCCAAATTTGACAAGGATGCGCAGCCGCTACGCGATGGCGCCATTGATCTGGAAATCGGCACGCTGGGCACGCTCGCCCCCGAAATCAAAACGCGTTTGCTGTTTGAAGACCGCTTTGTTGGCATCTGCCGGGTCGGGCATCCGCTGTTGGCGCATGCGGCGATCACGGCAGCCCATTACGTGAGCTATCCGCACGTGGTGGTGTCGCGCAAGGCGGATTTTGCGGGGCCGGTGGATATGGCGCTGGAGCAACTTGGTCTGCGCCGCACCGTCGCGCTGGTGGTGCCCAACTTTGCCAATGCGATGCAGATTGTGGGCAATTGCGATGCGCTGGGCCTGGTGTCGTCGGCCAGCCTGGGCCACGCGCTGGCCAGCGCTGCAACGGGCGCGCCCCGGCTACAGCATTTCGAGTTGCCCGTCGCCACGCCCACCCTCAAAATCGCGGCCATCTGGCATCCGCGCTTTGACGCCGACCCGGCGCATCGCTGGCTACGCGATCTGATCACCCGCGCCGTGCAGACGGCATTGCCCACCCTCGGCGCACCGCGCTAATCCAGCCGGGCCCCGGTTCCATGCCCAAGCAACAACATCACTGCAGCGTTGCGGTGCGGACCAGGCAGAGTGCTGGGCCGGTATCGCGTTACTTGCATATGGCTTGGTGAGGTGGGTCTAGACCCACCCTATGCATGTTTCGCAGACCGGCGCGTAGGGTGCGTTACGACGCCGGACGGCCCCGGCGGATCACCCGTTTTTCTATTTACCGCGCTCCCATCCAGCCAACCCTCAAGCCGAAGCCAGCGGCGCGCGTCCCCATGTTTTGATCAGCAGCAGCGTAATCAGCGCACTGGCCGCCATCGCCGCGCCAGCCAGCGACACCGCCGGATAGCCCAGCCCCGCATCGATGACCGCACCGCCCAGTGCCGCGCCGATGGCGTTGCCGAGGTTGAAGGCGCCGATATTGGTGGCCGAAGCCAGGTTGGGTGCGGCGGCCGCGGCAGTCATAACCCGCATTTGCAGCGGCGGCACAATGGCAAAGCTGGCGATGCCCCAGAACAGAATGGTGATGGCGGCGGGCACGGTCCAGCGCATGATCACGGCAAAGCCCAGCAGGATGACGGTGAGCGCCACCAGCGTGACGATCAGCGTGCGATCAGGCGCGCGGTCGGTGGCTTTGCCGCTCCACAGATTGCCGATGGTCATGCCGACGCCAAACAGCATCAGCATGGCCGAGACAAAGCCGGTTGAGGCATGCGTTTGTTCATGCAGGATGGGCGCGATGTAAGTGAACACGGTAAACATGGCGCTCGACCCCAGCACCGTCAGCGCCAGTGCTGACAGCACGGCGCGTTGGCCGAGCACGCGGATCTCCGCCATGACGTTATCGCTATGGCCAGCGGGCACATCGGGCAAGGCGTAACGCAACGCGGCCATCGCCAGCACGCCCAGACCGGCAATGCCCCAGAAGGCCGAGCGCCAGCCCAGGGTATCGCCCACCCAGGTCGCCAGCGGCACGCCGCCGATGGTGGCAATAGTCAGGCCCATAAACATGGTGGCGACGGCGCCAGCGCGTTTTTCTGGCGCCACTACTTGCGTGGCCACCACCGAGCCGACGCCGAAAAACGCGCCGTGACACAGTGAAGTGACCACCCGCGCCACCAGCAATGCGCTGTAGCTGGTAGCCAGCGCGGCCATCAGATTGCCCACGGTAAAAATCGCCATCAGCGCAATCAGCAACAGTCGCCGTGGCACCCGCGTGGTGCTCAGCGTCATGAACGGCGCGCCCAGCAACACGCCCATGGCGTAGCCGCTGACCAGCAAACCCGCCGTGGGTATGGAGACGCCCAGGTCGCTGGCGATGCCAGGCAGCATGCCCATGGGCGCAAATTCGGTCACGCCGATGCCAAAAGCACCGATCGACAAAGCCAGCAAGGGGGACATCGAACGCATTTTTATTTCCTCGTTTGTGCGTCAACAAGAATAATGGCGAGAATAAACCGCAACTAGTGCCGTTTCCGGACTAATAGTTTTGCGTGGGAGTCACAAATGGATGTAAGCGGGCGTTCAGGAGAAATGGAAGTCTTTGTGGCCGTGGCCGAACACGGCAGCCTGTCGGCAGCGGCGCGCCAGCTTGATCTGACGCCCTCGGCCATCAGTCGCATCGTGGCGCGCATCGAAGCCAGGCTGGGCGCGCGCCTGCTGGTGCGCACCACGCGGCACATTTCATTGACGGTGGAGGGGGATGCTTATTTGCATGCCGCACGCCGCATTCTGGCCGATATTGCCGAGGTGGAAGGAGCCATCACCGACCAGGGCGTACCGCGTGGACGCATCCGCGTCAGCGCTTCGCTCACGCATGGTCGCATTGCCATCGTGCCTTTGCTGGGGGAGTTCAGCGCGCGGTTTCCCCATATCGTGGTTGATCTGAGCCTGACCGATCATGTGGTGGATATCCTCGGCGGCCAGGCGGATATTGCGGTGCGCTTTGGCGCGCTGGCCGACAGCCCGCTGACCGCGCGCAAGCTGGGCGAGACCGGCCATGTGATCGTCGCCGCGCCGGACTATTTGCGCCGCCACGGCACGCCGCAGACGCCGGAAGATTTACTCAAACACAACTGCCTCGGTTTCAATTTCCGCCGTGCTGAAGCCGGCTGGCCGTTCCGGCGCGACGGTCGGGATTTTCGGCTGAAGGTGGCGGGTAGCATCGTCGCCAACAGCGGCGAAGCATTGACGCATCTGGCCCGCCACGGCGTTGGTATCGCGCGCGAAGGCGCGTTTGCGGTACGGGAGGATCTGGCCAATGGCAGCTTGATTGCACTGCTGGAAGACTACAACCCGCAAGATCGCGAGGCCTTTCATGCAGTATTTGTCGGCGGTCCGACCATGCCGGCGCGCGTGCGCGTATTTGTGGATTTTCTGGTGGAAAAATTTGGCGCCGGGCCGGCGCTAACTTGAACCGGGCCCGGATTGCGGCTCGCTTCAGCTCAGTGCGCGCAGCGCGTGGTAGCCCACGTACAAACCCACCAGCATGATCAGCGCGCCGGACACAAACGGAGCCTTGCGTGCGAAATCGCCAAAACCGCGCCAACGTCGCGCCACATGGTGGACCGACAAGGCGGCCAGCGTGCCGCTGAGGACCATGGTCAGCGCCAGCCCGATGCTGAAACACAGCACCAGCGCGGCGCCGAGGCTGATTTTCTTTAACTGCAGACACAGCAACAACACGGTGATCGAAGCGGGACACGGCACCAGGCCCCCGGTCAAACCGAACATTACAATCTGCCCGGTGGTCACGTTGCCGCTGGCAAAGCGGCGACGGATATCGTTGGCATGGGCGCGTTCATGCGCGTCCTGATATTCCTCCCCGCCTGCCGTCGTCGCGTCCGCGTCAGGCAAACCAAAGTCGAGGTCATAGTCATGACTGTGACCGGCGTGCCCCAGCGACAGGCGTGCGCTGAAGCACGGCGGCGCTGCGATCGGGTCGGTGGATTCCAGATAGCCCATCTTCGAGGCAAAACGGAAGCGCTGCTGTGTGCCGTCGGCACGCGTGGTTTCAAGCGCAACGTCTTTTGATAACCAGTGATGGCCCATCCGCCCCACTTGATACATGCGAAACACCTGGCCTGCCGCCGTATCCGCCAGCGTCAGCCGGATGGTGCCGTGGCCGGTATCGACCAGGCGTTCGGCCTCCCCCTGCGCAAGCGCGGTCTGCGCCAGCGCCGCCGCATGGGCCTGCGCGGCTTGTTGCTCGCGCCAGGTGCGCAACAACATCCACGCCGCCACCGCGATGATCAGTACCGCAGAAACCAGTTGAAACCACGGTTCCGCCGCTGTGGCATCCCAGTTGCGGCCCAGGTACATGCCGGTCAAAGCCACGGCCCACACCACCGCCGTATGCGACAAGGTGGCTGCCAGCCCCAGCAACACCGCCTGCCCCACCGTGCCGCGAATCGCCACAATAAACGCCGCCATCATGGTTTTGGAATGCCCCGGCTCCAACCCGTGCAGGGCCCCTAACAGGATGGCGGAGGGGATAAACAGCCACGCATTGCCGTGCTGCAACAGTGTTGAGAAATCAGTCATGACGAGGGCGCTAGCCGGTTCGAAAGTGATGGCTGGGCATACTACCCCCAAGTATGTGGGGATACTACCCCCTGGTATTAGTGCATGTTACCCTGCGCCATTGCCCACGGAGCTTGACGATGAGCCACACCATCCAGGACAAACCCAAACTGATGGCGCGGGTGCGCCGCATTCAGGGCCAGGCGGCCGCGCTGGAAAAACAACTGGAAAATGGCGACGATTGCGGCGCCATCCTGCAACAGATTGCCGCCATCCGCGGCGCGGTCAACGGCCTGCTGGGCGCGGTGATCGAAGGCCATATCACGCATCATCTGGTGCTGGAAGCCGACGAAGCGCAACGACGCGATGATCTCGACGTGGTGCTCCAGGTGATCCGCTCGTATGTGAAATAACCATGCTCCGGCCCGCCGACACGCATATCGGCGCCACGCCGGATGCGCCGCGCTGCCGCGCCAGGGTCTGATAGCAAGCGTCAATACTTTGCTGATCCGACCTGGAGCAACCATGAAACCGCACGTGATTTGCCACATGATGGCCCCGCTGGATGGACGTTTGCTGGTGGATGAATGGGCGCCCGAGGGCTCGCCCCTGCAAGCGGCCATGCTGGACGAGTACCAGCGCATCCATAACGGCTTTGCCGCCGATGCGTGGCTGGCCGGCACCACCACCATGAAAGAATTTGCCACCGGCGCCGCAGCGCCCGCTGCGGTGGGCGACAGCAAACCGGAGCGACCATGGCATGTGGCCGATGCCAGCGCCCGCAGCTACGCCATCGCCATCGATCGTAAAGCCGTGCTGCACTGGGACAGCCCCACTGCCGACAATGGCCACGTGGTGGTAGTGCTGACGCAAACCGTGCCGGATAGCCATCTGGCTGAGCTGATTGCAGCGGGCGTGTCTTATCTGGTGCAGCCGTCCGATGACATTGATCTGGCCGAAATGCTGCAGCAGCTCAATCAGAAACTCGGCATCAAGACGCTGTTGCTGGAAGGCGGCGCCACCATCAACGGTGCCTTCCTCAAAGCCGGGCTGGTGGATGAAGTAAGTTTGCTGCTCTGCCCCGCCATCGACGGTAAATCGGGCAGCCCGGCCATTTTTGAAGCGGGCGATCAGGGCCTGGGCCAGCAACTGCAGCTGGAGCTGGTGGCGGCGCGGGCAGGCGCGCATCACACCTGCCATCTGCAGTACCGCGTTAAAGCGGCCTGAGGCGTACACGCGGCATCGTTGCCGGACTACACCGCGCGATGGTGGCGGCTGACTATTTTGCTTTGTGCTTTTGCCCATCATGGTGGCCTTGAAGCGCGTGGCGCAGTTTGCGTCACGCGGCCTCATCGACATTACCTGGAGCAAGCACCATGACTACTGATCGTAAAGACAATCTGCTCGACTGGCTGCGCGACGCCCATGCCATGGAGCAACAAGCGGAACAAATGCTCAAGGCGCAATCGTCGCGGCTGGAGCATTACCCTGATCTGAAAGCGCGCATCGACCTGCATTTGCAAGAGACGCTGGGCCAGCAAAAACTGCTGGAAGCATGTATCAACCGCCTTGGCGGTTCGCATTCGGTGATGAAGGACCTCGGCGGCAAATTGATGGCGTTTGGCCAGGCCATCGGTGGCATGACCATGAGCGATGAAGTCATCAAGGGTTCGATTAGCGGTTATGTGTTCGAGAACCTCGAAATCGCCACCTACACCGTGCTGATCGAAGCGGCGCGGGCCGTGGGCGACGTGGAAACCCAGCGCGCTTGCGAACAGATCCTGCCGCAAGAACAAGCCATGGCCCAATGGCTGCTCGAGCACCTGCCGGACACCACGTATCAGTTCCTGGTGCGCGCGGAAACCCCGGGCATTACGGCGCGCCGTTAAGCCCTGCCTGACGCGCTGCGTCGCTGTCGCGCCTGCCTGGTAGTAGGCGCGACACTGGCTTTCTGGCGGCGGCGGAGCTGCCAGAATCGCTCATCCCCTCTCTGCGGAATATCGTCATGCCTGACAGCGCCCCGTCCTCCGCCAGCGCGGCACAGCCAGTGCCACGGCCTGCCGCCCCGCTCTATCCCGTTACGCTCACGGTAAACGGTGAGCGCCATCAATTTGAAATCGAAACCTGGGTCACGCTGCTGGATTTGCTGCGCGAACGCATGTTGCTGACGGGCAGCAAAAAAGGCTGTGATCACGGCCAGTGCGGCGCCTGTACCGTGCTGAGCAATGGCCGTCGCATCAACGCCTGTCTGGCGCTGGCGGTGAGCCAGAATGGCCATGACATCACCACCATCGAAGGCGTGGCCGACGGCGAGCAGTTGCATCCCTTGCAGCAGGCCTTTATTGACCACGATGCCTTGCAATGCGGGTATTGCACGCCGGGGCAGATTTGCTCGGCGCTTGGTTTGCTGCGCGAAGGCGAAGCCCATACCACCGCGGCCGTGCGCGAATTGATGAGCGGCAATGTTTGTCGTTGCGGCGCTTATCCGCAAATTGTGCAGGCGGTCAGCAGCGTGATGGGCCTGCGCGACACGTCGGCGCAAGCCGCGCCGAACGTCAGCCCGGAGACGGTGGGGACGGTGGCGCCATGAACCCGTTTGCTTATGTCGCCCCGCAAGACACTGCCGCCGCGTTAAACGCAATCCAGGCCGAGCCCGACACCGACAGCCGCATGCCCCCTCGCTTTCTGGCGGGCGGCACCAATCTGGTCGATCTGATGAAAGCCGATGTGATGCATCCGGCGCGGCTGGTTGATGTGAATGGCCTGCCGCTCGATCGCATTGAAGAAACCGCCGACGCTGGCCTGCATCTGGGCGCGCTGGCCCGCAATGCCGACACCGCCTACCACCCGCTGGTACGCACGCGTTATCCGCTGCTGACCGCGGCGATCCTGGCGGGCGCGTCCCCGCAGATCCGCAATATGGCCAGCAACGGCGGCAATCTGCTGCAACGCACGCGCTGCCATTACTTTTACGACATCGGCGTGCCGTGTAATAAACGCGATCCGGGCAGCGGCTGTGCGGCCATCGGCGGCATTACGCGCCAGCACGCCATCCTCGGCGCCAGCGCACATTGTATTGCCACCCATCCATCCGATCTGTGCGTGGCACTGGCGGCGCTGGCAGCCACGGTCCATGTGCAATCAACGCGCGGCACGCGCCAGATTGCGTTTGCCGAATTCCATCGTTTGCCCGAAGACCGGCCGCAAGACGACACCACGCTGGCCGCCGATGAATTGATCACACATATCACCCTGCCCGCCACAGCAACGGCATTTGCCGCGCATTCGGCCTATCTCAAACTGCGCGATCGCGCGTCGTATGCGTTTGCCCTGGTGTCGGTGGCGGCGGCTTTGCAGCTGGATGCCGCGGGCCGTATCAGCCAGGCGCGCGTAGCGCTCGGTGGCGTGGCGCATAAACCCTGGCGTGTGCCAGAGGCCGAAGCGCTGTTGCAGGGCGTGCTGCCGGATGAGGCGGCGTTCCGCGCCGTGGCCGCGCGGCTGCTGCGTGGCGCGCAAGGCCAGGGCGCCAACGACTTCAAGATTGAACTGGCACAACGCGCCATCGTGCGCGCCTTGCAAACCGCCTTGGCCGGCACCCGCAATAACACCGACGACGACTATCGCCAGAATGGCCCGGAGGCCTTGCAATGACCGATCTGATCGCTCCGCTCAAAACGCCCAGCGCCGAAATCGGCACCGGCATGGTCCAACCGGGGATGGCGGTGTCGCGCGTCGATGGCCGTGCCAAGGTCACCGGCGCGGCGCAATACGCGGCCGAGCATCCAGCGACCGATCTGCTCTATGGCGTGGTGGTGAACAGCACCATCACCAAAGGCCGCATTCTCGGTTTTGAACTGGACGCTGCCTTGCGCGTGCCGGGCGTGGTCGACATCATCACGCACGCCAACCGCCCACGCATGCGCCCGTTCAAGCTGTCGTACAAAGACATGACGGCGCCGGGTGGTTTTCCTTTCCGCCCCTTGTACGACAACGTTGTGTTCTACAGCGGCCAGCCGATTGCGCTGGTGCTGGCCGAGAGTTTTGAAGCCGCACGCCATGCGGCCAGTCTGGTACGCGCGGATTACGCCGTTGAAGCGCACCAGACCGAACTGGCCGCCCACCTCGATCGGGCGCACGACCCGCACGGTTTGAAAGCCGGCTTTGTGCCCCCGCCCAAAGAAAAAGGCCACGCCGAAGCCGCCTATGCGGCGGCACCGGTCAAGATCGCGGCCGAGTTCCATAGCGGCGTTGAGCATCACAATCCAATGGAGCTGTTTGCCTCCACCGTGATCCGCGCCGCCGACGGCCATCTGACCATCTATGACAAAACCCAAAGCTCGCAAAACAGCCGCTGGTATGTGTCGCATGTGTTCGGCATTTCCGGGCGCAAAGTGACTGTGCGCAATCCGTATGTGGGTGGCGCGTTTGGCTCGGGTTTGCGCCCGCAATACCAGCTGGCGTTGGCGGTGATGGGCGCGCTCAAACTGCAGCGTTCGGTGCGCGTGGTGCTGACGCGGCAGCAGATGTTCACCTTTGGCCATCGTCCGGAAACCCGGCAATCGATCAAACTGGCCGCCGCCGCAGACGGCAGATTGCTGTCGATCCAGCACGATGCGGTGGCGGAAACCTCGCGCCGGGAGGACTACACCGAAGTGGTGGTCAACTGGTCCGGCCAGCTTTACGCCTGCGACAACATCCGTCTTGGCTATCACCTGGTCGATCTCGACAACTACACCCCCATCGATATGCGCGCGCCGGGCGCGGCACATGGCGTGCATGCGCTGGAAATTGCCATGGACGAGTTGTCGTATGCGCTGCAGATGGACCCGCTGGCCCTGCGCCTGAAAAACTACGCCGAAGTCGATCCCACCAAAGATTTGCCTTTCTCCAGCAAAGCGCTGCGTGAATGTTATGCCGCAGGCGCGGCGCGCTTTGGCTGGGCGCAACGCCCGCCGCAACCGCGCTCGATGCGCAAGGGCAGCGAATGGGTGGGCTGGGGCATGGCCACCGGTACCTGGGATGCGCTACAGATGTTTGCGCGCGCCAGTGCCGTGTTGCATGCCGACGGCCGCCTGGTGGTCAGCAGCGCCGCCACCGATATCGGCACCGGCACCTATACGGTAATGGCCATGATCGCCGCCGCCAGCATGGGCTTGCCGCTGGAACAGGTGACGTTTCAGCTGGGCGACTCAACCCTGCCGGTGGCGCCGATTGAAGGCGGCTCCAGCCATGTCTCCACGGTGGGCTCGGCCGTGGCAGGCGCCTGCGAGAAATTGCAGAAGCGCTTGCTGAAACTGGCCAAAGCGCTGCCAGACTCGCCGTTTGCCCGCGCCAAAGTCAGCGATGTCGAATTTGTTGAGGGACAGTTGCGTTTACGCCAACAACCCGACGTAGCGCTGGCGCTGACGCAGTTGCTGCAGCAAGCCGCTGAAGCACGCGTCGAGGTCAAATATCTGATGCTGCCCAATATGCTGCAGCAAAGAAAATATCAGCGCGCCACGCATTCGGCCGTGTTCTGCGAAGTGCATGTGGATGAGGATTTCGGCACCGTGCGCGTTACCCGCGTGGTCTCGGCCATTGCGGCAGGCAAGATCATCAGCGCCAAAACCGCGCGCAGCCAGATCGTCGGCGGCGTGGTCTGGGGCATCAGCCAGGCGCTGCATGAAGAAACCTTCCAGGACCACCGCCTTGGCCGTTTCATGAACGCCAACTTTGCCGAATATCACGTGGCAGTGAATGCCGACATCCACGATATCGACGTAATTTTTGTGGAAGAAGACGACCGCGTGGTCAGCCGCATCGGCGCCAAGGGCGTCGGCGAAATTGGCCTGGTGGGCGTCTCTGCGGCAATCAGCAACGCCATCTACCACGCCACCGGCCGCCGGGTGCGCGATACGCCGATTACGCTGGATAAGGTGATGGCGGCACCGATAGAGATCGTGACGCGATAGGCCATGGTCGGCAGCCTCAACCGTGTCTATAAAGTCTTGTCCGGCGCTGGGCCCTGAACGTTGCAGATGATTTATAAACGGCATCACGCACGCCGCATTGCCTGCGAGGGCCTTGGGCTGCCCACGTCTTGGCGGCGCTAAAAGTAGCCAGCGCCGCCGCTTCCCTGACTGCATGCGCGACCACGCTGGATGGTCGTGCAGCACCGGCTATCCGCAGGAGTACTTATGTTTGATCATGTTGTTTTCGGCGTCAGTGACTACGCCGCCAGCAAAGCCTTTTACCTGGCCGCGCTCGCCCCCTTGGGCATCCGGCTGGTGGCCGAAAACGCGCTGGGGGTAGAGATGTGTTCAGACGATGAATGCTCGCTGTGCCTGTTTCCCACCCACGAAAAACCCGCGCATCTGCATCTGGCCTTCCGGGCGGACACGCGCGCGCAAGTGGATGCCTTTTACCACGCCGCCCTCGCCGCCGGCGGCATTGATCATGGCGCGCCTGGGCTGCGCGTTAATTACGGTCCCAACTATTACGCAGCCTTTGTCATTGCGCCGGACGGACATAATGTGGAGGTGGTCTGCCATCAGGCGGAAAGGTGATCCACTGCACAAGCATGGGGTCAGAATCGGCCCACGCACTCCGTCAGAATGGCGTTAGAATCGCCCCTTTCCATACAACTCTGTCGGTTTCGCAATGACCTCTGCCGCCCTGCTGCCAGACGATAGCGAACGCTATCGCATCCTCGTTGAAGCCGTCACCGACTACGCCATTTACATGCTCGACCCCAATGGCTGCGTGCTCAGCTGGAATGCCGGGGCGCGACGGTTCAAGGGTTATGAAAAGCATCAGATTCTGGGCCAGCATTTCTCCGCCTTTTATACGCAGGAAGATCGCGACCGCGGCATGCCGGAGCATGCGCTGAAGACGGCAGCCGCAGTCGGGCGCTTTGAAGGTGAAGGCTGGCGCGTGCGCCAGGATGGCACGCGCTTCTGGGCCAATGCGGTGATCGATCCGATCCGCAACGAAGCAGGCGAGCTGATCGGTTTTGCCAAAGTCACGCGTGATCTGACCGAGCGCAAGATCGCCGAAGAAGCGCTGCGCGAGAGCGAGCAGCGCTTTCGCTTGCTGGTGCAAAGCGTGATTGATTACGGCATCTACATGCTCGATATCAACGGCAATGTCACCAACTGGAATGCCGGTGCCGAACGCATCAAGGGTTATTCCGAAGCCGAAATCCTCGGCAAGCATTTCTCCAGTTTTTATACCGAAGAAGACCGCGCCGCAGGCGAGCCCGAGCGCGGTTTGCGCAAGGCGCGTGAAGAAGGCCGCTTTGAAAAAGAAGGCTGGCGCGTGCGCAAGGACGGCACGCGGTTTCAGGCTCATGTGGTGATCGACCCGATCCGCGACGAAAACGGCGATCTGGTCGGCTATGCCAAGGTCACGCGCGATGTGACCGAGCGGCGCGCGGCCCAGGTGGCGCTGGAAACCGCCAAAGAGGCCTTGTTCCAGTCGCAGAAACTGGAAGCGCTGGGCCAGCTCACTGGCGGCGTGGCGCATGATTTCAACAATCTGTTGATGGTGGTGCTCAGCTGCATGCAACTGGTACGCAAGCGCGTGCATGAAGACGCTGGCCTGGTGCGGCTGGTGGATAACGCCATCCATGGCGCGCGCCGCGGCATGGCGCTGACTGAGCGCATGCTGGCGTTTGCGCGCAAGCAGGATCTGGTACGGCAGCCGGTGGATCTGCCGGCCATGGTGCGTGGCATGGGCGATTTATTGCAGCGCGCCGTGGGCGAAAAGATCAGCATCGAAACCCGCTTTGCCTTGCAAGTGCATCACGCGATGGCAGATGCCAACCAGCTGGAGCTGGCGCTGATGAATCTGGTCACCAATGCGCGCGACGCCATGACGGGCAGCGGCGAAATCTTTATCACGCTCAAGAACCGCAGCCCGGCCGACGCCGCCGCCATCGGCTTGCCGCCGCAGGAATTTGTTACGCTGGCCGTCACCGACAATGGCAGCGGCATGGATGACGCAACGCAGAGCAAGGCGCTGGAACCGTTCTTTACCACCAAAGGTCTGGGCAAGGGTACTGGCCTGGGCCTGCCGATGGTGCACGGCGTGGCGCAACAACTGGGTGGCACGCTCAAGCTGCAAAGCAAACCGGGCGCAGGCACCACCGCCGAAATCTGGCTGCCGATTGCGCAAGACACCCTGATCCCCGAAGCCATCGCCGCCGTCAGCGCCGCCCTGCCCACGCACGGCCCGCTGTCTATCCTGCTGGTGGACGACGACGAGCTGGTTTTGCTGGGCACCAGCGCCATGCTGGAAGACCAGAAACACGTGGTCAACGCGGTCAGCAGCGGTGCCGCCGCGCTGGCTTTATTGCACGAAGGCCACGTGTTTGATCTGGTCATCACCGATTACGCAATGCCCGATATGACCGGCCTGCAACTGGCCGAAACCATTGCCGCCAGTTGGCCGCGCCTGCCCATCGTGCTGGCCACCGGTTATGCCGAATTGCCACCGGACGCCATGCCTTTGCAACGCCTGGGCAAGCCGTATCAGCAAGACGAACTGGCTCGTGTAATTGCTGGCTGCCTTGGGGTGCGTTGAGCCTGGCGTGCCCGACGCAGCAGCAGCCCCACCACGCCGATGCCCGACAACACCCAGGTCTCCGGTTCGGGTACGCCGGTAATGCGGAATGCATTAGTGTCGTATTGATTCAGCAGGCCGGGGCCGTCGCCGCCGATCACAAACCGATCGATCAGCCCGGTAAAGCCGGTATCAAACCAGCGAAACACGCCGTCGGTGATTTGGGGCTGGAACAACACGCTTTCCACCTCGACCCCGTTCAGATAACCGGTCACCGTGATATTGCGCACGGAGTATGGGCCGTAGGGATCGGTTTCCAGGTTCTGAAACGTGGACAGCGTGAGCGCATTCAGCACAAACGGCCCGCGCTGCGAAGTGACCGGAATCGACCAGCCGTTGTACCAGGTGCCGCTGGTGGCGCCGTCGCCTGGATTAAAGCGCGAGAACACCAGGCCTTGATACACATAGTCCCAGGTGACCGTGGCCGGGCCCGGATTGTGGTACTGGTCCAGCGAGATAATTGCGGCTTGCGCCAGTGCGGCGTCAAGCAACATCACGCTGGCTAACAGCGTGGTTTTGAGGTGACGTGACATGCTCTATTCTCCTGTCTGACTGACCATACCGGCACGGACCTTGCGACCGCGTCGCGCAGCCATAGCCACTGCGCCCACGCCCAGCAAGGCCCACGTTTCCGGTTCGGGCACAGGCGAAATATCCAGCGCATTCAGCGTGTAGCTTTGCAGCAAATCCTGGCCAGCGCCGACCAGCGAAATCCGGTCCACCTGCCCGTTGAAACCGCTGCTGTACCAGCGATACACGCCGTCGGTTTGTGTCAGATGAAGCGCCGTCGAACCCACGGTTTGATCGCCGAGATAGCCGGTTAGCGTGACGTCGGTGATGGCATAAGGCCCGGACGGATTGGTCTCGAAGTTCTGGAAGGTGGCCAGCGCCACCGCGTTGAGCGCAAACACGCCGCGATGCGAAACGATATCGATGGTGTAGGCGCTGTAATAGTCGGCGCTGGCGTAACCGCTGCCGGAGTTATAGGGCGAAAATCCGAGGCCTTCGTAAAGATATTCCGGGCCACCAAACGGGCCGGGATTGTCGTAATGATCGAGCGAGATCACTTCGGCCTGCGCGAGCGCGGCGCTTAAACCGAGCAAACTGGCTAATACCGTGCGTTTCAAGGCGTGCATCATGGCGCATTCCTTCCAGCATTGAGTCGAAGGACCGTCCGGGCGGGACGGCGGTGCGCGGGGTGTTGTTGTGGTTTGTCGCTAGCGTAGGCTTCTGGCGCTTTCATTAGAATGACAAACTACGATACATACGATGAAAGGCGGCCCGGCAGATCGACGGCGTGACGGTTTGCTTGCAAGGCAAAACCGGGCGGGTCTATACCTTGGTGCAGCGCCGCAGAGCGCTAGCGATCATGATTTGAGAAGGGAAAAGCTTATGTTTGCGCTACAGATTTCCGACCATATTCTGTCTGACATTGTGCTGCCGATTGCCATTAGCGGCAGCCTGGGTGGCCTGTTTGTATATGTCGCGTTTTGCGCCTGGGCGCACGGCATTCTCAGTGAAAACTATCCGGCTTTGCTGGGGGTTTCTTCGGGCGCGATGTCGTCAAATCTGGGCCAGGGCATCCGCGAGTTTTACGAAGTGCCACCCGCATTGCGCTCCGGCGAAATCTGGCGCATTAGCAATCCGCTGCATAAGTGGTTTTTTGTTGCCACGCGGGTGGTGGGATGGCTGTGGACCCTAAGCCTGGTGCTGATGGTGCTGGATCTGGTGCTGATGCCTAAACATTGAATTGTTATGGGGTGGGTCTGGACCCACCCATCAAAGCCGCCTACTCGAGCATCAGTCTTCTAATTCGCTACTTTGCTGGGTGGGTCTAGACCCACCCTATAGACGTAGAAATTTTACTACCTGATTTATTGATTAAATCTTGTAGTAATATTCCAAACAGCCGCCTGTAGCTACATAAATGCCGAAAGCTAAGCGCTTAAACAGACGAGCGGCGAGCGGACCTGCGTTTGAGCAAAAAAACCATTCAAGCCATTGAATTAACGCAACAATAACATCTTTATCGGCGCCTCATCCCGCGCCCTGATCGCTCTGTTTTGCCCCATTTCCGTAAGCAAAACCCCGTAGCCCTCTTCCCAGCCACTACATGCCAATGCTATAAATGCCGCCAATTGCTGAGCACGTTTTAGCTAAGGCTCAGCAGCACGATCAGTTAGCCGGAGAGATGGATGGCCAAGGTATTGGTGGTAGGCAGTATCAATATGGATCTGGTGGTGCAAACCACTGCGTTCCCGCGCTTGGGCGAGACCCTGTTCGGGCAGTCGTTTGCCACCTTCCCCGGGGGCAAAGGCGCCAATCAGGCGGTGGCCGCAGCGCGTCTGGGTGCGCAGGTCAGCATGCTGGGCTGTGTGGGGCGCGATGCGTTTGGCGCACAACTCAAAGCCGGTCTGGCAGGGGAAGGAATTGATACGCAGTGGGTGTTCGAGCGCGAAGTGGCCAGCGGCGTAGCCGCTATTACGGTCACCGGCGGCGATAACGCCATCGTCGTGGTGCCGGGCGCCAATTACGCGCTGACCACGGATGATCTGGATGCGGCCGAAGCCGCCTTTGTCGCCGCCGATGTCATCCTGACCCAGCTGGAAATTCCGCTGCCGGTGGTGCAACACGCTGCGGCGCTTGCATTGCGCCATGGCAAAACCTTCTTTCTGAATCCGGCGCCGGCCACCGTGCTGCCGCAATCGTTGATCAACGCCGCTACCCTGCTCACCCCCAATGAATTTGAACTGGCCGCCGCACTGGGCGCGCCTGATAGCGATTGGTCCACTTTGCTGCCGCGTCTGCCGGGCAAGCTGGTGATGACTCATGGCAAGCATGGCGCTTATTACGCCGACCACGCAGGCAAGGCGGTGCATCAACCGGGCTTTCCGGTGACGGCGGTCGACAGCACCGGCGCGGGCGACACCTTCAACGGCGCGCTAGCGGCGTTCTGGCATCTGGGCGTCGCCGACGCGGTGCGGCATGCCAATGCGGCAGGCGCGTTGTCGGTGACCACGGCAGGCGCGCAAAGCGGCATGCCCAAGCTGGCCGAATTGAACGACTTTTTGTCCAGCCAAACCCAAGGTCAAAAACAATGAAAAAACTGGGACATTTGAATCGCGATATCGCGCGTGTTTTGGCCAGCATGGGCCACACCGACAGCATCGTGATTGCCGATTGCGGTTTGCCCATTCCGCCCGGCGTGGAATGCATCGATCTGTCGCTGCAATTAGGTACGCCCGATTTCTTTGCCGTGCTGGATTCGGTACTGAGTGATTTCAAAACCGAACGCGCCGTTTTCGCCAGCGAATGCCTGACCGCCAATGCGCCGGTGGCCGCACGCGCCAGCCAGTTTGCCGCGCAAGGCGTGGCCGTTGATTACGTGACGCATGAAGAATTCAAGCAACGTTGCCGCAATGCCCACGCCATTATCCGCACCGGCGAATGCAGTCCGTACGCCAATGTAATCCTGCATTCCGGCGTGATTTTTTAAGGATCGCGTCATGCATGTTTCTTTACGCGGTATCAGCAAATCGTTCGGGCCGGTGCATGTATTGCAGGATGTCGATTTCAATATCCTTGGCGGCGAAATCCATGCCTTGATGGGTGAAAACGGCGCGGGTAAATCCACGCTGATGAAAATCCTCAGCGGCGTCTATCGCGCGGACAAAGGCGAGATTGTGATCGATGGCCAGGCCACGCCGATTACCTCAACGCAAGACGCCGAGCGCCTGGGCATTGCCATCATCCATCAAGAGCTGAATCTGATTCCGCAATTGTCGGTGATGGAAAACCTGTTTCTGGGCCGCGAGCCACGCCGTTTTGGCGTGATTGACAGCAAGGCCATGCGCACCGCCGCGCGCACCTATCTGCAAGCGCTGGGCGCAGACCGCATCGACCCCGAAGCCGAAGCCGGCCTGTTGTCGATTGGCCAGCAACAAATGGTGGAGATCGCCAAAGCGCTGGCGCTCAACGCCAAAGTGCTGGTCATGGACGAGCCCACCGCAGCGCTCACCGACCGTGAAATCGAAACGCTGTTTGGCATCATGCAGCAGCTAAAGTCGCAAGGCGTGGCCATCGTTTACGTATCGCATCGCATGGAAGAAATCTTCCGCATTTGCGACAAGATCAGCGTGCTGCGCGACGGCCATTTTGTCGGTGAGCGTGTGATTGCGCAGACCAGTTTTGATGAGGTGGTCAAGCTGATGGTCGGGCGTGAACTGGGCGACCGTTTTCCCAAGCGCGATTCGACGCCGGGCGCGGTGCGGTTGGTGGTTAAAGACCTGGCCGACGCGGGCAATATCAGCAAGATCAACTTTGAAGTGCGCGCCGGTGAAGTGCTGGGCGTAGCCGGTTTGATGGGCGCGGGCCGTAGCGAAATCCTCAAGACGCTGTTCGGGATTAACCCACGCACGGCGGGCACGGTAACGCTGGACGGCCAGCCGTTGCACATCCGTGATGCGGTTGCCGCCATCGCGCACGGGCTGGCGTTTGTGACCGAAGACCGCAAAGGCCAGGGCCTGGTGCTGGGGATGTCGGTGCGCGAAAACGCGACGCTGGTGCACCTTAACCGTTACGCGCATCTGGGCGTGGTCAGCAGCAAGGCCGAGACCACGGCGGTGGCCAAACTGATCGAACAATTGCGCATCCGCACGCGCGATGCCGAGCTCGACGTCAAATCGTTGTCGGGCGGCAATCAGCAAAAAGTGGTGTTCGCCAAATGGCTGGCGTTGCCACCCAAGGTGTTGCTGCTGGATGAGCCCACGCGTGGCGTAGACGTCGGCGGCAAAGCCGAGATCTATCACATCATCAATCAACTGGCGGCAGCGGGCGTGGCCATTGTGATGGTGTCGTCCGAATTGCCCGAAGTGCTGGCGATGAGCGACCGCATTCTGGTGATGCATCAGGGCCATCAGGCCGGCATTTTTGATGCCAAAGACGCAACGCAAGAAACCATCATGACCGCCGCCACCGGTGGCCAGACCGCGGCGTTTACTGCGGATGCGCCGCCCGTGGAAAACGTCACCGCATAACGCAAACCTTCCATTCGTACTGAAGACAAGAACAGGCAACGCCATGACTCCTCAACAAAAAGCCACGCTGCAAAAGCTCGGCCCGTTTATTGCACTGCTGTTGGTGGCCACCGGTCTGGCCATCATGAGCCCCGATTTTTTAACCGTGGGCAATTTGCTGACCGTAATGCGCCAGGTGTCGATTAACGCGCTGATCGCGTTTGGCATGACGCTGGTGATTTTGCTCGGCGGCATTGATTTGTCGGTGGGCTCCATCCTCGGTTTGTCCGCCATAGCCAGCGCCAGCTTGATGGCAGCGGGCTTTAATCCGGTGTTTGCGACGGCCGCCGGTGTGGTCGCTGGTGCGGCCATGGGCCTGTTTAACGGCCTGGTCATCAGCAAAGGCAAAGTGGCGCCGTTTATTGCCACGCTGGCCACCATGACCGTGTTGCGCGGCCTGTGCATGGTGTTCTCACACGGCAGCCCCATTGCCGGCTTTAGCAGCGACTTTTTCAGCATGCTGGGCGGCGGCTATGTGGCCGGTCTGATCCCGGTGCCGGTGGTGGGCATGTTGCTGATGTTTGCCGTGTTCTGGTTTGTGCTCAAAAAGACGGTGTTTGGTCGTCACGTTTACGCGGTGGGCGGCAACGAGGAATCGGCCAAGCTGTCCGGCGTGAAAGTCGATCGCATCAAGCTGTGGGTGTACACGCTGTCGGGCGCAATGTCGGCGCTGGCGGGCGTGGTGCTGACTTCTCGGCTTAACTCGGCGCAACCCAATGCGGGCGCGGGTTATGAGCTGGACGCCATCGCGGCGGTGGTGCTGGGCGGCACCAGCCTGACCGGTGGCCGTGGCTGGATTTTTGGCACGCTGGTGGGCGCTCTGCTGATCGGCGTGTTGAACAACGGCTTGAATCTGCTGGAGGTGTCTTCCTTCTACCAGCAGGTGATCAAGGGCGCGGTCATTCTGCTGGCCGTGCTGATCGACCGAGGCAATAAAAAGTAATCCCGTAAAGGCGCGCCGGCCGGTTCCCCATGACGGGCTGGCGCGCCGGTATGACTCTTCTAAAAAACACACGTATGACCAGGAGTTCGATGATGAAACGCATTATTTCCCCGCTGCTGGCCGGCTTGCTGTCGGTGGGCTTGATCGCATGTTCCAAACAGGGCCCGGATAGCGCCCCGGCCGAAGCCAGCGCACCGGCCTCCTCCGCCGCCGCAGCACCGGCGGGCGCGGCCACCGTAGGCCTGGCCATTTCGACGCTGAACAATCCGTTCTTTGTTTCGCTGAAAAACGGCGCTGAAGCCGAAGCCAAAAAAGAAGGCATCACGCTGATTACCGTGGATGCGCAGGACGACCCGGCCAAGCAGCAGGCCAGCGTGGAAGATCTGATCCAGAAAAAAGTCAGCGTCATCCTGATCAACCCGACCGATTCGGCTGCCGTGGCGCCAGTGGTGAAAGAAGCCACCGATAAGGGCATCAAGGTGATCTCGCTGGACCGTAGCGTAACTGGCGCCGAAGTCAGCGCGCATATCGCTTCGGACAACGTGGCCGGCGGCAAGATGGCGGCTGAGTTCTTGCTGGAAAAAATCGGCGGCAAAGGCAATGTGGTGGAGCTGGAAGGCATTGCAGGTTCGTCCGCTGCGCGTGAACGCGGTCAGGGCTTTCATAGCGTGATCGACGGCAAGGCCGATGTAAAACTGGCCGCGCGCCAACCGGCTGACTTTGATCGCGCCAAGGGCCTGTCGGTGATGGAAAACATCATCCAGGGCAACAAGCATATCGACGGCGTGTTTGCGCATAACGATGAGATGGCACTCGGTGCCGTGAAGGCGCTGCAAGCCGCGGGTATGAAGAAAGTTGTGGTGGTCGGTTTTGATGCCACAGCCGACGCGGTAGCTGCGGTAAAGGCCGGAGATCTGGCGGCCACCGTGCAACAGCAGCCGGAATTGATTGGTCAATCGGGCGTGCAAGCTGCGAAGAAGTTGATTGATGGTCAGACCGTTGATAAATTCATCCCCGTACCGCTGAATCTGATCAAGTAAGTGTGACTGGATCAGCCTGGCGCCGTTGACGCACCGACTGCCAAAACGAGCCTTAGGCCCTCGCGAAATTACGCGGGGGCTTTTTTCTAGGCACAAGAAATGAATACGCCATAGGGTGGGTCTTGACCCACCACCCAAAGGCGCAAAGCAAAACGCAGCATTCTTTTCGTCCACTTTGATTGGTGGGTCTGGTCCCCACCACTCAAAGGCCTACGCCAGTACGCAGCGTTCTGCTCATCCACTTTGAACGGTGGGTCATGACCCACCCTATGCGCAGCGGATTTTAGTAATCGTATTGACCCCAACAGGCGTAAACGTGTCCAGCTTTGAAAGACTGACCATCGACGATATCGCGCGCCTGGCACAGGTGTCGCGCACGACTGCCAGCATGGTGCTGAATGGCTATGCCGAGCGCTATCGCATTTCCAAAGCCACGGTGGAGCGCGTGCTCAAGGTGGCCGAAGAACATCACTTCAGCCCCAGCCAGTCAGCGCGCGCCTTGCGTTCACGCCGCAGCAATACCATCGGCCTGGTGATTCCTGATCTGACCAACTCGGCGCATTCGGCGCTGGCGCAGGCGCTGGAATCGCTGTGCCGCGCCGATGGTTATCAGATGGTCATGGTCACCAGCGACGAAGATCCGCAGCGCGAAACCGATGGCATTGCGCACCTGGTGGCGCGCCAGGTGGATGGCGTGGTGGTGGTGCCGTGCACGGCGGACGCATCCCGTTATCAGAAATGGACGCAGCGCTTGCCCTTCGTCTTTGTCGACCGGCGCATCGAAGATTCCAATATCCCGTCCGTAGTCAGCGATGCCACCGCCACCGTGGCGCAGTTGGTCGCCCGCGCCATCGAGCAAGGCGCGCAAGAGATTGTGTATTTTGGTGGTCAGCCTGCCCTGTCGGCCAGCCGCGATCGTCTGGCGGGTTATCGCAGTGCGCTGGCCCAGCACGGCGTGGCTGAGCAAGCCGACTGGGTATTTGAGCGCGACTTTCAACGCGAATCAGGCTATGCCCTGATGCGCGACTGGGTGGCGCAACATCAGCGTTATCCGCAAGCACTGTTTACCGCTTCGATTACGTTGCTGGAAGGCGTGCTCGCTTTTATCAATGACGCGGATTCGCAAAGCGGCGCACCCGGCCGTTTGATGACCTTCGATGATCACCGCTTGCTGGATTGCCTGCCCGTACGCATCGACGCCATCGTGCAAGATAGCCAGGCGCTGGCGCAGCAAAGTCTGGACGCGGTAATGGCTTTGCTGCAGGGGCAGACACCGGAATCGCGGCGCGTGCCCGCGCATATTCATCAGCGCACCTGATCTGGCGCAAAGTCTGGCGTTGGCAGAATTATCCGAGCGGTTTACGCTACGCAGTTCTGGCCCCCGGACACAGGAACAGCATGAATCTGCAATACCCCAAAGTAGTGGCCCTGGGTGGCGGCACCGGCTTGTCTGCCTTGCTGCGCGGGCTTAAGCGCTTTCCGGTCGACATCACTGCCATTGTGACGGTGGCCGATGATGGCGGCAGTTCCGGCATTCTGCATCGCGAATTGCGCGTGCCACCGCCCGGCGATATACGCAACGTGCTGGTGGCGCTCAGCGAAGCCGAAAGCATCTTCAATGACTTACTGCAATTCCGTTTCAAGTCCGTCGATGGCGGCCATTATCTGGATGGCCATTCCATGGGCAATTTGCTGCTGACGGCGATGTTTTCGCTGACTCAGGGCAATTTTGTCAAAGCCGTGGAAAACATGGGGGTGGTGCTCAATATCAAGGGCCGCGTTTATCCGGTCTGCCCCAATGCCACCGTGCTGCACGCCGAACTGGCCGATGGCCGCATCGTGCATGGCGAATCAAAACTGGCCACGCATGGCTCGGCGATCAAACGCGTGTTCTTTGATGCCGAAGTGCGTGCCGAACCGCTGGCCATCAAGGCCATCGAAGACGCCGATATCATCGTCATGGGCCCCGGCAGCCTGTACACCAGTGTGCTGCCCAATCTATTGCTGCCCGAGGTGGCCGCCGCGATCAACGCCAACACGCATGCGGACCGGGTGTATGTCTGCAACCTGATGACGGAAGCGGGCGAATCGGATGATCTAAGCGCCGCCGGCCACGTCCAGGCCATCCTCGACCATGGCATTACGCGCATCGACAAAGTCATCATCAACGATGAAAACATTCCGGACGATGTGGTGGCCCGCTACGCCGCAGAAAACGCCGCCCCGGTGATCAACGATTACGCCGCACTGGACGCGCTGGGCGTAGAAGTCATCCGCACCCGCATCGCCAGCCTGGCCGACGGCGTGGTACGGCACGACTCGATCAAGACCGCCGCCAGCGTGTACGCCATCGCGCTGGAAAAAGTCTAAGCCCCCGCTAATGCTGCGATAGGGTGGGTCTAGACCCACCAATCAGAGCCGTGGAGAAATAAGCTGCCCCATGCCTCTCGCTGGCACGGGCCATGCCCACCACCCAAAGCCGTGGCGAAATGGGTTGCATCATGCTTCCTGGCGCCATGGAATGGTGGGTCCAGACCCACCCTATGCACCGCAACTCACAAGCAAGGTTGCAGCACTTGTTTCAGCGCGGCGGCGTCGCTGGGCAGATTGAACTGCGCCACCAGCGGTTTGCCTTTGCCATCGGCGCTGGCCACTTCCACCTTCAGCGGCTTACCCGCATTGCTGAGCCACGCGGCCAGCTCTTTTTTGCTGGGCTGCAGCGAAAATGCAAAGTTCGGCCCTTGCGCCGCACCGCTGGCGTTGTATTTGGCGGCGGCTTTGGGGGTATCGACGCTAACCAGTTTTTCCTTGATGCCCGCGCCAGCCGCGCCTTCAAACGGTGTGGTATTGAAATTGGCGGATTTGCCGATGCTCAGATACGCGTACGGTTCGGCATTCGGTTGGCACGCCACCGACAAACTGGCGGTGTGGGCGCTGTCGCCGTTCAGGGTCGTGCTGGGCAGCGTAGCGGTTTGCAGTGTCTGGCCAGCAACGGGCTTGGCAACTTGCCAGGTGGTGGGCTGATTAGCCTGGGCCAGCGTAATGGTGGCCAACAAGGTGGCGGCAAAGACAGATCGGTGACGAATGTGCATCACAGAGGCTCCGATAAATTAGGATTTATCCGAGCTTAAAGGCATCAAGTCACACGATGTAACGGCATTTTTACCCAAAAAAGTTGCGGAACTTCACTGACTACACGGTCAGAACGACATAGACATGGGGCGTGGCCGCCCCATGTCCGTGCAGCTGGGTCACTTGATTTACGCGACCACCGGAATCTTGCCGATTTTCGCCTGCCACTGCTTGGGCGCTACCGCATGCACCGAAACACCGGTGCTATCCACGGCCACCGTGACCGGCATGTCGACTACATCAAACTCATAAATCGCTTCCATGCCCAGATCAGCAAAGGCCACCACCTGGCTGCCCTTGATCGCCTTGGACACCAGATAGGCGGCGCCACCCACCGCCATCAAATACACCGCCTTGTTGTCGCGGATGGCTTCGACCGCAGCCGGGCCACGTTCAGCCTTGCCCACCATGCCCAGCAAACCGGTGGTTTCCAGCATCTGGCGGGTGAACTTGTCCATGCGCGTGGCGGTGGTCGGGCCAGCCGGGCCCACTACTTCTTCCCGTACCGGATCGACCGGGCCTACGTAATAAATAAAGCGATTGGTAAAGTCGACCGGCAGTGTTTCGCCCTTGTTGAGCATATCGATCATGCGTTTATGCGCGGCATCGCGACCGGTCAGCAATTTGCCGTTCAGCAACAGCGTCTGGCCTGGCTGCCAGCTGGCGACTTCTTCACGCGTGATGTGGTTCAGATCAACGCGAACGGCATCGGCCGCAGGCGTCCAGGTCACATCCGGCCAGTCTTCCAGTTTGGGCGCTTCCAGCACGGCGGGGCCGCTGCCATCGAGCGTGAAATGCACGTGGCGGGTGGCGGCGCAGTTGGGAATCATCGCCACCGGCAAGCTGGCAGCGTGCGTGGGGCAATCCATGATCTTGACGTCCAGCACAGTGGCCAGACCGCCGAGGCCCTGCGCGCCAATGCCCAGCGCGTTCACCTTCTCGTACAGCTCGATGCGCAGTTCTTCCACCCGGTTTTGCGGGCCGCGCGCGATCAAGTCCTGAATATCGATTTCCTGCATCAACGATTCTTTGGCCATCAGCATGGCTTTCTCGGCCGTACCACCAATGCCGATGCCCAGCATGCCAGGCGGACACCAACCCGCGCCCATCAAAGGCACGGTTTTAAGCACCCAATCAACGATGGAATCGGACGGGTTCAGCATCACAAACTTGGATTTGTTCTCAGAACCACCGCCCTTGGCCGCGATGTCAATTCCGACGGTATCGCCCGCCACAATCTCGTAATGGATTACGGCCGGGGTGTTGTCTTTGGTGTTCTTGCGGCCGCCCGCGGGGTCTTGCAGGATGGATGCGCGCAACTTGTTGTCCGGATGCAGATAAGCCCGGCGCACGCCTTCATTGATCATGTCGCTCACGCTCATGGTTGCGTCGGCCCACTGCACATTCATGCCGACGCGCACAAAACAGGTGACGATGCCGGTGTCCTGGCAGATTGGACGCTGACCCTGCGCGCACATGCGGCTATTGGTCAGGATCTGCGCGATGGCGTCTTTGGCGGCCGGGCTTTCTTCGCGCTCATAAGCGGCGCCCAGTGCCTTGATATAGTCGGCCGGATGGTAATAGCTGATGTATTGCAGACTGTCGGCAATGCTGTCGATCAAGTCGTCCTGGCGGATGACGGCCATGCGAAAACTCCAGTGGGATCGGGTGTATGAAGAGAACGTGCTGCGGCGCGCAATTTTAGCAAAGCGGCTGTAGTTGCGCGCTGCCGATTACACCAGGTCCGCATTGTTCTACAACACGAGGCGGTCTGTGCACTGCCACCGAAGCCATAAGCGGTGAACGCTGGCACCGCCGTCAGCGGCGTGCGCCTATCATTGCGCGGAATCTTCAGCCGCAGCCAGGTCAGCCATAAGCTCGCAAGTCAGGGTGAATTCAGGTTGGGGGTACATGCCTGCAGCCGCCGCAAAGTAACTGGCGTTTCCGCCATACTCGATTGAAAAGACGAATCCACTGACGCACCAGACTTTCGCCTGCAATTTTTCCCGGTTCGATATTTCGACTTGCACCTTGGCCACCAGGAGTTCAGTTGTCCTGTTTGCGAATGCAAGGTCTTGGTCAAGATCCGAACGGCCATTCTTTATTCTGTAGAAGTTGGCTTCGACGCCCTCGGGCAGGCGCTGAACTTTATTGATTGCCTGGATCTGCCGGTTCCATGCCGCGCGCAAATGCGCGTCCAGATGCGCCGCGACACACTCAAGTATCATTTTTTCGAGCGCAGATAATTTCGTACCAGCGCCGAACATCCAGGCAAAAACAGTCTTCATCACTGACACGTGCAAGTCCCTCCGTACGCCTGCTGCATGACCGTATGCCCCGCTCGCGGGACCTCTATGCGCGCCGTAGCCTCAACCCAAGCGTATGGCAAACCTCTTCCGGATTGCGCGCATAGCACCGAACCATATGGCTGCAATAATCGGCCACAGTGAAGATCAGCAGATCCCCGCTGCCGAGTCGCTTCAAGTCAGCCTTATCAGACACGTCGCGAATGTCGTCGCTGAGGATATCAAATTCATTTCTTTTGAAATCGGATGAGCTGGTCGCAACCAGATTTTCACCAAACCGATCAGTTCGATCCAGAACGCCGACTTCTACAGCAAAAAGCCCGGCGATCCTTGCCATTGCGGCGTGCCAGATTTCGTCATGGGTGTATTTGTTATTCATAAAGCGCAATTCAGCCATTGGGGGCGAGGGATAAGTCCGCCAGCACAGATGGCCAGCGGCGGCCGCTTACCTGTCTCAAGCCCTGGGTCGGGGATTGGATGTATGTTGCCGGTACAACAATGATGCAATCATCTAGATGAAATCCAGGCGCCGTAAACTGTCAGTCATATTGCCCCAAGCGCGGGCGCATTACAGGAATCGACCAGCAATGAGCATCACCGTAGAGCGCGGCTCCGGCGTGGCCCTGTGGCGGCAAATCGAGGAAACCCTGGCAGGCGAAATTGCGCGCAAACAATTGCGCGAGCGCCTGCCCAACGAGGCCACGCTGGCGGAACGCTTTGGCGTAAACCGCCACACCATCCGCCGGGCCGTACAAGCGCTCGAAGCACGCGGCATGGTGCGCATCGAGCAAGGCCGGGGCACTTTTGTGCAAGAGGAGTTTATCGATTACAAGCTGGGCAAGCGCAGCCGTTTTTCGCACAGTCTGGAAAAACAACAGCTTGCTGGCACCAGCCAGGTTCAACGCAGCCGCAGCGTGGTGCCGCGCGATGAAGTCTGCGCCATGTTGCAGGTGCCCAATGGTAGTAGCGTGATGCAGATTGATGCACTAGATGTGGTGGATGGCCGGGTGATCGGCGTGTGTACCCAGTATTTTCCGCTGCCCCGCTTCAAAGGTTTTGATGTGCTGTATCAGCAAGCAGGCTCGGCCGTGCGCGCCTTGCAACAGCTCAATATCGAGGAATACAGCCGCAAGTTCAGCCGCGTCAGCACGCGTTTGCCCGAGGCCGATTGTGCGCAACAACTGGGCCAGCCCAAGACGCAGCCGATCTTGTTTGTCGAAAGCGTGTATGTGGATGCCGCGGGCGTCCCCATCGAATATGGCATTACCCGCTTTGCCGGTGATGCCGTGCAATTGGTGTTTGAACCGGAGCATGCCTGATGGATATCGCCGCCGCCCTCGCCGCCTGGCGCAGCACCCAGCCCGGGCTTGATACGAGCGGTCTCACCCGCTTTGCCGTGCTTGGCCATGACCTTGGCTGGTTGCAGCGCGAGACGGTGGAGTTCTTGACCGCATTTGACCCGGCGTTTTTGCTGACGCCGCAACGGCTGCGGCTGAATGTGTCTGATGTGGCGACGGCAGAAGTGTTACTGCAGCAGGCAGCGCAAAAGCTGTACGACACCGGTCGCATGCCGGGTTGGCGCAACGAGTTGTACGATCTGCACGCCCCCACGGCCGATGGCACGCCTGATCTGCAGCAGCCGCTCTTGAAGCTGGAGCGTGCCGCTTTCCGCCGCTTTGGTTTCACCAGCATGGCCGTGCATATCAATGGTTATCGCGACGACGGTCAGATCTGGATTGCGCGCCGCGCGCTCAGCAAACATGTCGATCCCGATCTGCTCGACAATCTGGCCGCAGGCGGCATCGGTAGCGGCGAGCGCATGGCGGCGTGTGCAATGCGCGAATTATGGGAAGAAGCGGGCGTGCCGCCCGATATGGCGCAACACGTGGTACCCGTGGGGCAGTTGCAGATGCAGCGCAATGTGCCCGATGGCGTGCATGACGAGATTTTGTATTGCTACGATCTGCGCTTGCCCGACGATTTTGTGCCCACCAATACCGATGGCGAAGTGGCTGGCTTTGAAAGCCTGAGCGCCGACGAAGTCGCTGCCCGCCTCGGTCAGATGACGTGGGACGCCGCCGCCGTCACCGCGGCCTTTCTCGAACGCCGCGCCGCGCTGCGCGCCGGATAAACCCGGCTGTGGCCAAGCAAAACGCCGCATGGGCTGCGGCGTTTTTCTGCACCTGCACCGGCGCTGGATTACTGCAAACGCGTCGCAGCAATACCCTTGTGCGGGCCGCTCCCCACCTGGGGCAGATTGCCCGCTTCGATCATCATGCGGGCCACGCGCAATGCTTCGGCATTGGCGGCATCTTCGCTTCCGAACTCGCTCGGCGCTGAAACCCGGCGCCATGGGACTACATATTGAGGGTCCACACCATCAGTCGGCAGGCCGATGGTAAGGGTGGGATACCAGTCCTGCGTTTCGATATCCTGCTCGGCGCAGGTCTCGATGAAATAGCCTTTGTGCTGTTGCATGGCGCTGCTCCTTGCCTGAATAAGCAATTAAATCCCAATAAAATCAATGCGAATCCGGTTGGGCGTGCGCGGCCTTGTCGACAGCGCGCCGTTGATACCAGTTTCTATAGATGCTGCGTTGCAACATATCGGCTGCCTGCCTATAAGTCTGTAAGTGAAAGCCTGTAACTACGTGTTTGACAGCGCGGCCTCACAGTCAGGTCAGCGTCTGGCCTACAGCATCCGGCAGACGCGGTGCCAGACAATAGTGGCCACACTAATCCTGAATCTTGCAAACCCTTAGCGGAGAAACCCATGGCCTGGAGTGGCGGCACCGAACTGTTTGAAGACGTAATCACGGCAGCGCAAAAAGGCATCCCCGACAATGACTTGCGCCGTGATTTTTATCTGGAGCTGATCGAAGCCTTCGAGCGCGAGGGTTGGGATGAGCAAGCCGATTGCCGCGGTCTGGACGCGGCTTTTGACGAAGCGCTGGAATCACTGCACCCGGAGCTGACCGAAGACGAGGACGACGAAGACGACTCGGATGACGATGTTTATCACTAAAGCAGCGGGCGGGGCTGGATGGGAGGATCTCCCATCCACGCCCTGCGCCGGTGCCGCATCGAGCCACTTGGCGTGATCGGCCCTGGCCCGGTGTTTACTGCGCTATGCGCCGGGATGTTTGGGGAATAGATAGGGCCCGGCTTCGCGCATGAAAATCTCGACCGTCTTCGGTCCCACCCCCTGCAGTTCAGCCAGCTTGTTTTCAAATTCCTGGCGGCTACGCGAACGTGAATACATCTTGCGCAGGCTGCCGCCGTAATCGTCAGTGAGTTGTTGGCACATGGTTTGCAAATTGCGCGCGGACGATTCATCCAGCCGCCGGTAATGGCCTTCGCCCAAGGCATCCACCAGCTCTTGCCAGCTTTTTTGCAGGATGGCGTGCGGGCTGCTCAAGCGTCTTTCCATAAACACATGCCACGTGCGCTCGGCCACTTCGGCCTGTACCGGTTTGCCAAACAGCCAGCTTGCCAATAGCCAGCGAAACAGACCGCGCTCGCCCACGATATTGATGCCCAGATCGCCCGCGGTCCGTTCACGCGTGCTGTGATGCGCATGGCCTCGGGCCGGGTTGTGGCTGGAATGGCTGTGTGTTTCGGTATGGGTGGCGCTGTGCTGAGTCATGGCGGCTCCTTGCCGCGCCGACGCAGCGGCGCGGAGTGCGTTTTTATAAAGTGATTGGGTCCGGGCCCGCCGCTCAGGCGGTCGGGTGTACCAGCTGTTGCGCCATCTCCAGATGATGGCGTATCACCGGCAGGGTCTGTTCGGCATAACGACGCAGATCAGCGTCGCTGCCGTTGCTGGCTTCCTGATTGAACAAGCGCTCGACCACGCTATGGGCATACACCCCGGCATGCTCCAGATACTCATCATCGAATTGGGCGCTATCCAGATGCCGCAATCGTTCCAGCAACTGGTTGTCTTCGGTGTCCGGCGCCAGTTCCAGCTCCACCCCTTTGTCGCGCGCCAAGCGTTGCAGGGCTTCGTTGTTCTTGCGATGTTCGCGCACCATCTGCTCGGCAAATTGCTGCACTTCCGGGCGCACCGCGTGGCTTTGCGCCAGTTCGCCCAGCGCCACTTCGGCCGCGCCCGCATGCGCCGCCTTGTACAGGAACATCAGATCGGATTCATTCAGACGCACCCCCATGCGTGCGGGGTCGTGCCCGAATACGCCTGGCATGCCGCTCATGGCGGACGAGCTCACCAGTTCGTTCAGCGACGTTTGCTTTGATTCCATCGTGCCCTCCTCGGTTAAGCCTGCGTATTCACCAACAGGCTGGTGTTGTTATTGGCTGCTTGCGCCGCAGTCGCGGCATTCACCGTATTGGTGGCCGTATTGGCGGTGGCGGCAGCATTGGCAGCCGCCTGATTAGCGGCCACGGCTTGCGCCTGGTTCAGCTGATTGGCCGGGTTCAGCGGATTGGTCGGGTTGTTGACGCTGGCCGGGTTTGCCGGGTTGTTGGGATTGTTGACGCTGTCGGGGTTCAGCGGGTTGTTGGGGTTATTCAGGCTCAGCGGATTGGCCGGGTTGTTCGGGTTATTGATGCTGTTGGGGTTCAGCGGGTTGTTCGGGTTATTCAGGCTGTCCGGATTCAAGGGATTGGTCGGGTTGTTCAGGCTTGCCGGGTTCAGCGGATTGTTGATATTGAGCGGGCTGTTCGGGTTGAGCGGATTGTTCGCGTTCAACGGACTAGCCGGGTTGTTCGGGTTATTGATGTCGTTGGGATTGTTGTTCAGCGTTGCTTCATTGGCTGCAGTCTGGTCGGTGGTGGCGGCGTTGATATTGTTGGCCGTCTCTTGCGCCGAATTCAGCAGCGAACTGGTGGCAGTGGCGTTCAGCAAAGACGCAGCGGTATCGGCTGGCACATTCACAATCACCGATTCGGGTGTGCCCAAGGCGTTGTAGGTCAGCGTGGATACATTCACCGTTCCGGCCAGATTGGCCGCCGCCGGGCTGTTGGCCAGCGTCGCGGCCAGACCGTTGGCCGCGTTGTTATCAAGAATGGCGTTGGCATTGCCGAGGGTAAATTGCGTGGTGGTCGCCACGCTTTGCTGCACGGTGGTGGCGGTCAGATTGCTGCTGTTCAAGGCTTCGGTGGACTGCACATTGGTCGCGATATTGGCTTCCGTCGCCGCCACTTGCGCCGCATTGGCCGCTTCGACGGTGGCCGTCGGCAGCGGCGTGATAATCGGCACCAGCGTGGACGAGTCTACTGCGGTGATCGGATCGATAGCCATGATGCGTCTCCTGTGTCGCCGTGCGACAGCATGATTCATAGCCTCATCCTCCGCCTTTGTATCAAGCCGCCCTATCGGCAGCCCGCGCGCCGCAGCGTCAGCCCATTCCGGCCTGGCCACCCCACATAAGCCAGCGCCCAGGCGCTTTCCTACGCGGCGATCAGCACTGGCCTACAGCTACCCCGCGGGCAGCACGGCACCATCAGCAGCTGGACCGGGGAGAACGCAATGCGGCGCGGATGGTGGGGATGGACCTTGCTGGGATCAAGCTGGGTGGGCCTGGCATGCAGCGCGTACGCGGCCGACGTCAACGGCATACCGGTGGCGGCCTCGGCGGTGCAAGCCACCGCCTCCGGTGCCAATCACGACAAAATCCGCCGCGCCTCGCTCATCATCGGCACCAAGGTGCAAAGCCCGGCGGGCGAAGAGCTGGGCCGCATTTCGGATATCGTGCTCGACCCGGCGCATGGCTCCGTGGCCTATGTGGTGCTGCAAGGCGCGCGCATCGGCGGCACCGCGGGCAAGCTCTATGCCGTGCCATGGCCCGCGCTGTCTGTGGCAGGGGAAGACGGTGATATTTATCAGCTGAATATGGATCGCTCGGTGCTGGGCAACGCGCCGTCGTTTGACGACCGGCACTGGCCAGACTTTACCGATCGGCAATGGAATGACTCGACGTGGAAATACTACGGCGTGAAACCGCCGTGGCTACCCTGAGCCCCTATCGCCGCGGGGCCCCTGCAGCACTCGCACTCGCTCACAGTTTGCACGCCAGCCGGGCCCGAACAGTGCGGCCCGGCGCATAGGTGTGCTGCGGCGGTCTTGCCTCAGCGACCGGCCACGGCCTGCAAATGCGCGGCAAAGTCACTGGCGCTGGTCAGGCCGATGACGCGTTTGGCCTGCAACTTGCCCGCCTTGTCGTAGAAGATCAGTGCCGGCGGCCCATACAGGCCAAATTGCTTGAGCAAGGCGGCGTCGTCATCCGAGTTGGCGGAGACATCGGCGCGCAGCAGCACAAAATTCTGCAACTCGGCTCTGACCTGAGCATCCGGCAGCACATTCTTTTCAAATTCAACGCAAGACACGCACCAGTCGGCGTAGAAATCCAGCATCACCGGTTTGCCATTGGCCTGCGCTACCGCTTGCTGCAATTGCTGCACCGATTTGACGGTCTGGAATTCCGCCGCCGCGCTGGCGCCCTTAGGCCACAACGGCTGGCTGATCCAGATGGCGCTGCCCAGCATGATGACGCCAAACACGCGCTTGACGTTGCCCATGGTCTTGCCGCTCAGACGCGGCAATACGCTGCTGCCAAAGGCGCCGATCAGCAGCAGTGGCAAACCGGTGCCAACGCCGAGGGCGTACAAGGCGCTGCCGCCCAGCAGGCGGTCGCCCGTCCTGGCCATGAATGCCAGCGCGCCAAACAAAGGCGGGGCCATGCACGCGCCCACCAGCAGCGCCGACAACATGCCCATCACAAACACCGGCGCCAGTTGGCCGCCCGGCAAGCGGTTGGCCAGATCATTGATGCGGCTTTGAAAACCGCCCGGCATCTGCAACTCAAACAGGCCAAACATCGACAAGGCCATGATCACAAAAAACAGCACCAATACTGCGGTCGTAATCGGGCTTTGCAATTGCACGGTCAGCAATGTGCCGGTGCTGGCCGCAGCCACGCCCACCACCGTATAAGTCAGCGCCAGGCCCTGGGTATATACCAGCGTCAGTCCAAACGCGCGCCAACGGCTGCGCGCCTGGCCGATCACGATGCCCGACACAATCGGCAACAACGGGTACATACACGCGGTGAGCGCCAGGCCCACGCCCGCCGCAAAAAACAGACCCAGGGTCAACCACAGATTGCCACTGGAGAGCGCACGCGCCGTGGCGTCGCCCGCATCAACGGCCCACGCTGCGGTCGAACCGGCCCCGAGCACCACGCTGATTAATAGTGTTTGCAACAAACCACGCCTCACTGCTTTCTCCTGCGATAGCACCGGCCACGTGCGGCCGGGTTAGCGATTCTAACGGATGAGACGCGCAACCGGTTCACCAGCGCACGCGTCGTCTGCTCTGTGGCTGCGCCACGCCGACGCGATGGCCTGGGCGGCGGCTGTCGCGCCCATCCAACACAGCGGGTGGCACGCGAGCGCAGCTTCTGCCGCGCTTGCGCCGGCATCTGCGCCCCGCCCTCCAGGCTGCGCGCAGCCGCAATATCCCCTACCCCAGCGGACTAGCCATCTGGTCAGCGGCGGCCATGATAACGCCACGTATCGATATTACAAATAGAAATATCAATAAATTTTCTTATACGTTTGAGAGATAAAACGTTTTTGCTATTTTGGCCGCCATCCGCAGCAAAACCCACGCTGCCATCGCCGGGCGCGCACAACGCGCCATACAAAAACCAGCAAATCGATACAGAGAGAAAAGCAATGCGATTCCAACTGACGCCACTTGCGCTGGCCGTGCTGATCGCCGGTCTGGCGCACGCTGACGACCCCGATGCCAGCAGCGCTGCCAATAGCAACACCACCAGCGTGCCCGCGGTGACCGTTACCGGCAGCCGTATCCCGCGTGCGCAAAAAGAAGGGCCCACCCCGGTAACGGTGATTACCGGCGCAGAATTAGAAAAACAAGGCTATCGCAACGTTTATGACGCGCTAAACCAGCAAACGCAAAACAGCGGTTTTACCCAGGGCGCGGATTTCGGCAATACCTTTACCCCGGCCGCCAATGCCATCAGCCTGCGCGGCCTGGGCCCTAATCACACCCTGGTGCTGATTAATGGCCGTCGCGTGGCGGACTACCCCACCGCTTATGACGGCTCGGTCAATTTCGTCAACCTGGCCAATATTCTTTCGGCCTTGGTCGACCGCATTGAAATCGTTAATGGCGGCGCATCGGCCATTTATGGCTCAGATGCCATTGCCGGGGTGGTCAATATCATCCTTAAAAAGCACGCGGACGGCGTCAATCTGAACGTTAAAGCGGGCAGCACCACACGCGGTGGCGGTGATAACGGCCGCGTGCAAATCAGCGGTGGCAAAGACTTTGGCGATGTCAGCACCGTATTTGCGCTGGAAGTCAGCAAGACCCGCATGCTGTGGAGTAAAGACCGCGACTTTATGGCGGACAGCACCGCAGGCGGCGCCGACCCGGTACGAATCTGGGGCCGCCGCAATCTGGATGACGGCGTTTATACCGGCGGCGCCCAATGCGCCGGCTTCAGCGGTTTGTTTAATGGCAGCACCGTGGCAGTGGGCCAGGGCGACAATGCCTATTGCGGCAGCGGCCAGGCGCAACCGGCCTTCTGGACTACGCAAACGCAAAACCAGAGTGAAAACCTGTATGGCGGATTGCAATGGGCCTTGAACGACAACACCACGTTTTTTACCGATTTGATGCTCGGTTTTAACGATACGCAAAACAATACGCGCGGCCCGACATGGACCTCGCTGGCCGCCACCGATGGCTATTTCTACAACCAGGACAGCGGTCACTACGAGCAATTAACGCGGCGCTTTGCGCCGGAGGAAATTGGCGGTGCCGATGCCTGGAACCGCAAATGGCGCGATAGCGCAGTCAATCTGAGCACCGGCGTGCGCGGCAGCTTTGGCAATAGCGGTTGGGATTACGAAGCCGTCTACAATATTTCGGGATATCTCAGCCGCAACACCGTGCCGCGCTTGCTGGCTTCGGTCGATAACTATTTTCTGGGTCCGCAATTGGGCACCGATAGCGACGGCATCGGCATTTATTCGCCCAATCTGGCGCGCTTTAATCAGCCGTTAACGCCGGATCAATTCAATAGTCTGGTCGGCCACACCGAAAGCCGCGATGCCGCGTGGACGCAAACCGGCAGCCTGAGCATCACTGGCAAATTGTACGATCTGCCCGCAGGCCCGCTAAAGGCGGCGGCGTTGCTGGAACTGGGCAGCCAGGGCTATAGCAATCATCCCGACAGCCAGATCAATCAGGGGGCTTTCTATAACTACAGCGGCGCACAAGATGTGAGCGGTTCGCGCACGCGCAAAGCAGCGGCGCTGGAACTGGATATCCCTATCGTCAAACAACTGGATGCCACACTGGCCGGCCGCTACGACCAATACACCTTTGCCGATCACAGCGACAGCAAGTTCACCTGGAATGTCGGCCTGCAATACCGGCCCATCGACACGCTATTGCTGCGCGGCAATTACGCCACCAGCTTTCGCGCGCCGGACATGAATTACATCTACGAGGCTTCTACCAAAGGCTATTACGCCTCGACCACCGACTACTACCGCTGCTACAAAGCCAATCAAAGCTTGTCCAATTGCGATTACGCCAACTATTCGCCGGGCGCCAATTACGTGGAGACCGGCAACCGCAATCTGCAATCAGAAAACGGCAAGTCATTTGGTTATGGCTTTGTCTGGTCGCCCAACCGCAACTTTGATATCTCGGTCGATTACTGGAACATCAAGATCGACAATCTGGTGACCGATCTGGACCCGGATAAATTACTGCGCACCGAGGCCGCTTGCCGCACGGGTGTGGATGACCCCAATTCGGCGCTGTGCAAAGACGCGTTGGCACGCGTTATCCGCAACCCGGATAACGCCGTGCTCGACCCCGGCGCCATCAATACCATCCTGGTCAATCCGATCAATGCAGCCAGCGAATCCACCAGTGGCTTCGATATCGGCGGCAAATACAAATGGACCTGGGGGCCGGTTGGCGACTTTTTATTCAGCGCCAATTACAGCAAAACGCTGACCCACCACTACCAGCAATTTGCCGATGATCCGGTGGATGATCTGTTGCACGATATGAGCAATTACGACTGGCCGGACAAGTTGAATGCGCAAGTCACGTGGTCGCGCAATGCATGGACTTCCACCGTACAAGTCACGCGTTATGGCAAAGTGCCGAACGCAGAAGGCTCGGCTTATCTGACCCCCACCGCGCTGGCTAATCTGAGCGTGGGCTATGACTTTAACAAACAGGCGTCGTTGTCATTGATCGTGAATAACGTTCTCAATACCATCAAGCATGACGATTCGGCGGGTTGGCCCTTCTATGCGGTAGGCAGTTATCTGCCGTATGGGCGGCAATGGTGGCTCGAATTCAATTACAAACTGTAAATGCGGCCCGCCTGCGTTATCGCGCAGGCGTCTGGATGCGGCGTATCAGCGCCGCATTCGGCTTTGTGTTAATCGGCATTAAAGGCAAACCATGAAACCTCTGCTTCTAAGCGTGCTGACCAGCGCGCTGTTTTTCACCGCACCGCTGACCTATGCCGCGCAAGATCATGCGCTGCCGCCAGGCATTGCGTGGCAACAAGGCGATGTCGACGCCGCCTTTGCACAAGCGCGCGCCACGCATAAACCGCTGTTTTTGTATTGGGGCGCGGTGTGGTGCCCGCCCTGCAATCAGGTCAAGGCCACCATTTTTAATCAGCAGGCGTTTATCGAGCGCTCGGCGGCATTTATTCCGGTGTATCTGGATGGTGATAGCGATAGCGCGCAAAAGTGGGGCGAGCGTTTCAAGGTGGTCGGCTACCCCACCATGATCCTGTTCAAGCCAGACGGCACGGAAATCACCCGCCTGCCGGGCGAAGTCGATGCCGAGCGCTATATGCAGGTGCTGTCGCTGGGCCTCAACGCCACGCACCCGGTGGCGGAAAGCCTGGCCAATGGCCTTAAGCCCAAGGCGCATCTGAGCGCAAACGAATGGCAAATGCTGGCCGATTACTCCTGGGACACCGGCGACACCCAGTTGCTGGACGCCCGCGCTTTGCCCGTGGCGCTGCAAACGCTGGCCCGGCATGCCGCGCTGGACCACGCGCCCGCGCCGGCACTGCGCCTGAATCTGAAGGCCGCGGCCGCCGCCGCCGGCAGCAAAGATGCGACGGCGGGCTTTAACAAAGCGCAGGCGCTGAACGCACTGGGCAATGTGCTGGCCGATTACAAACGCGTGCGCGCCAATTTCGACATTCTGGTGATCACGCCGGATGATCTGGTGCCCTTGCTGACCGAAGCCAACACGCCAGCGCGCGCACATCTGGTGGCCGCATGGAACAAGGCGCTGGTGGCATTGGCGGCCGACAACTCGATCTCGACCACCGACCGCCTGACCGCGCTGGATGGCCAGGTGGTGCTGGCCAAGCTGGATCTGGCCAAAGATCAGACCTTGCCCGACCCCTTGCTGCAACGCGTTCGCGGCGCTGTGGCGGCGGCCGACCAGGCCACCACCAATGGCTACGAGCGTCAGTCGGTGATCAGCCAGGCGTCGGATGATCTGGTGCGCGCCGGTTTGCTGGACGAATCGGATGCCTTGCTCAAGGCCGAACTCACCCGTTCGCACGCGCCGTACTACTTTATGCTCGGCCTGGCCGCCAACGCCAAAACCCGTGGCGACAATACAGCCGCGCTGAACTGGTACGAGCAAGCCTGGACCGCCGCCGAAGGCCCGGCCACACGCTTGCAATGGGGCGTGAGCTATCTGAACAACCTGATCAATCTGGACCCCGCCCAGGACGCCAAGGTGCAACAAGTTGCCAGCAGCGTGATCAAGGAAGCGGGCGCCACCCCCAACGCGTTTTACGAACGCAGCCAACGTTCTTTGCAGCGCCTGGCCACCGGTCTGGCCAAATGGAACGCCGACAAACAGCATCAGGCCACGGTCGATACACTGACCACGCAATTATCGAATGTGTGCCAGCAACTGCCGACGGCTGATCCGCAACGCAGCAACTGCGAAGAAGTGGTCAAAACCGCGCGCGGCTGATCGCTTTTTGTCGCGCCCCTGCCAGCCCACGACATGCCATTCTGATTGCCGGAATGTGCGTGTCGTGGGCTTGTTTTATGCGGCGTCCGCCACCACCCTGCCCGCGTGACGTCCTCCGGCGACGCCACCTACCAAGGATAAAACCGATGACGATTTCGCTCTATCAAGCCAGCGTGCCCGTATTCCTGCGCGGATTAGAAAACCTGGAAGCGGTGCTGCGCAAAGCGCAAGCGCATGCTGCCGAAAAACAGCTCGACCCGGCGGCCTTGCTCAGCGCGCGGTTAGCGCCGGATATGTTTGATCTGACCCGGCAGATCCAGAGCACCTGTGATGCCGCCAAAGCCGGCACCGCCCGCCTGGCCGGACAAACGCCGCCGTCCTTTGCCGACACCGAAACCACCTTTGCCGAGTTATTTGAGCGTATCGCCAAGACCGTCGCCTTTATCAAAAGCGTGGACGCCAGCGCCATCAATGGCCCGGCCGAGCGCGTGATTACGTTCAAGATGCGCGGCAATGACGTCAACTTTGCCCCGGCGCCCTATCTGTTCAGCTTTGTGCTGCCCAACTTTTTCTTCCACCTGACCACCAGCTATGACGTGCTGCGTCACTATGGCGTGACGCTGGGCAAGCTGGATTACCTGGGCACCCTGCCGCCTCCGGCCGACTGGCTCTGAGCGGCATTCTCCCGATACAGACGGACCGCACAGGCAGGCGCAGGCCCACTGTTCCGGTCCGTTTTTTTTGCCTGTATATCTGAATGTGTCGCGGCGCGTTGGTTAGAATGCCCCTCTGCATTTGACTGTCTGGTCGCTCATGTCCCGCACGATGTTGTTGCCGTTGATTGTTGCCTGCGCTTTGTTCATGGAAAACATGGACGCCACCGTGATCGCCACCTCCCTACCGGTGCTGGCACGCGATCTGGGACAAAACCCCATTACGCTCAAACTGGCGCTCACCTCGTATGTGGTGGGGTTGGGTGTGTTCATTCCGGTCTGCGGCTGGGTGGCAGACCGGTTTGGCTCGCGCTCGGTGTTCCAGACGGCGATAGGCGTATTCATGCTGGGCTCGTTGCTGTGCGCGGTGTCCAGCACCTTGTTTGAATTTGTTGCTGCACGCTTCTTGCAAGGCGTGGGTGGCGCGATGATGGTGCCGGTGGGCCGCATCATCATTTTCCGCGCGGTGCCGCGGGCCGAACTGGTCAAGGCCATCAGCTACCTGACCCTGCCGGCTTTGTTCGGCCCCATTATCGGGCCGCCGCTGGGTGGATTTATCACCACGTATTTTCATTGGCGCTGGATTTTCGTCATCAATATTCCAGTGAGCTTGCTTGGCATCTGGCTGGCCGCACGCTTTATCGAAAACCAACGCGAAACGGTTACGCAAAAACTGGACGTGCCCGGCTTTGCGCTCTCGGCCAGTGGCAGCGCGCTCAGCATGTGCGGCCTGGCCCTGTTGGGCAGCCACCTGGTGGCCTTGTGGATCGCGCTGGGGCTAACGCTGGCTGGCGCTTTATTGCTGCTCGGCTATTTCAGTTATGCCCGTCGCGCCAGCGCGCCCTTGCTGGATTTGCGCTTTTTGCGCATCCCGACCTTCCGCGCCAGCGTGCTGGGCGGCTCGCTGTTTCGTATCGGCCTGGGCGCCGTCCCCTTCTTGTTGCCGCTGGCGTTGCAAGAAGGCCTGGGCATGAACGCCTTTGTGTCGGGCACCATTACCTGCGCCTCGGCTTTTGGCGCCATGTTTATGAAAAGCATCGGCCCACGCGTGTTGCGGCGTTATGGCTTTCGTAATGTGTTGATGGTGAATGCGCTACTGGCCGGCCTGGCGATTGCGTCATACGGCATGTTTACCCCAGCCATGCCGCACCTGCTGTTGTTGGCCATTGTGGCCTTGGGCGGCTTCTTTCCGTCGCTGCAATTTACTTGTCTTAACTCGGTGGTGTACGCCGACATCGCCAGCGAAGACGCCGGCCGTGCCACCAGCTTTGCCAGCGTGGTGCAGCAATTGTCCTTGGGCCTGGGCGTGATTGTGGCGGGCATGGCCTTGCAGCTTTCCAACCATGTGCAGGGCCACGCGCACATTGAATACAGCGACTTCTGGCCCGCGTTTTTGTTGCTGGGTTTGTTCTCGGTGGCTTCCATTATTGAAACCCGACGCCTGCCAGCCGACGCCGCCCAAGCCATGGCGCAAGGCCAGACCCAGGCAGCCTGATCCACCGGCCAGCCAGCGCAGCATCCCGGCTTAAATGCGCGGCGGATCCAGCCTGGCCGAGGTTTGCGCTGCCGGGATTTGCGCTTGCGCGGCCACCTCCGGGCTGGCTTCTTGCGGCGGCACTACCGGCACCGGCTGCGCTGGCGTGATATCGCTTTGCAAGCCTTCCGCAATCCAGGCATTGGTCAGCGTATAGGTCACCGCCAGCACCACTGGCCCGACAAACAAGCCGACAATGCCGAAGGCAAACATGCCGCCCAGCACGCCGACCAGAATCAATAACAAAGGCAGATTGGCGCCGCGCTTGATCAGCATCGGGCGCAAGAAATTATCCAGCAGCCCCACCACGCCAGAAATCACCAGCAGGATAACGGCCTTGGTGATTTCGTTTTCGTAATACAGCCAGCCCACGCTGCAAATCAGTACCGGCAAGGGCCCAATCTGCGCAATACACAGCATCAGCATTGCCGCGGTCAACAAACCCGCCAAAGGAATGCCGACTATGGCAAGGCCGATGCCGCCGATGATGGATTGCGTCAGCGCCGTCACCACGATGCCCATGGCCACGGCGCGTATGGCTTGCCCGCCCAGATGCACCACGTTCTCGCCGCGCTCACCGGCAATGCGGTGGGCAAAGCGCAGCACGGCAGCCAACGCGACTTCGCCGCGGACATACAGCACGGCGCAAATGACCAGCGTTAACAGCAAATGCACCACCAGCATCCCGGCGCTACCTGCCGTGCTGAAGGTGCGTTGCGCAATCGCCGCCATATACGGCTGCACACGCGCCGCCGCCGCGCTAGAGCCACCGTCGGCCAGCTTTTGCCACTCGGCCGCCACCTTGCCACCCACCAGCGGAATGTTGGAAACCCACGCAGGCGGCGGCGCAAAAATATAGCCGGGGATGGCTTTGACCAGCGCCACGATCTGATCGGAATGGTCCACCAGCGTAATCACCGCGCCCACCAACGGCAGCACGATAATCAACAGAATGGCGCCGATCATGCCGATGGCCGCCAGCGTACGTTTGTGCCAGAGCCGTTTTTGCAGGGCCAGCATCAAAGGCCAGGTGGCGACCACCACCGTGGTGGCCCAGATCAAGGCGGGCAGAAATGGCCGTAGCACCCACAGCGAGCCACCTATCATCAAGGCGATCAGCAATATGGACAGCAGTTGGCGTGGCAGGTCTTGCACAGGTCTTGCGGGGCTGACAGACACAAAATGCTCCGGTGAGAGTACGGCCAGGATGTAGTTATCGCGCAGTATGGCGTGCCGATGCGGGTTTACAGCTTGAAAATGCGCTGCGCGGTCAAAGGCGCAGCGCCGACCGGCTTAATGCGTGGCTTGCAGCACGTGCGCGCTCATGCCGATGCCCAACTGGCGCTCGCCCATGATGGTGAAATCAGCGCCGCGTTCGCTCAGATATTCTTCTTCGGCATCGGTATGCGCCCGCGCCACAATCTTCAGCCCCGGATTGAGCTGGTGCGCCAGTTCGATCACCCGCGCGGCCTCAAAGGCATTGGGGATGGTCAGCAGCATCCATTGCGCATTTTCGATATGCGCTTGCTTCAGCGCCTCCAGTGACACCGCATTGGCATACCAGGCGACGATGCCTTGCTCGCGCAACTGCATCACGCGTTCAGCGCCGGCTTCGATGACCGCAAATTGCTGGCCTGCGGCGGCTAACTGTTTGCCCGCCGCTTCGCCCACGCGGCCATAACCGACGATGACGGTGTGATGCGGCGTGGCCGCCGGGGTCAATGCCTCGAGGCTGGTTTGATGCTTGAAATAACGCGACAGCAACTGCACCACCCGTGGCATCAGGGTAAAGCAGACCGGGTTAAGCAAGATCGACAGAATCGCCCCGGCCAGAATCAGATCCTTGCCTGCCGTCGGCAGCAAACCCATGCTGATGCCCAGTGACGCCAGGATAAACGAGAACTCGCCGATCTGCGCCAGGCTGGCGGCAATGGTCAGCGCAGTGCTGAGCGGGCGGCGGAAGGCAATCACGATCAAAAAGGCCGCCACCGACTTGCCGATAATGATGATGGCCAGCGTCGCCAGCAGCAGCAATGGCTCGCGCACCACGATAGAAGGATCAAACAACATGCCGACGGAAACAAAAAACAGCACAGCAAAGGCATCACGCAGGGGCAAGGATTCTTCGGCAGCGCGATGCGACAGTTCGGATTCGGCCATCATCATGCCGGCGAAAAATGCGCCCAATGCAAACGACACGCCAAAGATCAGGGTCGCCCCATAAGCGCAGCCCAAGGCAATCGCCAGCACGGCCAGGCGGAACAATTCTTGCGAACCCGTCCCGGCAATACGTTCGAGCAACCACGGAATTGCGCGCCGTCCCGCCAACATCATCACGGCGACAAAGCCGATCACCTTGCCGATGGTGATGGCCAGGGTCAGCCAGACATTGCCGCCCGCCGCAGCGGCATGACCATCGGCGCTTTCGGTTGCGCCGAGCAAATTGCCCAGCGCCGGGATCAGCACCAACACCAGCACCATCACGATGTCTTCAACAATAAGCCAGCCGACGGCGATGCGGCCTTCGCTGCTATCCAGAATGTGCCGGTCTTCCAGCGCGCGCAGCAGCACGGCAGTGCTGGCCACCGACAACGCCAGCCCAAAGATCAAGCCGGCGCCCAGGCTCCAGCCGGTAAACCACGACAGCGCCATACCGAGCAAGGTCGCCACCGCAATCTGTGCAATCGCGCCGGGGATGGCGATGTTTTTGACCGAGAGCAAATCCTTGACCGAAAAATGCAGGCCCACGCCAAACATCAACAGAATGACACCCAGCTCGGCCAGTTCGGGCGCCAGGCTCTGATCCGCCACAAAGCCCGGCGTAAACGGCCCGGCACAAATGCCTGCCACCAGATAACCCACCAGCGGAGGAATCCGGAAACGGTTGGCCAGCGCGCCAAAAATAAAAGCGAGCACAAGGCCACCGACTATGGTGGCGATCAGGGGGGTGTCATGCGGCATCGTGCGGCGGGCTCCGGTCGGGGTAGGTCGAATTCTTATATGCAGTAGACATGATAGCGGCCAGAGGTTGCGTGTCAGCCATAAAAAAGCCGAAGTGACAGCATCGAGCGCAATTATCTACATTTTGTCCAAAACGTAATAACAATTGCAGGAATGATCCGACCTATCACTCAATTCAATTGACACCGCACCCGCTTATTTGCCACATTAGAGTCCAATTCGCCGCAGCATTCTTATATATCGGACAATTTGTAAAAGGAGCTTGTGTCATGCGTCAGCCCGCCGGCAAATATCAACCCTTCAAGGCCATTTCTCTGCCCGATCGCACCTGGCCAGAGCGCACGCTGACCGCCCCGCCGATCTGGATGAGCACGGACTTGCGCGACGGCAACCAGGCGCTGATCGAGCCGATGAACGCAGAACGCAAGCTGCAGATGTTCCAGACGCTGGTGGCAATCGGGCTCAAGGAAATCGAGGTGGCCTTCCCTTCGGCTTCACAAACCGATTTTGATTTTGTGAGGCAACTGATCGAGCAAAACCTGATTCCCGATGACGTCACCATCGAAGTGCTGACGCAATCGCGCGAAGATCTGATCCGCCGCACCATCGAATCATTGCGCGGTGCCCGCCGCGCCATCGTGCACTTGTACAACCCGGTGGCCCCGGCATGGCGCCGCATTGTGTTCAACACCGACCAGGCTGGCGTGCGCAAGGTGGCGGAAGACGGCACGCGCTTGATCAAACAGCTGACCGAGCAATATCCGGAAACCGAATGGGTTTATCAGTATTCGCCTGAGACTTTTTCCGCCACCGAACCCGAATTCGCCCTCGAAGTCTGCAATGCCGTGAGCGCCATCTGGCAACCAACGCCGGAACGCAAAATGATTCTGAACCTGCCGGCCACGGTGGAGATGTCGACCCCAAATACCTATGCCGATCAGATTGAATGGATGAGCCGCAACCTGGCGCGCCGCGACAGCATCATTCTGTCGGTACACCCGCATAACGATCGCGGCACGGCGGTGGCGGCGACCGAGTTGGCGGTGATGGCGGGCGCAGACCGGGTGGAAGGATGTCTGTTTGGCAATGGCGAGCGCACCGGTAACGTGGATCTGGTCACGCTGGCGCTCAATCTGTACAGCCAGGGCATAGACCCGGGCCTGGATTTTTCTGATATCGACCGGGTTCGTGCGGTGGCGGAGCAATGCACGCAATTGCCGGTGCATCCGCGCCACCCCTATGCAGGCGATCTGGTTTACACGGCCTTTAGCGGCTCGCATCAGGACGCCATCAAGAAAGGCTTCGCCCAGCAACAACCCGACACCTTGTGGACCGTACCCTATCTGCCGCTCGATCCGGCCGATGTTGGCCGTACCTATGACGCGGTGATACGCGTCAATAGCCAGTCCGGCAAAGGCGGCATCAGTTTTGTGCTGCAACAGGAATACGGCTTTGAATTGCCACGCCGCATGCAGATCGAGTTCAGCCGCGTTATTCAGCGCGAAACCGACCACACCGGTCGCGAAGTACGCGCCGAAGATTTATACAGCCTGTTTGCGCGTGAATACCTCGAGCATCAACAACCGTGGCAGTACCACGGCCACCGCATCGATAACGATGGTGCGCAAGGCGTAACGCTGGCGGCCCATCTGACCCGCGACGGCGCGGCGCTCAGCTTGCAAGGCCACGCCCAGGGCCCGTTGGCGGCCTTTATCCAGGCCCTCGACGGCGCCGCCGAAATCGTGGAATACCACGAACATTCGCTGGGTAGTGGGGCCGAAGCGCGCGCGGCTTGCTATGTGGAACTGCGGGTGGCCAATGGCGGCATCTGGTATGGCGTGGGCGTCGATAGCGATATCGTCACGGCCGCGATCAAAGGCGTGCTCAGCGGCTTGAATCGCGCGGCGGCGGCTTAACTGCCGTGCGGTGCTTGTGCTTGCCCGCCCAGCACGGCGCGGGCAGCCTGCAGGATTTGCCGGGTAATTGATTCCAGTCGCGGCGACTGTACTTTCCAGGCATGCCAATACAGCTGCAGATCAACCGGCCAGGCGGGCGCCAGATCGAGCAGTTGGCCGCGCGCCATGGAGTCACCCATCTGCAGGTCTGGCAACAAGCCATAGCCGAGGCCATGGCACACGGCGGCGTAATACGATTCATGCGATGGCAGGTAGTGGCAGGGATAAGCCGAGCGCGGCAGACCCAGCCGCGCTTGCAAAAAATCCGCCTGTAACGCGTCTTTGCGATTGAACACCATGACCGGCGCCAGGCGCGCACTGTCGCGTGTCAGCCCGTCCGGAAAATAACGCGCGGCAAAGGCCGGTGTGGCCGCCATGCGGTAGCGCATACAACCCAGCCATTCTGCCTGGCAACCACGCATGGGCTGCGCTTCGGTCGTGACGCAAGCCAGCGCCAGGCCGGCCTCCATCAGCGCATAGGTGTGATCCTGGTCTTCCACCGTGACGTCCAGCAAAACCTGTTCGCGTATCAGCACCTCTGCCAGCGTAGGCACAAACCACGTGCCAAGCGTGTCGGCGTTGAGAGCCAGCGACATCACCAAAGGCGCTTGCGCCTCTGCGGCCATTTCTGCCGCCATATCTTCCTCCAGCCAGGCGGTGCGGCGCAGATATTGAAGCAGGCGCTGCCCGTGCAACGTGCTGCGGCACGGGCGACTGCGTACCACCAAGGGCTGGCCAAGGCGGGTTTCCAGCGCGCGTATACGTTGTGAGATGGCCGAGGCCGTCACATTCAGGCGGCTGGCCGCTTCTTCAAATGAGCCGGTTTCGATCACCGCAAGCAAGGCGTCGGTCTGGCGATAATCAAGCTTCATGATCGCTGCACTTAAGTTTTTTTCAGCTTATATGAAAAACCTTAATCCAGCTTCATCGAGCAGCAGGACCACGGCAAAATACGTCTCGATGCTGGCATACGAGCCAGCCCCGGTCAGCAAAGGCTAAACAATGATGAGTGCGTGGCTACAAGGTTTTGGTTTGGGCGGCGGTTTGATCGTCGCCATAGGCGGGCAAAATGCCCACGTCTTGCGCATGGGCCTGCAAAAGCAGCATGTTGGCCTGACGGTGCTGGTGTGCATCATCGGTGATGTATTACTGATCGCAGCCGGTGCGGCGGGCATGGGCGCATTGATTGCCAACTATCCGCTGCTCACCGTGGCCGCGCGCTGGCTGGGCGCCGCCTTCCTGGCCTGGTATGGCCTACGCGCATGGCGAGCGGCTCTGGGCAACGACGCGCTCAACGCCGCAGCCGCGCGACCCGCGCTCGGCTGGCAACAAGCGCTGTTGACCGTGGCCGCGTTAACCTGGCTGAACCCGCATGTATATCTGGATACCGTGGTGCTGCTCGGTTCGGTAGCGGCCCAGCAAAGCGGCGTGGCGCGGCCATGGTTTGCGCTGGGTGCCATGACTGCTTCGGTGTTGTGGTTTAGCGGAATCGGCTTTGGTGCGCGGCTGTTGGCGCCGTGGTTTGCCTCGGCCCAGGCGTGGCGCGTGCTGGATGGCGTGATCGGACTGGTGATGTTCGCGCTGGCGGCGTCCTTGATCGTCTGAATACGCAGTGCCGCATTAGACCGATCGGTCTGGAAATTCCGCCACCCCATCCCCACCTGCAAGCAACCTTTACGTTGTCCGCAGGATGCGCCATGAAGCCGCTAGAACAAACGCCATTTTCTGTCCTCGATCTCTCGCCAATTCTTGCTGGCGGCACGCCCGGCCAGGCGCTGGCCAATACGCTATCGTTGGCGCAACACGCCGACCAGCTTGGCTTTACCCGCTACTGGCTGGCCGAACATCACGGCATGCGCGGCATCGCCAGCGCCGCCACGGCGGTGGTGATCGGCCATGTCGCCGGCGGCACCAGACACATCCGCGTCGGCTCCGGCGGCATCATGCTGCCCAACCACGCGCCGCTGGTGATCGCGGAACAATTCGGCACGCTGGAATCGCTCTACCCCGGCCGCATCGACCTCGGCCTCGGTCGCGCGCCCGGCACGGATCAGGCCACCATGCGTGCGCTGCGCCGCGATTCTGGCGCCGATGGCGATCAATTTCCGCAAATGCTGCAAGAACTGCGCGCCTATTTCCGGCCCGATTTATATAGCGGCAGCAATGGCATTCATGCCATCCCGGGCGAAGGGCTGGATATACCCATCTGGTTGCTCGGCTCGAGCGGGTTTAGCGCTCAACTGGCCGGTTATCTGGGACTGCCGTTTGCTTTTGCCGGGCAATTTGCGCCCCGCAGCATGCAAGCTGCGCTGGACTTGTACCGCCATACTTTCCGCCCCGGCGTGTTGAACGAACCGTATGCCATGGTGGGGTTGAATGTGATCGTGGCGGATAGTGACGAGCGCGCACAGTTTTTGGCGACGTCACAGCAACGCAAATTTGTTGATCTGATTCGGGGCAACCCCGGTCCGCTGGATCCGCCCGTAGAAAATATGGATGACTATTGGCAGCCGCATGAACGTGCCTCGGTGCACGCGCAACTGGGTGGTTCGATTGTGGGCAGCCCGGTAACGGTCAGGGCGCAATTGCACGACTTTGTGGCGCGTACCGGCGCCAACGAAATCATGGCGAATGCCGCCATTTTTGATCACGCCGAGCGTCTGCGTTCGTATGAATTGCTGGCGCAAGTGGTCGGGCTGAAACCCTCGTTCTAAAAACGACGCGCATAAAAAATGCCGGTCAGAAAGGGACCGGCATTTCAATTCCAGAACAGGCCACCACGATGGGCTGGTCCGGTAGCGGGTCATGTTGCCATGGCCACTATTGTTGTTACTCGATGCACTACACCGTACAAACGGCTGCCAATTCTGGTCTTGTTGCGGTGGAGTGGTAACACGTAACGCTGCCAGCCTTGCGGGCTGCTGCATTAACGGGTGCTAATTTAACCTGGCCTTTGCTGACAGGCACTGCCGGTGGTCGGACTGGCGATATACGGTGTTAGTGGCAGCGTCCGTACGCTCGCTGGTTGGCCCCACGTTTCAGGCGCGATGCGGCTTGCAGCCACGGCTGGCGCGCTTTATTCGTCGCGGTTTACTGCCATCGCGTAGCCATTAAACCGTGGCATGGATACAACACACTGATTACACCGCTGGTAACCTGCGGCCCTGCGCCGCCATGGCACTGGTCCTGTGTCAGCAGATGCGGTTAATTCTCAGAATCGGCATCATGGTGTGCCTGCCCCGCCGGAGTTACCGTGATGCGTCTCACACTGTGTTTATTGCTCACATTCATGCTCAGTCCGCCGCTGAGTGCCGCGCCCGCACCGTGGTTTCACTGGTACAGCAAACTGGATGGCAAGACTGCTTGCGCGCAGGCGTCACCGGGTTCCGGCTGGAAACAAGGCGACGGCCCCTACCGGGATGCGCATTGTCTTAAACGATCGTTTGTCGCAAGCGCGCCACAGCGCGCCGCAAAAGTCAGCCTGTAGAAAGCAAACCACCCCGCTTGCAGTGAGCCTCGACGCCGTCCAGCAGCCAACGGCGGGCATGCGGCGCATGACGGATGCATAGCTCTGCTTACAAGGTGCAGAATCCGTAGTCGAGAACTTGGCGCAACCTGACAATGACCGCCGCGCCCGTCCCCGCTACTCCGGAGAACCACCATGAAGCTTTCCACCCGCCTGTTGCTGATCGTTGCCACCGCGTTGCTCGGGCTTATCGTCATTGCCGGTTTCGGCCTGCAGACCTTGCACGCCACCATGCTGCAAGACCGCCACGATGCCATCCGCAGTCTGGTCACGCTGGCCGCCAAACAAGTCGAGCATTACCGCGATCTGGCCGCAGCCGGAAAAATGACTGACGCCGAAGCGCAAGAGCGCGCGGTGGAGGCCTTGCAGGGGCTGAACAACGGCTCGGGCGATTATGTGTATGCACGCCGCGCCGACGGCTATGTGCTGGCCCACCCCGATCCGCGTAAGCGCGGCAAGATTGATTTTGGTAGCACGCTGCCCGATGGCCGGACCACGGTGCAGGCCTATTCCGATGCCTTGGGTGATAAGGAGTTTGCATTTGCCGATATCGTCAGCAAGCGCATCGGTTCGGACGTGGACGTCGCCAAAACCAATGGCGTGGCGCGGATCAAAGGCTGGAACTGGGTGATCGGCTATGGCCAATGGGCCGACGATATCGATAAAGCGTTCTGGCACTTTGCCTGGCAGTTGATCGGCCTTGGGGTGCTGGTGCTGATCGTTGTGAGTGGTATCGCCATCGTGATGGCGCGTTCGATCTACCAACGCCTGGGTGGGGAGCCGGATGCCGCCGCCGAAGCCGCCTTGCGCATCGCCAGTGGCGATCTCAGCCACGCGGTGCAGGCCCGCAGCCGTGACAGCCTGATGGGCGCAATCCAGGCCATGCAAGACAGCCTGCATCAGATGATCGAGAACATTCAACGCAGCGCGCAAAGTCTGGGCCAGGCCACGTCGGGCCTGACCGGCCAGATGCAGCAAATCAATCGCGCAGCGCGCCAGTCCTCGGACGCAACAGCCTCCACGGCTGCGGCTATTGAAGAAATGTCGGTCAGCGTCGACCACATTTCGGCCAGCGCTCGCGAAACCGAAAACAACTCGGCACGCTCCAGCGAACTCGCCGTGCATGGCGAAAAACTGGTGACCAACGCCGCGGGCGAAATCCAGCTGATTGCCGGCCAGATCAATGATGCATCCGGTTTGATTGGCGGCCTGGTCGAACGCTCGCGCGAAATTGGCGGCATTGCCAGCGTGATTAAAGAGATTGCCGATCAAACCAACTTGCTGGCCCTGAATGCCGCAATCGAAGCTGCGCGCGCTGGCGAACAAGGCCGAGGTTTTGCGGTGGTTGCCGATGAAGTGCGCAAACTGGCCGAGCGCACATCGCAAGCCACCAACCAGATTACCGAGATGATCGTGGCAATCCAGACCGACACCGGCTCGGTGGTTGCCAGCATGGATGAAGTCACGCCACGTGTTGCGCGCGGCGTTGAAATGGCCAATCAGGCCGCTGAATCGTTACGCGCCATCAACGAAGGCACCGCCGCCACGCTGGACAAGATCCGTGATGTGGCCAATGCCACCTCTGAGCAAAGTGCCGCCAGCAGCAGCGTCGCTGTAAACGTCGAGCGCATTGCGCATATGGTGGAAGACGCCGCCACCTCGGTGCATGCCGCCAATGGCAATGTCAGCGCGATGGAGCAACTGGCCAACGAATTACGCGCCTCGGTATCTCGCTTCCGCGTCTGAGCGCCTCTTCCCTACGCCCATCCACCGCCTGGCTTAACACGCTGTTACAGCTAGCGCGGTGGATTGTGGCAACAATGCGCTGCGCCGCCTGCCGGGCGGGCCAAATGATTGTATTAACCGTTTTTATCTGTCTGGACTATGGCTGAAGAAAAGAAAGACCCGTGGCTCAATTATCTGGCGCTCACCACCGTGGTTCTGGCGGTTTGCGCCACCCTCTCTACCTTTAAAGGCGGCGGTTACAGCACCCGTGGTGTAATCAGCCAGGCGCAAGCCAGCGACCAATGGGCCTATTACCAGTCCAAGGGCGTCAAACAATATCTGTATCAAATCCAGCGCGATAACCTGGCGCTGCAACGCGAAGCGCTGGCGGATGACAACAAAGCCGCTGCCGCATTTGATGCGCGCATTGCCGATTACAGCAAGAAAGTGACGCAATACGACGCCGAGAAACACGAAATCGAAAACAAGGCGCGCGCCCTCGAAGCGCAACGCGATGAGGCCCAGCAACACGGCAAGCCATTTGGCATTGCGGTGATTTTTTTGCAGGTTGCCATTCTGATTTCGTCGATTGCCGGTTTGTTTAAACGCAAAGTCTTGTGGTGGGGCGCCCTGCCGGTGGGCCTGATCGGCCTGGCGTATTTTGCCGACGGCTTCTTTTTGTTTATGTAATTCGAGCCAGCACAATCCAGCAAAAAGCCGTCCTCGCAAGGACGGCTTTTTTACGTGCATTGCGCTCAGTGCGGCTGCGCGCCGGTGCGCATTTCGTTGGCCAGATCGGTGGCGTGATAGATGCGGTCCAACGCTTGCAGAATGGCGCCGCTATGCACAGCAACCGAACGATTCAGGGTCGGATCGTAATAGAAAGCGCCGCCGAGGCTGTGGATATTGCCGTCAAAAATCAGGCCGACAATCTGACCTTGCTGATTGATCACCGGGCTGCCCGAGTTACCCCCGATGATGTCGTTGGTGGTCACAAAGTCGAATTTCTGCTGCAGATCAAGCTGCGGTTTTGCCGCCAGCCAACTGGCGGGCAAGGCAAACGGCTCGGCGCCAGTGTGGCGTTCAAAGGCACCAGCAAAGTAGGTGTAGGGTGCCACCGCCTGGCCGCGCTCATCCCAGCCTTTCACTTCGCCATACGACAATCGCAGCGTGAAAGTGGCGTCCGGGTAGACCCGGTCGCCCAGTTGCGCAAAGCGCGCTTGCGCGATCAGTTCCGCATTCTTTTGCTCAACCGCTTCGACGTCCTGCTCGTAGCGCTGACGCACCGAGCGCGCGGCCGGATCGATCAGGCGTGCCAGCAGAAGCATGGGGTCATCCGATGCCGCGACCGCAGCCGCCCCGCCCTGCCACAGCGCACGGCGTACCGCGACATCACCCAGCCTGGTGCCGTCGATGACGCGGCTCGCAACCTGACGCGGCGATAGCTTGCCCAGCACCATTTTGACAAACGCATCGTCCGGCCCCAGCAGTTCGCGCATACGGGTCAGCGATGCGGTCAGCTTGGTTTTTTCAAAATCAGGATAGATCGGCGCGCTGGAGAACAAGCGTTGCTCGCGCTGGGGCAGATCACTTTCGTGAAACTCGCGCAGACGCTGGGCATTCGGCTTGGCACGCTCAGCCGCGCCCCGCACCAATGTGCGCGCGATATCAAAATATTCGCTATCAAAACCATCGCCCATTTCTTTGACCACATAATCTGGCTCGATCCGGGTGTACACGGCCTGCGCTTGGGCAATGGCATCCCACGCACCGCCCACCTTGTCCTGGAGCGCTGGATGAGCCGCAACAAAAGCCCGCAGGCTGGCCTCGTCGCGCTGCTTTTGCGCCATCACCGTGGGGTCTTGCAGCGCCTGCAGCTGGCCGAACATGGCTTTGTAGCTGTTCTCGATATAAAACAGGTCGGTATGCGCCACCCGCGCTTGTTCGGCGCCTTCGGTGCTGTACTGGCGCAACATGCCGCGCTCACCCGCCAGTTCCAGCAGGCGATGCTGCAAGCGGATATCACGCAGATTGGCCAGTTGTGCCATGGTCAGCAGACGGCGGGTGGTACCGGGATGACCGGTCACAAAGGTCAATTCGCCAGACTTGGCGCCATCGGCACTCAAGGGGAAAAAATCTTTGGTCTGCGCGGGCTTGCCGTTCTCATAAACGCGCATGACCGACATATCCAGCGCATAACGCGGAAAATTGAAGTTGTCCGGGTCGCCGCCAAAAAAGCCGATGGCCGCCTCAGGCACAAACACCAGGCGCACATCCTGGAAGCGGTGATATTGGTACAGATGGTATTTGCCGCCGTGGTACAGATCGACCACATCGCAGCGCTGGGTGTCACGAGCGCCGCCCACACAGGCCTGGGTTAATTGCGCCTTGATCGCGTCTTGCGCCTTTTTGAAGGCATCGCCGTCCAGGCCCTGTGTGGCCGCTTTGACTTGCTGCGTCACATCAGTGATTTTTTCCAGCCGGTTGATTTCGATTTCGGGGCAACGCACTTCATGGGCGAGATCACGCGCCAGAAAACCTTGCTCCACAAAGTCTTGTCTGGCCGTGGACAGTTGCTCAACGCAAGACACTGCGCAGTGGTGATTGCTCAGTACCAGGCCATTCGGCGATACAAACGAGGCCGAACAGCCGTTGGCGATACGCGCCGATGCGTGCATCAGCTTGTCCACCCATGCGGCATCCGGGCTGAAGCCGTATTGCTGTTTGATCTGCGCACTGGGCAGATTGTCCAGCGTCCACATCCCTTCGGCGGCACAGGCCAGCGTGGGCCACAACGCGACTGCTAATAACCACTGACGCACGTCTCGATCTCCGGTTTATCGTTTTAAGCCGACGATCATAACAAAGGCAGTCAGACGCTCCAGCCGCAGACGATAAAAAACCGGGCACCAGGCCCGGTTTTTTGTACAAGCGACACACTCAAAGCGTGAGCAGTGCCGGCTTAGTTGCCCGCTTTGTTAGCGCGGCGACGGTCGTGTTCTTGCAGGTGACGTTTACGCACGCGGATCGATTGCGGGGTGATTTCGACCAGTTCGTCATCATCGATAAACTCGACGGCCGATTCCAGCGTCAGCTTGATCGGGGTGGTCAGACGCACGGCTTCATCAGTACCCGAAGCGCGCACGTTGGTCAGCTGCTTGCCCTTGATCGGGTTAACGACCAGGTCGTTATCACGGCTGTGAATACCAATCACCATGCCTTCGTACAGCTTGTCGCCCGGGCTGACGAACATACGGCCACGGTCTTCCAGCTTCCACAGCGCGTAGGCCACGGCTTCACCGTTATCCTGCGAGATCAGCACGCCATTGTGACGGCCCGGCAGGTCAGCCTTGACCGGTGCGTAGTCATCAAACACGTGGCTCATCAGACCGGTACCGCGGGTCATGGTCATGAAGTCAGACTGGAAGCCGATCAGGCCACGTGCCGGAATGTGATATTCCAGACGGGTACGACCACGACCATCCGATTCCATATTGGTCAGTTCGCCGCGGCGACGACCGATTTCTTCCATGATGCCGCCCTGGTGTTCATCTTCCAGGTCGATGGTCAGGTTTTCGTACGGCTCGCACTTCTCGCCGTTCACGTCTTTGTAAACCACACGCGGCTTGGCAACGGCCATTTCAAAGCCTTCGCGACGCATGCTTTCCAGCAGAATGGTCAAGTGCAGTTCGCCACGGCCCGAAACGCGGAAGATATCGGCATCGGCCGTGTCTTCAACACGCAGCGCCACGTTGGTCAGCAGTTCTTTGTTCAGACGGTCGCGGATCTGGCGGCTGGTGACAAACTTGCCTTCGGTACCGGCCAGCGGCGAGGTGTTCACCATAAAGTCCATGGTCAGGGTCGGCTCATCCACGCCCAGAACCGGCAGACCAACCGGGTTTTCGCGATCACAGATGGTGACGCCGATACCGATTTCGTCCAGACCCGAGATGATGATGATGTCGCCAGCTTCAGCGCCTTCAACCGGCACGCGTTCCAGACCCTGGAAGCCCAGCACCTGGTTGATACGGCCCGACGACACTTGTTCTTCGTGGTTCATCACCACCACTTGCTGGCCCGGCTTGATGCGGCCGTTCAGCACGCGACCCACGCCAAGGCGGCCGGTGTAAGTGGAGTAATCGAGTGCGGCGATCTGCAGTTGCAGCGCGGCTTCCGGGTCACCTGCGGGCGTCGGCACGTGCTTGAGCACGGTTTCGAACAGCGGACGCATGTTGTCGGATTCTTGATCCAGCTCGAGCTTGGCAAAGCCGTTCAGGCCAGATGCATAAATGATCGGGAAATCGAGTTGCTCGTCGCTGGCACCCAGCTTGTCGAACAGGTCGAAGGTCTGATCCACCACCCAGTCCGGGCGCGCGCCGGGACGGTCAACCTTGTTGATGACGACGATGGGGCGCAGGCCCAAGGCCAGTGCTTTTTTGGTCACGAAGCGCGTTTGCGGCATCGGGCCTTCCACGGCATCCACCAGCAGCAGCACGCCATCAACCATACCCAGTACACGCTCTACTTCACCGCCGAAATCCGCGTGACCCGGGGTGTCGACGATGTTGATGTGCACGCCTTCGTATTCGATTGCCGTGTTCTTGGCCAGAATCGTGATACCACGTTCTTTTTCCAGATCGTTGCTGTCCATCACCCGCTCGTCTACCTGTTGGTTTTCGCGGAAGGTGCCGGATTGGCGCAGAAGTTGATCGACCAGCGTGGTTTTACCGTGGTCGACGTGGGCAATAATTGCGATGTTACGGATGGCGCGCGTCATGGGTGGGTTTGGCTAACAGTCTGAAAAGCCGAGGATTGTACCACGGGTCGATGACAATGCGTTTTCCGTTCTGATATCTGTACGCGCCAGCCAGCGACAGCAGGCAGATTATGCGGACACCGTTGGGCTAACTGGTTGTGGCAGATGGCGTTTTGAGCCAAGGGTGCCCCGCTTTGCCCAAGGGGGTGGGTTATTCTGATCTCCGCAGAAGACCTGAAGGCTGAGCCTGCGGCGCATGTTTGATACCCGGGGGTGCGCGGGAGCACCTTACTTTTCTTTGCTTCGCCAAAGAAGAAGTAAGCAAAAGAAAGGCGACCCCACTCGCGAATCCTTCGCTCGCCAGGGGGCCCGATAGGTCAAAAGCCGAAACGGACCGTCTGTTACTTCGATGGCTCAGCTGCCGCTCCGCGGACGCGAGACTCAGTCGGAGCCGCTACGCCGTCTCCTACCCTCGCCCGCTCAGGAGATGTTTCTGGCGATGCGGATGGCTTTGCCTCGTCCGCCGGACTTCGGGTGGGCGTCATCAGCGCCCGGTGACCGTGAATGCTTCGCCTGCGCTGCTTATCGCACTAATGCATCAATCCGCCGGCGATATTGCTCGACCGGAAAGCGCGAAGCCATGCCCGAACTCACCGCATTTGATGCAGCCCGCTACCTGGATGACGACGATGTCATCGTGGAGTACATCAAGGCCATACTCGAAAATAAAAACGCCGACCTGTATCGGTCGGCGCTGGAAGAAATTGCGCGTGCACTCACAATGCGCGCTTCGCAAATCGGGCGCTTACGCCACCAAACGCGCAAACGCCTTTTCCACGCGGGCCAGGCCAGCGTCGATTTCATCGTCGCTGATCACCAGCGAAGGTGCAAAGCGCACCACATCCGGGCCGGCGGCCAGTACCAGCACGCCTTCTTCGGCGGCGGCGTTCAGTACGTCGCGGCTGCGGCCCGCGTATTCGGCTTTCAGTTGCACGCCAATCAGCAGACCCATGCCGCGAATTTCAGCCACGACCGGGTATTTATCGGCAATGGCTTGCAGGCCAGCGCGGATGCGTTCGGATTTTACTTGTACGCCGCTCAGGGTTTCCGGGCGTGTAATGATGCTGATGGCTTTGCCAGCGACGGCGGTGGCCAGCGGATTGCCGCCGTAGGTGGTGCCATGCGTGCCAGCCACCAGATGTTTGGCCACTTTCTCGGTGGTCAACATTGCGCCAATCGGAAAACCGCCGCCCAGGCCCTTGGCGGTCGACAGGATGTCCGGCACCACGCCGAAATCCATATAGGCATACAAGCTACCGGTACGGCCGTTGCCGCTTTGCACTTCATCAAAAATCAGCAGCGCGTTGAATTTGTCGCACAGCGCGCGCACGCCTTGCAGGAATTCCTGCGTGGCCGGGGTTACGCCGCCTTCGCCCTGGATAGGTTCGATGATGACGCAAGCCGTGTCGTCATCAATCAGCGCTTCCAGCGAGGCCAGATCGTTGTATTTAAAGTGCTCAATGCCTGCCGGGCGGGGGCCGAAGCCGTCGGAATACTTGGGCTGGCCACCCACGCTGACGGTAAAGAAAGTGCGGCCATGGAAGGAATTGAGCGCCGACAGCACTTTGTTCTTGCGCTCACCGTATTTCTCGATGCTGGCGCGCCGGGCCAGTTTCAGCGCGGCTTCGTTAGCTTCCGCGCCCGAATTGCAGAAGAACACGCGCTCGGCAAAGGTGTGGTCGACCAGCGCTTTAGCCAGCGCCAGCGCGGGTTCGTTGGTGAATACGTTCGAGATGTGCCACAGCTTGTTGCCTTGCTCGGTCAGTGCCGCCACCAGTTCCGGATGGCAATGGCCCAGCGAATTGACGGCGATACCACCACCAAAATCGATGTATTCCTTACCGGCCTGATCCCAGACCCGGCTGCCCGCGCCGCGTACCGGCACGATTGCGGCAGGCGCGTAATTGGGAACCATGTATTGATCATAATCGGCGCGGCTGAACGGCATCGCTGTTCCTTTACAAGCTGAGGGGGACGAAAACGGCCATTCTAGCAGGCTTCGTCCAAATCAAAACGCCGCCAGCACCTGATCGGTGCGGGCGGCGCCGCCACTGCATCTGTTACGGTCAGATCGCCACTTGTTGTCCGGCCAGCAGCAACCAGGTTTCAACCACGGTATCGGGATTAAGCGAAATGGTTTCGATACCCTCGCCCACCAGCCACTGCGCCAGATCAGGGTGATCGGACGGACCCTGGCCGCAAATGCCGACGTATTTGCCGCGCGCTTTGCAGGCTTTGATGGCCATGCTCAACATTGCTTTCACCGCGTCATTACGCTCATCGAACGACGCCGACACCGGCCCACCCGAATCGCGATCAATACCCAAGGTCAATTGCGTCATATCGTTGGAGCCAATCGAGAAGCCATCGAAATGATCGAGAAAGCGATCTGCCAATACCGCATTGGACGGTATCTCGCACATCATGATCACGCGCAGATTGTTTTCACCGCGCTTCAGGCCATTTTGCGCCAGCAATTCAATGACCTTTTCCGCCTCGGTCACGGTGCGCACAAACGGGATCATCACTTCAACGTTATCCAGCCCCATCACGTCGCGCACTTTCTTTACCGCGCGGCATTCCAGCTCAAAGCAATCACGGAACGACGGATCGATATAGCGCGAAGCACCGCGGAAACCCAGCATCGGGTTTTCTTCATGCGGCTCGTATTGCGGGCCACCAATCAGATTGGCGTATTCATTCGATTTAAAGTCCGACAAGCGCACGATCACTTTGCGCGGCCAGAAGGCGGCGGCCAGCGTGGCAATACCTTCAGCAATCTTGTCGACATAGAAATCAACCGCCGAACGATAGCCTGCAATGCGTTCTTCCACCTGCGCTTTCAATTCCGGCGGCAGATTGGGATAAGCCAGCAAAGCCTTGGGATGCACGCCGATCATGCGGTTGATAATAAATTCCAGCCGCGCCAGACCCACGCCTTCATTCGGCAATTGGCAGAACTCGAAGGCCAGATCGGGATTACCCACATTCATCATCAGCTTGACCGGCGATTCCGGCATTTTCTCCAGCGAGACATCCACGCGCTCAAACCGCAGCAAGCCCTGATACACATTGCCGGTGTCGCCCTCGGCACACGAAACGGTCACTTCATCGCCTTCGCGCAAAATCTGCGTGGCATCGCCGCAGCCCACCACGGCGGGAATGCCGAGTTCGCGCGCAATAATTGCGGCATGGCAAGTGCGGCCGCCGCGATTGGTGACGATGGCAGCGGCGCGTTTCATGACCGGTTCCCAATCCGGGTCGGTCATATCCGAGACCAGGACATCGCCCGGTGCCACCCGATCCATTTCCGACACGTCTTTAATAATGCGCACCTTGCCCGCGCCTATCTTCTGGCCAATGGCGCGGCCTTCGGTCAATACCGTGCTGCGTTCATGCAAACGGAAGCGGCTGAGTTTATCCGCCGCGCTTTCTTGCGATTTAACCGTTTCCGGGCGCGCCTGCAGGATATACAGCTTGCCATCCACACCATCCCGGCCCCATTCAATATCCATGGGCCGACCGTAATGCTGCTCGATAGTAACGGCATAACCGGCCAGCTCTTCCACTTCGGCATCGGTTAAAGAAAACTGGCGGCGTTCGGCCAAAGGCACGTCCACCGTGCGCACTGATTTGCCCGCGACGGTTTCGGTATTGAATTCCATCTTGATGGCTTTGCCGCCCAGATGTTTACGCACAATGGCTGGACGCCCTGCTTTGAGCGTGGGCTTATGCACATAGAATTCATCCGGATTGACCGCGCCCTGCACTACCGTTTCGCCCAGACCATAAGACGCCGTCACAAAGACGACTTGATCGAAACCGGTCTCGGTATCAATCGAGAACATCACCCCCGCCGCCCCCAGATCAGAGCGCACCATGCGTTGCACACCCGCCGACAGGGCCACCAGTTTGTGATCGAAGCCTTTATGCACCCGATAAGCAATGGCGCGATCGTTATATAACGATGCAAACACTTCTTTGATGGCGTGCAGGATATTGGCAAAGCCGCGGATATTCAGAAACGTTTCTTGCTGGCCGGCAAACGAGGCATCGGGCAAATCTTCTGCCGTGGCCGACGAACGCACCGCCACCGTGGCGTCATCACCCAGCAAGGCGTAATGCGCGCCAATTTCGGCTTCCAGTGCGGCCGGAAAGGGCGTGGCCACTATCCATTCGCGAATTTGTTTACCGACCGTGGCCAGGGATTTGACATCGTCAACATCCAGACCTTGCAAGGCGGCATCAATGCGGCCGGCCAGATTCTCGTGCGCCAGAAACTGTCGATAGGCATCGGCCGTGGTGGCAAAGCCGCCGGGCACACGCACGCCCTGGCTTGCGAGTTGCGAAATCATCTCGCCCAGCGACGCGTTCTTGCCCCCCACTTGCTCCACTTGGTGCATGCGCAGATGCACAAAGTCGATCACGCGGGCATGGGGGTCGAGCGCGGTAGCAGGGGCTTGGGATGCGGCGGGGTGCTCAGCGACGTTCATGGCGTACCTCGTCTAGAAAAATGTTGCGTTGCAAAACAGGTTGGACCCATTCTAGGCTGACACTTGCGAGCGCATAGTGGCGAAATCCATTACAGGAAAATCCCGCATGGGGAAAGCCGCAACAGCGCTGTATGACTTTGATTTCGCGTTTGATTCTGCATTTAAAACAGCACGATGGACACGCCATCCGACTGCAGGAAACGGCGTAAGCAAACTAATCACATTCAGCGAATTTGCTTGCCGTAATCCGGCCATGTGATAAAACGATGAGCTACAGGATTACGCCAATGACGGACTGAATTGCGATCCTGAAAATGATTTGTTTTGCCCGTGCCTTTGCGTGACCAAACCGGAGAATGTTGTACATGCCGCGCACCGCCTTTTTTGTGTCTGATCGCACCGGCATTACCGCCGAAATGCTCGGGCATTCTTTGCTGACCCAGTTTGACGACGTCAATTTTCGCCGCATTACCTTGCCGTATATCGACAACCGGGATAAAGCCGAAGAAACCGCCACGCTGATCCGGCAACAGGCGGCAGCGGACCAGTGTCGGCCGATTGTGTTTTCCACCATGGTGGATGCCACCTTGCGCAAGATCATTCACGTGGAAGAAGCGCTGACGCTTGATTTTTTTCAGATTTTTATTGATCCGCTAGAACGCGAACTTGGCCGTGAGTCTTCGCATATCCAGGGCAAATCGCACGGCATCAGCAATTTTGAGGAATACAAAGCGCGTATTGATGCGGTCAACTTTACGATCAGCCACGATGACGGCGTAATGCCGCGCGATCTGAATGAGGCCGACATTATTCTGATCGGCGTATCGCGCTCGGCCAAAACCCCCACGTGTTTGTACCTGGCGCTGCAATACGGCATCAAGGCCGCCAATTATCCGCTCACGCCAGAAGACTTTGGCGCGCATACCTTGCCGCGTTTGCTCCTGCCCTATCGCACCCGATTATTTGGCCTGACTATTGATCCGGAACGCCTGTCACAAATCCGCGAAGAACGTAAACCGGGCAGCAAATATGCGCAGTTTGATAATTGCCAGTTTGAGGTCAATGAGGCCGAAGCCCTGATGCGCCACGTTGGCGTGCCCTATCTCAGCTCCACCACGCGTTCGATTGAAGAACTGGCCACCAGCATCATGCATCGCGCCGGTCTGGTCCGCCGTACTTTCTGATTCCACCACGCTGTTTATTGCCAGGGATTGCCTGCTTATGCCCCGCACTGCGTTTATTGTTTCCGGCCGCACCGCCATTACCGCAGAGATGCTGGCGCACAGCCTGATCACGCAGTTTGAAGACGTCACCATCCGCCGCATTGTGCTGCCCTATATCGATACGCCGGAAAAAGCCGAGCAGGCGGTAGCACAAATCCGGGCACAGGCCATTACCGATCAATGCAAGCCGCTGGTATTCAGCACCTTTATCAATGCTGGCCTGCGCCAGCAATTTGATATTCCCGAGGCGCTGATGATGGATTTCTTCGAAACCTTTATTGGCCCGCTGGAGCAGGAATTGCAGCGGCCTTCGGGTCATACCGCAGGCAAAGTGCACGGCATCGCCAATTTTGAGGAATATAAAAATCGCATCGACGCGGTTAATTTCACCACCGCGCATGACGACGGCGGTATGGCAAAGAATCTGCAGGACGCTGACGTTATTCTGGTGGGCGTTTCACGCTCGGGCAAAACGCCCACCTGCCTGTATCTGGCGCTGCAATACGGCATCAAAGCGGCTAATTATCCGTTTACACCCGAAGACTTTGCGCAGCACACCTTGCCCCGTCCTTTGCTGCCATTCCGGCAAAAATTATTCGGCATTACCATCGAACCGGAACGCCTGGCGCAAATTCGCGCCTCGCGTAAACCGGACAGCAACTATTGCAAACTGGAAACCTGCCAGGACGAAGTGGCGCAGGCCGAAACGCTGATGCATGCCGAGAATATCCCCTACCTGAATACCACCCGGCTCTCGATTGAAGAGTTGTCGACCACCATCATGCTGAAGGCAGGATTGAAGCGGCGCTGTTATTAAGCGCCGGCGGCCGGTTCTGCAGCGTGTCCCACCCTCCAAAGCCGGATATCACCAGCGGTGCGCCTGCATTTCACGCTGGACGGTGGGTCCAGCCTCACCCATGCCGTGCTCTCCGGGCATGCGCTGGCATGACGGCACTCACGCTGGCGCGATCGGGCCGCAACGCTGCCCTCCAGAAAAAGCCACCACATAAACTTTCAACAATTGACAACCGCAGCTTTCCGACTACAGCCAGCGCGGGTTAAACTCTCGCCTTCGTTTCCACCGCCCGCCGCCGCGCTCAGCCATGTCCAACACCCGCTCTGATGTCTCCGCTTTCGAATTTAAAAGTAGCGGGTTAAAACTGCTGACCTTTGTGCCAGCCACACTGGATATCGCCGTACTGGACGCCGCGCTGCAACAGCGTCTGGGTGGTCGCGAACATATGTTGAGCAATGAGCAAGTCGCGCTGGATTTCAACCAGTTGCCGCAAACGCCCAGCGCGGCAGAAGTCAGCGCCTTGATGGCGGTGCTGCGCAACTACGCACTCAAGCCGGTGATGGCACTGGGCGGCAACGATGCACAGCAAGCCGCCGCGCAAGAAGCCGGCTTGTTGTTGCTGGATGAAGAAACCCTGGTGGCCGCCGCCGCCGCAGCGCCCGCACCGGCCCCCGTCGTTGCGCCCGAAGCCGCCCCGGTGCGCGCCCCCGCCATGGTGATTACGCGACCGGTACGCACCGGCCAGCAGGTTTATGCCAAAGGCAGCGACCTGGTGGTGTTGGCGCTGGTGTCCAACGGCGCCGAAGTCATCGCCGACGGCCACATCCACGTGTATGCCCCGCTGCGCGGCCGCGCCCTGGCCGGTGCGCGAGGCGACACCAGCGCGCGCATTTTTACCACCAGCCTGGAAGCCGAGCTGGTGTCTATCGCAGGCGTGTATCGCACGCTGGACGAATCATTGCCCGCGTCGGTCAAATCAAAACCGGCGCAGGTTTTTCTGGATCAAGACAATCTGGTTATAGAAGCACTGGCGCTTTAAGCGTCCAGGCCAACACCCACACTGCAGAGATAAAAAAGGATTATTCGTGGCCAAAATCATTGTTGTCACTTCCGGCAAAGGTGGCGTGGGCAAGACCACGACCAGCGCCAGTTTTGCTTCCGGCCTGGCATTGCGCGGTTTTAAAACAGCGGTAATCGATTTTGACGTCGGTTTGCGTAACCTCGATCTGATCATGGGTTGCGAACGCCGCGTGGTGTATGACTTCGTCAATGTGATTCAGGGTGAAGCCACCCTGCGCCAGGCGCTGATCAAGGACAAGAACAGCGACAATCTGTTTATCCTGCCCGCGTCGCAAACCCGCGATAAAGACGCGCTATCCAAAGAAGGCGTGCAAAAGGTACTGGAAGAACTGGCGGCCGATGGCTTTGATTACATCGTCTGTGATAGCCCGGCCGGGATTGAAACCGGTGCTTTCCTGGCGCTGTATTTTGCCGATGAAGCCGTGGTGGTCACCAACCCGGAAGTCTCGTCGGTGCGCGATTCGGATCGCATTATCGGCATTCTGGATGCCAAATCGAAGAAAGCCGAAGAAGGCGGTCAGGTTAAAACCCATTTGCTGGTTACGCGTTATTCGCCCAAGCGCGTGGATAGCGGCGAAATGCTGTCGCTGGACGATGTGCAACATCTGCTGCGCATTTCGCTGATTGGCGTGGTGCCGGAATCGGAAGTAGTCTTGCAAGCCTCCAACGCGGGCGCGCCGGCGATTCATTCCGCCGGCACCGATGTGTCAGAAGCATACAAAGATGTGGTGGCCCGTTTCCTGGGCGAAGACAAACCGCTGCGCTTTATCGAGGCGCCGAAGCAGCCGTTCTGGAAACGGCTGTTCGGAGGTTAACCCATGTCTATCCTCAGTTATTTCTTTGGCGAAAAGAAGAAAAGCGCCAGCGTGGCGCGCGAGCGCTTGCAGATCATTCTGGCGCACGAACGCGCCGGTCGCGATGCCCCGGACTATTTGCCGCAACTGCAACGCGAGCTGATTGAAGTCATCTCCAAATATGTGGCGATCAATCCGGACGACATCAAAGTACAACTCGACAAGAAAGATGATTTCGAGGTGCTTGAAGTCAACATCGTGTTGCCCGAGCACGCGCGGCGCTAGAATACCGGCATTGTTTCTCACCACAATGCAGCACAAAGAGAGGCCCGGCCTCTCTTTGTGCTTTTTACGCGCCGTCCCCATATGCTTTTGTTAACGCATGCTTAATTGCAGCAATGCCAGGACGGGCGAGGAAAAATCAATATGTCAGTCACCATCAAGAACGCAGAGGACATCGCCAGAATGCGCGTGGCCGGCCGCCTGGCCGCCGAAGTCCTTGATTACATCACCCCCTTTGTCAAACCGGGCGTGACCACCGAAGAACTCGACCGCCTTTGCCATGAATATATGGTGAATGTGCAAGGCACGATTCCGGCGCCGCTCAATTACCAGCCGCCGGGTTATACCCCCTACCCCAAAGCGGTCTGTACTTCGATCAATAACGTGGTCTGCCACGGCATTCCCAATGAAAAGCCGTTAAAGAATGGCGACGCGCTCAATATCGACGTCACCGTCATCAAAGACGGTTATCACGGCGACACCAGCCGCATGTTTATGGTGGGCGACAAAGTCCCGCCACACGCGCAGCGTTTGTCGCAAGTGACGTTTGATTGCATGTGGATCGGCATCGAACAAGTCAAACCGGGCGCTACGCTGGGCGATATTGGCGAAGCCATACAGCGTTATGCCGAAAAGGCCGGTTATTCGGTGGTACGCGAATTCTGCGGTCACGGTATCGGCACGCAATTTCATGAAGATCCGCAAGTCGTGCATTACGGCAAAGCCGGAACCGGCATGGTGCTGGAGCCCGGCATGATCTTTACCATCGAGCCCATGATCAACGCCGGCAAGCGCGAGATCCGCGCCATGCCCGATGGCTGGACCATCGTCACGCGTGATCGCTCGCTGTCGGCGCAGTGGGAACACACGGTGCTGGTAACCGAAACCGGTTACGAAGTGCTGACGCGCTCGGCTGGCGTGCAAGACCAACCGTCGCAATACCTGCTGGGATAAGCACATCGATATGAGCGAGCTGCGATCCGTTAGCCAGATCCGTGAACACCACGCCGCGCAAAAGGCGGCATTGCGCCAGCGCTTTGACTGCCCCCAACGCGCCGCGCCCTTGTTGCGCGCGCTGGCGCAATTGACTGATCGCACTTTGCAGGAATTGTGGCAACGCCATGACTTTGCTGACGACACCTTGCTGGTGGCCGTGGGTGGCTATGGTCGGGGCGAATTGTTTCCGCATTCTGATATCGATTTATTGATCCTGCTGCCGGACCAGCCCTCGGCGGCAGCGCTGGAAAAGCTGGAAGTCTTTGTCGGTGAACTGTGGGATATCGGCCTGGAGGTCGGCCACAGCGTACGCACCATGGCCGATTGCCTGAGCGAAGCAGAAAAAGACATCACCGTGCAAACGGCACTGCTGGAATGTCGCCGCCTGAGTGGCGATCCGGCCCGCTTTGCCCGGTTTCGCCATGCCGTGTTTCAGCACATCGATCCCAAAGAGTTTTTCGATGCCAAGTTGCTGGAACAGCAAGCCCGCTACGGCAAGTTTGAGAACGCCACTTACAAGCTGGAACCCAACCTCAAAGAAGCTCCCGGCGGCTTACGAGATCTGCATCTGATCGGCTGGATTGCCGGTGCGCTGGGCCTGGGCCACGATTGGCGCAAGCTGGCCGCCATGGGCATGCTCACGCGTGAAGAAAGCCAGAGCCTGCGCCATGCCGAGCGCGTGCTGCGCACCATCCGCATCCAGCTGCACTGGGTCGCCCGGCGCCGCGAAGATCGCATTCTGTGGGATTACCAGCATCAACTGGCCAGCGATTTCAAACTGGTCGATAACGAGCGCCAGCGCGCCAGCGAACAATTAATGGCGCAGTACTATCTGGCCGCGCGCGTGGTCGGCCAACTCACGCCGCTGCTGGTGCAGGCGTTGCGCTCGCGCATTTATTCGCAAATCGGCAGCGATATTACGCCCCTGAACGAGCGCTTTCAGTTACGCGGTTCTTCGCTCGAAATTGCGGCCCCCGATGTATTCGAGCGAACCCCGTCGGCGATGCTGGAATTGTTCTTGCTCTACGAACAACAGCCTTACGCCACCGACATCGCCCCGGAAACCCTGCGCGCGCTGTGGCATGCACGCGCGCTGATCGATGACGCGTTCCGTGCTGATCCGGCCAACAAGGCGATGTTTATCGATTTGTTCCGGCAGCCGCGCGGCCTTACCCACAGCCTGCGCGCCATGAACCGCTACGGCGTGCTCGGCCGTTATCTGCCGCGCTTTGGCGAGATCGTCGGGCGTATGCAGCACGACCTGTTCCACGTGTACACCGTGGACGAACACACGCTGATGGTACTGCGTAATCTGCGCCGCTTTGCCATGCCCGCCTTTACGCATGAATACCCGTTTTGCTCACGCCTGACCGAAGAATTTGAACGGCCCGAGGCGCTGTATCTGAGTGCCCTGTTCCACGACATCGGCAAAGGCCGCGGCGGCGATCACTCCACCCTGGGCCAGGCAATAGCCGAAAAATTCTGCGCTGAACACCCGCTGCACCCGGATGATCGGGCCTTGATTCCGTGGCTGGTACAGCAGCATCTGGTGATGTCGCAAGTGGCGCAAAAGCAGGACGTGTATGACCCCGACGTGATTGCCGATTTTGCCAGGCTGGTGGGCGACCAGCGCCGCCTGACCGCCTTGTATCTGCTCACCGTGGCCGATATCCGTGGCACCAGCCCCAAAGTCTGGAACGCGTGGAAGGCCAAGCTGCTGGAAGATCTGTTCAAAGCCACGCAGCGCTATCTGAACAGCCAGAACATCGGGGTCAAATCCTGGGTGGAAGAGCGGCAGGAAGAAGCGCTGCGCCTGCTGCGCTTGTACGGCTTGCGCCCGGATGCGCACGAAGCATTCTGGGCCCAGCTCGACACCATCTACTTTTTGCGGCACGAGGCACGCGAGATTGCCTGGCACACGCGCCAGCTGTTTACACGCCTGAACACCGATGAACCCATCGTGCGGGCACGTTTGTCCGAGACCGGCGAAGGCTTGCAAGTGCTGGTCTATACGCGCGATGAGCCTGACTTGTTCGCGCGGATTTGCGCGTTTTTTGAAAAAGCCGGCTACAGCATTTTTGATGCGCATATCCAGACCACGCGCCACGGTTACGCGCTCGATAGCTTCTATGTGTATATCCAGGATCATGCCGGGCAGAACTATCGCGATCTGATCGGCTATGTTGAATACGAACTGGCCACGCAAATTGCGCACAATGCACCGTTGCGCGGCCCGGGCCGCAGTCGGATCTCGCGCCAGCAAAAGCATTTTCCGATCCGGCCCAGCGTCTCGATCCGGCCGGATGAACGCGGTGGTCGCTATTCAATCGTCGAAATCGTGGCCGGTGACCGCGCGGGCCTGTTGTCGGCGATTGCTGCTATCCTGGCCACGCACCGTATCGAAATCCACGCGGCCAAGATCATGACCCTGGGCGAGCGGGCCGAAGATAACTTTGTGGTGTCGGGCAATGTGCTCGGCGATGAGCGCGCAGTGCGCCAGATCGAGGGCGAAATCCTGCAGACCTTGCAGGCAGCCTGACGGCGCCAGCGGCGCGTTGTGGCGTGGCTGTTGCACCCGGCGCATGCGCCATGCACAAGCGCAGCGCGCCGATTACAATTTGTGTTCCGTGTTTAACTGGCTCGAGGTTGCATGCCGCGCAAGAACCTGCGTTCTGTGTTGATGGTCGCCTTTGCGGCAGTCTCCGCCATCATGGCGCTGAGTTTGTCGCTGGTATTGGGCCATCTGGCGACCGAGCGCCAGCGTGAAGACATCGGCCAGGCCATCAGCGAGCTGGCAGGTCAGTTACGCGACCAGATGGATCGCGGCATGAACCAGCGCGTGCGTGACATCCAGATCATCGCGGCGCTACGTCAGATTCGCGATCCATCCACCAGCAAAAACGACAACCGCGCCGTGCTCGACAAGCTGGCGCAAACTTTCCCCAATTATGCGTTTATCGGCATGGCCAGCCCGGAAGGCATCGTGCAATACGCCACGCATGGTTTGCTCGAAGGCAAAAGTGTGGCCGAACGGCCGTGGTTTCAGGCGGGCAAACGCGATCTGTTTACCGGCGATATTCATGAAGCCAAATTGCTGGCCCGATTGCTCAGCCCGCAAGCCAATGGCGAGCCCCTGCGCTTTGTGGATGTCGCCACGCCGGTGTTTGATCTGAACGGCCAGTTTCTTGGCGTGCTGGGCGCGCATTTATCGTGGGCGTGGGCGCGTGGGCTGGAGCAGAACGTGTTTACCCCGGCGCGGCGCAGTCAGGGCATTGAAACCTTTGTACTGAACCGGACCGGCGAAATCATCCTCGCCCCGCCCGGCGTTGATCCGGCCAGTGTCAAATTGCCTGGCCGCCTGCCCACTGCCGAGGCCCCAGGCGAGCCGGTGACCTGGCCCGACGGCAATGATTATCTAACCTCGCTGGTGCTGACCCACGGCGAGCAGAATTTTGCCGGACTGGGCTGGAAGATCGTGGTGCGCCAGCCCACCCGCATTGCCTTTGCACCGGTTCGCAGCTTGCAGTTGACGATATTGGTGGTGGGCGCCATTGGCGCGCTGCTGTTTGCCCTGGTCGGCGCCTGGCTGGCTGAAGCCATTGCACGACCGATGCTGCGGCTGGCTGAAGCGGCCGAGCGTTTGCAGCAAGGCGAAACCGGTCTCGAAATCCCGCTGGAAAACCAGTACAGCGAATCGGCGCGGCTATCGGCTTCGCTGCGCCATCTGGTGGCCGGCCTGAACGACGAACGCAGCAAACTGGCCACTTTGAACCAGGCGCTGGAAGAGCAAGTGCATGCGCGCACCGACATGCTCGACCGCGCCAATATGCATCTGCTGTCCACGCTGGAAGAACGCGCCAGCATGGTCAAGCAACTGGAAGAACTGGCCAGTACCGATAGCCTGACCGGGCTGCTCAACCGCCGCGCCTTCTGGCTGCGCGCCGATATGGAATACAAACGCGCCGCGCGCTCGGGCACGCCCTTGTCGCTGGTGATGTTTGATATCGACCACTTCAAGCGCATCAACGACGCGCACGGCCACGATGTGGGCGATGAGGCGCTGCGCCAGTTGGCCAACGTGGTCTCAGCCAGCTTGCGCGAGATTGATCTGGTGGCACGCATGGGCGGCGAAGAATTTGCCTTGTTGCTGCCGGAAACTGCGATTGAAGGCGCCACGCTGGTGGCCGAGCGCTTGCGTGAACAAGTCGCGCAAATCCGCGTGGCGCTGGCAGACGGCGGCACGGTCAGCTTTACCGCCAGCTTTGGCATTTGCGCGTGGCCGCAAGAACTGGGGCTGGATCATGCCTTGATCCGCGCCGACCAGGCCCTGTACAGCGCCAAGAACAACGGGCGCAATCGAGTCCAGATTTACGCCAGCCCGGTCTGATCGCGGCGGTGTTGCTGCGCCCGGCGGCGGCTTTCGTGTGTAAAATGCCCGACGGACATCACACAACACCATATAAATCAGCCATCTGGACTCAAGCTTATGAAGCCCTTCAACGGCCCTCTGCTCGCCCGTATCGCCGCGCAAGTCGGCACGCCTTGTTATGTTTATGACGCCGCCACCATCCGCGCGCGCATTGCTGAACTGAAACAATTCGACGTGATCCGCTTTGCGCAAAAAGCCAATTCCAATACGCATTTGCTGCGCTTGCTTAAAGCCGAAGGCGTGATGGTGGATTCGGTCTCGTTGGGCGAACTGGAGCGTGCGCTGGCGGCGGGCTATCAGGTGACGGATGAGCCGAGCCCGGTGGTGTTTACCGCCGATATTCTGGATCGCGCCACGCTGGCCCGGGTAGTCGAACTAAAAGTGCCGGTCAACGCCGGCTCCACCGACATGCTGCAACAACTGGGCGAAGTCAGCCCCGGCCATCGCGTGTGGTTGCGCATCAACCCCGGCTTCGGCCACGGCCACAGCCGCAAGACCAATACCGGCGGCGAATTCAGCAAGCACGGCATCTGGTTTGAGCAACTGGGCGCCGCCATCGAGCTGGTCAAACACTACCAGCTCGATCTGGTGGGCCTGCATATGCATATCGGCTCCGGCGTTGATTACAGCCACCTCAACCGCGTGTGCGATGCCATGGTTGAGCAAGTGCGCCAATCCGGCCACGATATCCGCGCCATTTCTACCGGCGGCGGCTTGTCCATCCCCTATCGCGCGGACGACGACACCCGCGTCGATACCGCGCATTACTTTGCCGTGTGGGATGCCGCACGCAAGCAGATTGAAGCCATCGTCGGCCACGCCGTGCATCTCGAAATCGAACCCGGTCGGTTTATTGTGGCCGAAGCCGGTAAATTGCTGGCCGAGGTCCGCGCCGCCAAGACCGCAGGCAGCATGCATTACACCTTGGTCGATGCGGGCTTTAACGACCTGATGCGCCCGGCCATGTATGGCGCGTATCACGAAATCAGCTTGATGCACGCCGACGGCAGCGCCATTGCAGGCGAGCAGATTGCGAGCGTCGTCGCCGGGCCTTTGTGCGAATCGGGCGATGTGTTTACGCAAAAGGCCGACGGCATCCTCGACCCCCACCTGCTGCCGCAAGCGCAAGTGGGCGACCTGGCTATCTTCCACGATGCCGGTGCCTACGGCGCGTCCATGTCGTCCAATTACAATTCGCGCCCGCTGATACCCGAAGTGCTGGTGGAAGGCGACGCGTTCAAACTGATCCGTCGCCGCCAGACGCTGGCTGAATTGCTGGCCCTGGAAGACTAAGCCCGCCTGGTTTGCCCTGGCCACCAGGGCACTTCGTTGCAACCACCCCGGCCTGCCTGCAGACCGGGGTTTTGTTTTTGCGGACGCCTGCGCACGCGTCGCCCAGCAAAAACGCTACTGCAGCCGCCCCAATCTCCACGCGGAGCACAGCGCGATGCAAACACCCGACGCCCGCTGCAAGCGCCTGTAGGGCAGCCGCTGCGGCGCGGGCGCGGCACACACCGACGCCCGCGTGGTCCGTTTGATAGTCGCTGCCACGCGCTGCGCCCGCTAATATCAAGACCACACTCGACTTACAAGAACAGGACCGCCATGCCCGCTGAAATGGACGCGCGTACCGCCCGCTTGCTGCCCTGGATCGTCGCCATCGCTTTCTTCATGCAGATGCTCGATGGCACCATCCTCAACACCGCCCTGCCCGCAATGGCCGCCACGCTTAATGAAAGCCCGCTGCGTATGCAATCGGTGGTGATTGCCTATTTGCTGACCGTAGCGCTATTGATTCCGGCGTCGGGCTGGATTGCCGATCGCTTTGGCACCCGTCGCGTGTTCTTTGGCGCGATTTTGTTGTTCAGCCTTGGTTCGCTGTGTTGCGCCCAGGCGCCCACGCTAACCATGCTGGTGTTGGCGCGCATCGTGCAGGGCCTGGGCGGGGCGCTGATGGTGCCAGTGGGGCGTCTGGTCATCCTGCGTGCCTATCCGCGCGCGCGGCTGGTGGAGGTGCTCAGCTTTGTTACGCTGCCGGGCATGGTCGGGCCGTTGGTGGGGCCAACACTAGGCGGCTGGCTGGTGGAATATGCGTCGTGGCACTGGATTTTTTTGATCAATATTCCTGTGGGCGTGATCGGTTGCGCCGCGACCTGGAAATTCATGCCCGATTTGCGCGCCGCGCCGGGTGCAATGTCGCGTTTCGATACCATGGGCTTTATCTTTTTTGGCGCGGCTATGGTGTTGATCTCGATTGCGCTGGAAGGCCTGGGCGAATTGCATCTGGCCCATGCACGCGTGATGTTGCTGTTGATGGCCGGGCTGGCTTGCCTCGCGGCTTACTGGCTGCACGCCGCGCGTAATGAACATCCAATATTTCGATTACAGCTGTTTCATACCCATACCTATGCGGTCGGCATTCTTGGCAATCTGTTCGCGCGGCTGGGCAGCGGCGCCATGCCCTTCTTGATGCCTTTGTTGCTGCAGGTGGGGCTGGCTTATTCGCCATCCAAAGCGGGCATGACCATGATTCCGGTGGCGGCTTCGGCCATGTTCGCCAAAGCCATCGCCAAACCCTTGATCGAACGCCTCGGCTATCGCGTGTTGCTGACGGCCAATACGCTGTTGCTGGGCTGTTTGATGATCAGCTTTGCCACCATCAGCAACGTAACGCCCTACCCGATGTTGCTGCTGCATCTGGCAATCTTTGGCGCGGTCAACTCGATGCAATTTACAGCGATGAACACCGTTACCCTGATCGACTTGAGCGACGTCGACGCCAGCTCGGGCAACAGTCTGCTCTCCGTGGTGATGCAACTGTCGGTCAGCCTCGGCGTGGCGGCCGCTGCGGCGCTGCTGGCGGGCTTTGCCAATGAGTATGTACACCCAACCCAGCCGCAATTACTGGAATCGTTCCACTACACCTTTATGTGCGTCGGCGTGATGGCGATGCTGGCGGCGGGTATCTTTCTACAACTGCCCCCAACCTCCGGCAAGGTACAAACCGAGGTGCCGCCACCGGGCAAACAGGTGGGCGATCATCTGTAATCCGCGGTACGCCCCACACCGCGCACTGACTGGAGATGCACCATGACCACGGTCCATGTTTACGCTGCCACAGGCTTTGAAGAAGTCGAACTGGTCACCTGCGTCGATATCCTGCGCCGGGCCGAAATTGATACGCGGCTGGTCTCACTGACCGAAGCGCTGGCGGTCACCGGATCGCACCAGATGACTTTGCAGATCGATCTGACCTTTAGCCAAGCCGCCACGCAAACGCCCACGCTGATCGTGTTACCGGGCGGCCCTGGCGCTAATGAAATGCTGGAACACGCCGCCTTGCAGCAACGTCTGCGCGAACAGATCGCGGCCAGCCGCCCGGTGGCCGCTATTTGCGCGGCGCCCAAGGTGCTGGCCAAAGCGGGCCTGCTGCACGGCAAAAAGGCCACCTGCTTTCCTGGCTTTGAGCCCATCCTCGCCGCGGCCGGCGCCACGGTGACGCCCTATAACGTGGTTACCGATGGCCTGATCACCACCTCGCGCGGCGCAGGCACGGCGGCGTTGTTTGCGCTGGAACTGTTGCGGCTGCTGGGCAAAGACAACGCGGCCCATCAAGTGGGCCGCGCGATGTTGTATCTATAAGGCGAAACTGGCCTAGCGCGCGTACGGATTGCTCGGCGCGGCTGTCGCTGGCTTGCTCAATTCATAGACGGTTTTGCTGCGCAATTTAAAGTAATCGGCGGCGTGATACAGGTTTTCGGAGTGGCCGACAAACAACAGACCGTTGTTCTTCAGCAAAGGCGCAAAACGCCGCAGGATGTTCAGCTGCGTCGGCTTGTCAAAATAGATCATCACATTGCGGCAGAAAATCGCATCAAACGGGCCGCGCACTGACCAGGATGTTTCGACCAGATTGAGCTTGCGATACACAATCATGTCGCGCAGTTCCTGCTTGGCCTGGTAGTTGCCATCGGGCAGGCGATCAAAGAAACGGCGTACCCGCGCGCTATCCATCTTCTCGACTTCGTCGCCGTTGTAGATGCCGCGTTTGGCGGTTTCCAGCACATTGGTATCGAGATCGGTGGCGATGATCTTGACCGGCGGGCGCAGACTGTCCAGCGCCTCGCAGGCGGTGATCGCAATCGAATAGGGTTCTTCGCCGGTGCTGGATGCCGAGCACCAGACATTGAGCACACCGGCGCTGCGATTGGCCTTCAGATGCTCAGCCAGCATCGGAAAATGATGGGATTCCCGGAAGAAGGACGTCAGATTGGTGGTGAGCGAATTGGTAAACAGCTCAAATTCCTTGCTGTCGCCACGCTCCAGCACCGCCAGGTATTCATTGAACGAACGCAGACCCAAGGCGCGCAGACGCTTGGCCAGACGGCCGTACACCATATCGTGCTTGGCGGGCGTAAGCGCGATGCCCGCATAGTTGTAAATCATCTTGCGGACTTTTTCGAAGTCCTGTTCGGTAAAAACGAACTCGCGCTGCGAAGCGTTCAGCATGTTATGGGCACCTGGTCAGAATGCGTCTATGTACTCATCCGGCATGGGGGAGTGTCAAGCTGGTAGCACGCCTGGGCACCCCGCCAACCCTGATCCCGCCTGGTTTGAGCGGCGCAGCCACATGGCCATGACCGCCAGTTCTGACTATAGCCCGAGCTGATCCCACATCGCATCGACTCTGGCGACGGTTGCCGGGTCTTTATCGATGGTGCGGCCCCACTCACGCGTGGTTTCGCCAGCCCACTTGTTGGTGGCATCCAGCCCCATCTTGCCGCCAAGGCCACTGACCGGTGAGGCAAAATCCAGATAATCAATGGGCGTGTTTTCCACCAGGGTGACATCGCGCACCGGGTCCATGCGCGTGGTGATGGCCCAGATCACTTCTTTCCAGTCGCGCGCATCCACGTCTTCATCCACCACCACAATGAACTTGGTGTACATAAACTGGCGCAGGAATGACCACACGCCAAACAGGATGCGCTTGGCGTGGCCCGGATATTGTTTGCGTATCGACACCACGGCCATGCGATAGCTGCAGCCTTCCGGCGGCAAATAAAAATCGACGATCTCTGGAAACTGCTTTTGCAGGATGGGCACGAACACTTCGTTCAAGGCCACGCCCAGCACGGCCGGCTCATCCGGCGGTTTGCCGGTATAGGTGCTGTGATAGATCGGGTTGTCGCGCTGGGTAATGCGGTCGATGGTAAAGACCGGAAAGTAATCCTGCTCGTTGTAATAACCGGTGTGGTCGCCATACGGGCCCTCCAGCGCATGCTCAAAGCCGCTGGGGTGGTTGGCATCCGGATAGATATGACCTTCCAGCACGATCTCGGCCGAGGCGGGTACTTGCAGATCGCTGCCTATGCATTTGACCAGCTCGGTCTTGCTACCGCGCAGCAAACCGGCAAATTGATACTCGCTAAGGCTATCCGGCACTGGCGTAACCGCGCCAAGGATGGTGGCCGGATCACAACCCAATACCACCGCCACCGGATACGGCTGGCCCGGATTGCGTCGGGCGTGCTCGCGAAAATCCAGCGCCCCGCCGCGATGCGCCAGCCACCGCATAATGACCTTGTTGCGGCCGATAAGCTGCTGGCGATAAATGCCCAGGTTCTGCCGCTTTTTCTCCGGCCCGCGCGTGACCACCAGCCCCCAGGTAATCAGCGGCGCCACATCGCCCGGCCAGCAATGCTGCACCGGAATAGCGGCCAGATCGACATCCGGGCCTTCAATCACGTTCTGCTGACATGCGCCCTTGCCCACCACCTTGGGCGCCATATTCAGCACCTGCTTCAGCAACGGCAGCTTGTCCCACGCATCGCGCAGACCCTTGGGCGGCTCGGGCTCTTTAAGATACGCCAGCGTCTGGCCGATCTGGCGCAGCGCACTCACCTCATCGGCGCCCATACCCAACGCCACCCGCCGCGGCGTGCCAAACAGATTGCCCAGCACCGGCATGCGGCTACCCGGCACATTATCGAACACGATGGCCGGACCGGCCGCACGCAAGGTGCGATCGCAAATCTCGGTCATTTCCAGATAAGGCGAAACCGGTGCGGACACGTGCTTGAGTTCGCCCAGCTTCTCTAGTTGCGCCATAAAGTCGCGCAGATCGCGGTATTGCATGATGTTCCGTCAGGCCAGGAAGAGGTAATGGCTCGGGCAGGATTGCAACGCAAATGCCTGCCCAATGCAAAAGGCCGCGCGGCGTACCGTGCGGCCTGAGTTGGCGGCTATTCTACGTTTACTCGGCGCTGAGCGTCATGCCGACGTGATAGATATCGCCTGGTTGCAGCGTCGGGGCAAAGTCCCACATATCACCGCGCTCCACGCACACATAGCCCACGTAGTTGCCCGCGCCGATATCTGCGATGCGCGCGGCGTTTTCCCACGGATTCCACACCACGGCACAATGGGTTTCGGCGCTTTCGATCACGATCTTGCCGTCTTCGGTGCTGATGGATTGCACCTTGGGCACGTCCAGATAGACACGATCGGTGGGGCCGGACAATTGCAACTCGCCGTCTTGCGCAATGCGCGGCTTGTCGGCGGGCAGCGTGTCGATGTAATGCGTGCCTTCCAGGCCATGGATAACGGCCTTGCTCACATCCGGCACCGAGAAATAGGTATGCAGGGCAAACGAGTGCAATTGCGGCTCGTCACCCAGATGCTGCGCCTGCAGATCAAGATGCAGCGCGCTGCCCACGGTAACGGCCAGGCGATATACAAAGGCGTACGGCCACAGTGCGCGCGAAGCATCGTTGTCGCGCAATTCCAGAATCACGCGGGTACTGCCATCGTCATTGGCGGTGGCCTCGATCACGCTCCACGTTTCATTGCGGGCAAAACCGTGTTTGGGCAGCGCGTCGTTGTCGGGATGACCGCCAAACCACGGCATACAAAGCGGAATACCGCCCCGTACCGCCTCGCCCGGCTGCAGCGCTACTTTGGGCGACAGCCACAGCAAATCCTTGCCACCAGCGGGCACAAACGAAATCACATGCGCGCCCTGCAACGCCACCACGGCCCGACCCAACGCGTTTTCGATCAACAATAGCGGCAGACCACTGCCGTCGGCTTGTGGATACAGCTCACGCGAACCGCGCAGGCTGACGCCGGGTACTGCGTTGATCAGGGCCGTTTCGGCAGGACTCAAAGACATGACGATTTCTCCGGAAAGTGTGGGGGCTGATGATCCTCGCACGCGGGCGGCGTGGCAATGCGCCCAACGCCAATTGCGCAAGCCGGGCAATCCCTTGCGCATGCCGCCGCGGCTGGCACAGGCTGCCGTCAGCATCGCTGGGCAGCATAGCAGATCAGCAGTGGCTAGTGCCGCGGCGCCGGCGCGGGCACGCCGCTGGGTCGCGAAGTGCGTTGCTCATAGGGATAGGTATGAAACGGATCAAGCCAGCGCGAACACCATTTGAATACGCGGCGGTAAGCGTCATCGGTGGCGGACTGATTGAAGCCCACCATCACGCCGCCGCCAGGATGGGCATCGTTGGCGATATCTTTGCGCAAGTGGACTTCCAGGCCGGCATCATCGAAATCGTGATAGACATCGGGATAACTGACCAGGCGGAAGGTATCCATGCCCGAACGAGTGACCAGCTCATGGCAAGGTTCGACCGGGGTCCAGTCATCGGCTTCGCCCATTAACATCAAGGTGGGCGCAGCAGGTTGATACGGTTGGGTGGCACGCAAAAAAGAGCCGCAAGCAGGATAGAACGCAACCGCAGCGCGTACGCCGGGATTATCCCTGTCCATCAGTGCCAGCACGGTGGTGGCGCCCTGCGACCAGCCCAGCACGGCGATGCGGCTACTATCGATTTCTTTGCGATTTTTAAGCCAGTTGACGGCACGCTGGGCGTCCTCCGCCCGGCGCGTGGAATTGAGCGCACCTTTGCTCGATGCGGTACAGGTCTCGCGCACGCCACGCGGGCCAAAGCTATCGACCAGCAGCACGCCATAACCGAGTTCCTGCAACAGTGCGGCCATATGCGCAGGCCGCGCGGCCAGCACACCCGGCTTGGCCCACAGGCCACCGCAACCATGCAGCAACAGCATGCCCGGCGCGTTACCGCTGGCAGAGGGCGGCGCCATCCATTCGGCTGGTAGCGTAATACCGCCAGGCCCGGCAATTTCGACGCGTGCGGCATCCACCGTACCGGCACACGCCAATAGCACAGCCACCGCAGTCCATAACATCAGACGTTGCAAAAGAAACCGGTACAGCGTGGATAACAATAAATAGGGCAACACAATATCCGCATTAATAGGTCTGGCCGCAGCACCTGCGCACCATGCACAAACCGTTACTGCCTGAAACAGACACAGGATAGCGGCGCACTCTAACACAAATGCGCCTTCCGGGCTGAGCGCGCGTAAGCCCTGCCCGCCTGCCGCGTGCACCAAAAGGATGCCAGCAGCACACGATTTTATGTGCTAAATCAATGAGGTAGCCGCTCGCAGCGCCGCCGTACGCAGTGCCCGCTCACCCTGCCCAGGAGAAAGGCAAGATGGCCGATACACTCGAAATCAGTATTGATGCCAATGGCATTGCGCGGGTTGCGCTAGCCCGGCCCGAAGCCGGCAACGCCATCAATGACGTCATGCTGGCCGAACTCACCGCGGCGCTGGCAGGTCTGGGGCAGAACGACGGGTTACGCGTGTTGATCCTGAGCGCGCAGGGCGAGCGCTTTTGCAGTGGCATGGATATGACCTGGCTCAAGCGCGCCGACGTGCTGGATGCACCGGGCAATTTTGACGAAGCGTTGCGCCTGGCGCGGCTGCTGCAACTGCTCGATCGCATACCCGCCCCTACCATCGCCTGTGTACATGGCAATGCCGAAGGGGTTGGCGTTGGGCTGGTTGCCTGTTGCGATATGGTGGTGGCGCATGCCGATACGTCGTTCTGCCTGCCAGAAACCCGCATGGGCGTGGCCCCGGCCATCATCGCGCCGTATGTGGTGTCGCGGCTGGGCGTGGGCATGGCGCGGCGCTATATGCTGACCGGCGAGGCCATCAAAGCCGAACGCGCAGCGCAGGCCGGGCTGGTACATGAAGTGGTCGCGACGCCAGAGCAAATGCGGGACTGTGTCACGGAATGGGTGGAAGCCTTGCTGAAAGCGGCGCCGCATGCGGTTGCGACGGCTAAACGGATGATTACGAATGTGGCTTATCGGCCAGTGGATGACGCGTTGATTTCAGACAGTGCGCACCGGATTGCCCATTTGCACGCGCATCCGGAAGCGCGGGAAGGGATGGCGGCCACGCTGGAACAGCGGCCGCCGCACTGGTTTAGATCGAGCGCGTCTTGAAGCGGGCGCCTGCCTGTTGTTCCATTGCTACCGCTTCCGCTACCGTCATCAAGCGCAAGGCGGTTTGCGGGCCATACAAAGTGGGCGTGTATGTGCTCTCCACTTCTACTGGATCACCCATCATCAGCGTGGTCTGTGCATCGGCCAGCGTAGCGCCCGATTCCATTTCAAAATAGTTGACCATGATTGTTCCTCGTGAGCGGGTGTAAGGACTGCCTTACCGCATATATCTGCCTGTTCGATCGAAATTTCAATAGTTTTCTGTGCCAGATCAAACCAGTGTTGTGTTTGAGCGGAACAACGGCGTTTTTCGGAAATATCGCTTACACACAGCAGAATGCCATAAAAAAAAGCGACGCTGTAAAGCGCCGCTTTTTTCTTACACCGGAAGCACCATCATCACTCGGACTTGGCTGCCTTCACTTCGACCTTCTGCTTTTTCTGCAGATTAGCCATATAGCTGGCCATTTCAGCACCGGCGTAGGTCTGCTCCATGCTTTGCGTCAATTGCGCCCGCATTTCCGGCGTCAACGCGGGTGCAGGAATCGCCTTCTCCACCTTGTACAACACAAAGCCTTGCGCAGGATCAGCACCACCCACAACGGCAGGCAGCTTCTTCACATCAACATTGAACACAGCCTTGACCTGATCCGCAGGCACGGTCGGATTGCCGAAACGACCCAGTTGCGTCGGCTGCTCAGCCCATTTGACCTCAACCGCCTCGCCCTTCTGCAGCGCGGCCAGTTTTTGCGCGCCATCAGCGGCGGCCAGCTTCACGGCCTTGTCATGCTTCAGCTTGTTTTCGATATCCGGCGTGGCCGTGGCCAAAGGCGGCACTTGCGCCGCTTTGTAATCGACTACGTGAGCGGAAACCATGGTGCCGGGCTGAACTTCAACCGCTTCGGTATTGTGCTTTTTCTTCAACACGTCATCGCTGAACAACGCCTCGGTCAGCTTGGCATTGCTCAACATCGGATCTTGCGCACCCTGACGGGTAATCCAGCCGCTCTGCACCACTTGCAGCTTGAGTGCATCGGCCGCCGGCTTAAGACTATCTGCCTGCTGATAAACCAGCTCGTTGAATTTATCCAGACTGGCCTGGTACTGCGCCTGCGCTTTCTCTGCCTTCACTTTTTCAGTGACCGCCGGCTTCACATCGGCCAGCGTGGTGGTGCGCGCGTCTTCCAGCATGATGATGTGGTAACCAAACTGGCTTTCCACTACATCACTGATCTGGCCCTTGCTGAGCTTGAAGGCCGCATCAGAGAACGGTTTAACCATTGCATCAGCAGCAAACCAGCCGAGGTCGCCCCCCTGATCCTTAGAGCCCGGATCTTGCGATTCCGCCTTGGCAACCGCGGCAAAGGATGACGGATTGGCTTTGACTTGCTTGGCAATGGCCTCTGCCTTGGCTTTGGCCGCCTGCTTGTCTGCAGCGCTCGCATTGGCTTGCACCGCAATCAGAATGTGCGCTGCTTTGCGCTCATCCTTGGCCAGCTCGGCTTTATGCGCGTCGAAATACTTCTGCACCTCGGCATCGCTCACCGTTTGCTGCTGTGCCAGTTGCGTCGCGGACAAGGCCAGGTATTCCACCCGGACCATTTCCGGCGCTTTCAGCTCGACCTGGTGGGCATCGTAATATTGTTTGACTTCCGCCGGCGTCACGCTGGCCTTGCTCAAGTAGTCGTCGGCCTTGAACACTGCGGTGACGACTTCGCGACGCTCACCCATCAGGCGAGCGGCGTTTTCCACTACCGCATTCGGCACCACCACCGAAGCTTGCCACGGCGCCATCAACTGGCGACCCGCCAGATCGTCACCGACGTCCTTCTGGAATTGCAGCGGCTGCATGCCGTTGGCCGACAGCACTTGTTCATATTTGGCTTTGCTGAACTGACCGTTATCCTGGAAAGCCGGGATTGCAGCGATGGCTGCACGCAGCTGTTCGTCGCTGGGGGTCAGGCGCAGATCACGGGCTTCGTTGAGCACCAGTTGACGTTCGATCAGCGCGTTCAGCACGGTCGGCTTTTGCGCGCCCTGCTGGCGACGCATGGCATCTTCGACTTGCTGTTCGCTGATGGTGGTGTTGCCCACTTTGGCCAACCAGTCGCCGCCGCCCTGCGTGGCCGCGTAACCGCTCCAGCCGAAGCTTACGATCAAGCCCAGCACCACGGCGCCCAGCAAGACCTCGACCATTCTTCGGTTCTTTTGCACCAGATCAAACATGAACAGATACACCTTCGTAAGTAGACTGGGGCGTTATCATGCCAGAAGCAATGCGCAGCGTCTGCTAGCAAAGCAGCACAACAACACCGTTAAGACGGTAATAGACGGTCTTGCGCCAAAACCATCCATTCCTGAACGCAGAAAAACAAAAAGCCAGGCATAAAGCCTGGCTTTTTGTTGACATCTGGCGGAGCGGACGGGACTCGAACCCGCGACCCCCGGCGTGACAGGCCGGTATTCTAACCAACTGAACTACCGCTCCAGAAGAGTCGGCGATTGTAACAGGTTTATTGTAAAACTTGCAAATCACCTTGGTGGGTAGTAGTGGATTCGAACCACCGACCCCCTGCGTGTGAAGCAGGTGCTCTAACCAACTGAGCTAACCACCCCCGGTCTTACGCTGCAAGGTTTCCCTCAGCAGCAAAGACAATCATTGTACTGCATCTTTCAGCGATTTGCCAGCACGGAATTTCGGTTGCTTTGCAGCAGCGATTTCGATGGTCTGGCCGGTACGCGGATTGCGGCCGTTGCGTGCTTCACGCTCAGCCACGTAGAAAGTGCCGAAGCCCACGAGGGTCACTTCGTCGCCACCTTGCAGGGCCTTGGATACAGCTTCGATGGTAGCGTCCAGCGCTTTACCAGCGGAAGCCTTCGACAGGCCTGCGGATTCGGCGATTGCGTCGATCAGTTCAGATTTGTTCACTTACGTCCCCTTTCATTCTGGTTGGATAGGTCCGGTCAGCCGATTGCCTGAGCTTTATAGCAAGCGGCAAAAACGCGTGTCAACTAGTGCTTGGTAGGCTGTGTGCCAGTTTCCACGCCGGGGCGATCCGCCGCTGGCGTATTGATCGCCTCCGTGCTTGCACCGTTTTCTGCTTCGGCATGGTCGGGCTGTCGTTCAAGTGCGTGTCCCAGCACCTGATCAAACCATTTTACCGGATGAATGGCCAAACCGCGCTTAACGTTGTCTGGAATTTCAGCCAGATCCTTAACATTTCCTTCAGGAATCAGCACGTGCTTGATGCCGCCACGGTGGGCCGCCAGCAATTTTTCCTTCAGGCCGCCAATCGGTAACACCTCGCCGCGTAAGGTAATTTCGCCAGTCATGGCTACATCGCAACGCACCGAAATCTCTGTAAGGATAGAGGTCATGGCAGTCGCAATCGCGATACCGGCAGACGGACCATCTTTGGGTGTAGCACCTTCCGGCAAGTGAATATGGATGTCGTGTTTTTGATAAAACTCGGGATCAATACCCAATTGACGCGCGCGCGAGCGCACCACGGACAGCGCAGCCTGGATCGATTCCTGCATCACATCGCCCAGTTTGCCGGTCTGGATCATCTTGCCCTTACCCGGCAATTTAACGGCTTCGATGGTCAGCAATTCGCCGCCCACTTCTGTCCATGCCAGACCTGTGACCTGGCCCACCTGGTTTTGCTGTTCAGCCATGCCGTAGTCATAACGACGCACACCCAGATATTTGTCCAGGTTTTTGGCAGTGACCACTTGCTTGCGGTCGGTTGGCTTTAACAGCAGGTTTTTCACTACTTTGCGGCAGATCTTGGCGATCTCGCGATCCAGACTGCGCACGCCCGCTTCACGCGTGTAATAACGCACGATGTCCCGAACGGCGCTGTCATTCACTACCAATTCGCCGTCTTTCAGGCCATTGGCCTTGACTTGCTTCGGCACCAGGTACTTGAGCGCGATATTGACCTTTTCGTCTTCGGTGTAGCCCGACAGACGAATCACTTCCATCCGGTCCAGCAATGCTGGCGGAATATTCAGCGTGTTGGCGGTGGCGACGAACATCACATCCGACAAATCGTAATCAACTTCCAGATAATGGTCGTTGAACGACGAATTCTGTTCAGGATCAAGCACTTCCAGCAACGCAGAAGACGGATCGCCGCGGAAATCCGCGCCCATCTTGTCGACTTCATCCAGCAGGAACAACGGGTTTTTAACGCCAGCTTTGGTCATCGATTGCAGGATCTTGCCGGGCATCGAGCCAATATAGGTACGACGATGACCGCGGATTTCCGCTTCATCGCGCACACCACCCAAGGCCATCCGCACAAATTTGCGGTTGGTCGAGCGGGCAATCGACTCACCGAGCGAGGTCTTGCCAACACCGGGAGGGCCAACCAGGCACAGGATCGGGCCCTTGAGTTTTTCGACGCGGCTTTGCACGGCGAGGTACTCAAGGATACGTTCTTTGACTTTTTCCAGACCGTAATGCTCGGCGTCGAGCACCTCATCAGCAGCAGAAATGTCCTTGCTGATCTTGGTCTTTTTCTTCCACGGCAGCGCCAGCATGGTATCGATGTAGTTGCGCACCACGGTCGCTTCGGCCGACATCGGCGACATCATGCGCAGCTTTTTCAGCTCGGCTTCGGCTTTTTCGCGGGCTTCTTTGGTCATGCCTGCGGCTTTGATACGCTTTTCCAGATCGTCCAGATCGGCGTTCTCGTCCAGCTCACCCAGCTCTTTCTGGATGGCTTTGACTTGCTCGTTCAGGTAGTACTCGCGCTGGCTCTTTTCCATCTGGCGCTTCACGCGGCCACGGATGCGCTTTTCCACCTGCAGGATGTCGAGCTCGGTTTCGAGCTGCTTCAGCAGGTGTTCCATGCGCTTTTTGACGTCACCCATCTCCAGCACAACCTGCTTTTGCTCGAGCTTGAGCGGCAGATGAGCGGCGATGGTATCAGCCAGACGGCCAGCAGCCTCAATGCCAGACAGCGAGGTCAGCACTTCGGGCGGAATCTTTTTGTTCAGTTTTACGTATTGGTCAAACTGCGACAGCAAGGCGCGACGCATGGCTTCGGCCTCATGGCCTTCATCATCGGCAGGCTCATGCGGCAAGGCCTCGGCGCTGAAATAGCCGTCTTCGTCCTTGAGCGACAGCATGTCTGCGCGTTGCAGGCCTTCAACCAGCACTTTAACCGTGCCGTCAGGCAGCTTCAGCAATTGCAATACGGTGGCGACGGTGCCAACCGGATAAATATCCGCCATGGCCGGTTCGTCTTTCTGGGCATTCTTTTGCGCCACTAACAGAATGTGGCGACCGCCTTCCATTGCGGCCTCCAATGCGCGGATCGACTTGGGCCGACCGACGAACAACGGGATAACCATATGCGGGAACACGACCACATCCCGCAACGGCAGCATGGGAAAGGACGCGACTTCAGGGGGCAATGCATGATTTTCTGACATCTTTGGGGCCCTGAGGTGGTTGGGGAATAAATCAATAATGTGGCTTGGAGCCACGAAATTCAACGTGCGCAGCCACTTTTGCGTGGCCGGACGCCCAGTGGCGCGCGGCCCAAAATGCATCTGTGATCGCTATGTGGCTGGCAGCATTGAAAAAAACCGGCATTAAGCCGGTTTTTGAAGATTACGCTGCGGCAGGTTCAGCCGGGTCAGACGGTACACGTTGCGGCGCCGCGCCCTGAGTAATCACGTTCTCGTCCACGATGACTTTCGATACGCCTTCCAGCGCCGGCAGTTCATACATGGTGTCGAGCAACGATGACTCCAGAATCGAGCGTAGACCACGCGCGCCAGTTTTGCGCTCCATCGCCTTGCGGGCAATGGCACTCAGACCGTCCGTAGTCACTTCCAGCGTTACGCCTTCCATGTCGAACAACTTCTGATATTGCTTCACCAACGCATTACGCGGCTCGGTCAGAATCGAAATCAGTGCGGCTTCGTCCAGCTCTTCCAGCGTTGCCGTAATCGGCACACGACCCACAAATTCAGGGATCAGACCAAAGCGCACCAGATCGTCAGGCTCGACATCGTGCAACAGCTGGCCAATGCCGGACGTATTGTCCTTGCTGACCACCGTGGCACCAAAACCCATGCCGCCCTTCTCTGAGCGATTACGGATGATCTTGTCCAGGCCTTCAAACGCGCCGCCAACAATAAACAGAATGTTGGTGGTGTCGACTTGTGGCATGTCGTGGTTCGGATGCTTGCGGCCACCGTGCGGCGGTACCGATGCAACCGTGCCTTCGATCAGCTTCAGCAATGCTTGCTGTACGCCTTCGCCAGATACGTCACGCGTAATCGATGGGTTTTCGCTCTTGCGAGCGATCTTGTCGATTTCATCGATGTAAACGATGCCGCGCTGCGCTTTTTCGATGTCGTAATCGCACTGTTGCAACAGCTTGGCGATGATGTGTTCGACGTCTTCACCCACATAACCGGCTTCGGTCAGCGTGGTGGCATCGGCGATTACAAACGGCACGTCCAGCAGCTTGGCCATGGTTTGCGCCAACAAGGTCTTGCCCGAGCCAGTCGGCCCGATCAGCAGGATGTTGGACTTGGACAATTCCACGTCACGATGCTTGTCGGCTTTGGTCGACAGGCGCTTGTAGTGGTTGTACACCGCCACAGCCAGAATCTTCTTGGCACGCTCCTGACCGATAACATACGAATCCAGCGTTTCGCGGATTTCGGTCGGCAACGGCAAGCGCTTGCCATCCGGCGTCTGTGTTTCTGCAACCGCACCGATTTGCGCATTGCCTTCCTCTTTGAGGATGTCGTTGCACAGCTCGATACATTCATTGCAGATAAACACTTGCGGACCGGCAATCAGCTTGGTCACTTCATGCTGGCTCTTGCCGCAAAACGAGCAATAGAGCAGCTTTTCTTTGGATTTGTCTTTGGGTTTGTCAGCCATATCCCCCCCTCGCGCCGGAGCGGACCAGGAAAAAGAAAACCGCCAGCAGAACACTGGCGGCCACTATCTTAACATCAGTGTCAGGCCTTGCCTGCGCGTGACACCAGCACTTCGTCAATCAGGCCGTACTTGGCAGATTCTTCCGCGCTCATGAAATTATCGCGGTCGGTATCGCGCTCGATCGTTTCGATCGGCTGGCCGGTGTGGAAGGCCAGACGCTCATTCAGCGTACGTTTGGTCTTCAGCAATTCACGTGCATGGATTTCGATATCGGATGCCTGACCCGCCAAGCCGCCAATCAGCGGTTGATGGATCATGACACGCGAATTCGGCAGGGCAAAACGCTTGCCCTTCTCGCCTGCGGTCAGCAGGAAAGCGCCCATGCTGGCAGCAAGGCCCACGCACAATGTCGAAACATTGGGCTTGATGAATTGCATGGTGTCGTAAATCGCCAGACCGGCCGTGACCGAACCACCGGGCGAATTGATATACAGCGAGATGTCCTTGTCCGGATTTTCCGATTCAAGGAACAGCAATTGCGCAACGATCAGGTTGGCACTCTGATCATTGACCGGGCCGACCAGGAAGACCACCCGCTCTTTGAGCAAGCGCGAATAAATATCGTACGAACGTTCGCCGCGCCCGCTTTGCTCAACCACCATGGGGATGTAGCCAAGGCCTTGCGGTTCAAAATCTGAGTGTTGCATGGTGTTCCTCACGAGAGTTGGATATCCGGTTACTGCTTCCGGATACCCAACGACGGCATCCGGACCGCTCAAGCCTGTTGCTGCTGGCCCATCAGTTCTTCAAAGGACACCGGCTTCTCGACGGTCTTGCCCTTCGATTGCACAAAATCGACTACGTTGTCTTCCAGCGCCATCGATTCCGGGCCAGCCAGACGTTCGCGTTTTTCGTAGTACCACTGCACCACATCGGTCGGATCTTCGTAGTTCTGCGCCAGATCTTCGATGATGGCTTTCACTTGCTCCGGCTTGGCTTCCAGACCGTTGGCCTTGACCACTTCGGCCAGCACCAGACCCAGATGCACGCGACGCTTGGCTTGCGCTTCAAACATTTGCGGCGAGAACGGTACCAACTTGGGATCAATGCCACGCTGTTTCAAGTCAGCCTGGGCAGATTCGGCCAGGCGACCGATTTCCAGACCCACCAGCGACTTGGGCAGCTCGACCGGCGATGCGTCGATCAGCGCGCTCATCACGCTTTCTTTGGCGCGGGCCTTCAGGCGGAAGCGGACTTCACGTTCCAGATTGGCTTTGACTTCTTCGCGCATCTTGGCGATGTCGCCATCCGCAATGCCCAGGCTCTTGGCAAAGTCAGCATCGACTTCCGGCAGCTGGGCCTTGGCCACGTTCTTGACCGTGATTTCAAAGGTCGCGGTTTTGCCAGCGACGTCTTTGCCATGATAGTCAGCCGGGAAGTTCACTTCCACGTTTTTGACTTCATCTTCTTTCATGCCGGTGATGCCGGCTTCAAACTCGGGCAGCATCTGACCTTTGCCCAGCACGAATGCGTAGTTCTCAGCGCTGCCGCCTTCAAACGGTTCACCGTCGATGGTGCCCTTGAAGTCGATGATCACGCGGTTTTCAGCTTCGGCCGGGGTGGTCACGCGCTCGTAACGAGTGCGTTGGCGGCGCAGGATATCAACGGTTTTGTCGATTTCGGCGTCCGAGATTTCCAGCGTCGGCTTTTCAACTTCAACGCCAGCCAGATCGCCCACGGTCACTTCGGGGTAAACCTCAAAGGTGGCGGCGAACTGGAAGTCAGCATCTTCAGCGCTGTCTTTCGGTTCAAAACGCGGGTAACCGGCCACGCTCAGCTTTTGCTCTTGCACGGCATCGGCAAACGAACGTTCAACGGTTTCGCCCAGCACTTCTTCCTGAACGCGGAAACCATATTGTTGCGACACGATGCTCAGCGGCGCTTTGCCAGGACGGAAGCCGTCGATCTTGGCAGTCTTGCTCAGGCTCTTCAGGCGAGCGTTGACTTTAGAGGCAATCTGATCACGGGGAACGGAGAAGCTGAGACGGCGCTCGAGCCCGCTCAGGGTTTCCAGTTGTGCTTGCATTTGGTAATCCATCCTTCGCTTGTGACTCAGGCCGACAAGCCATGCTTGGGCCAGGCTGGGCCGGTATGAAAACCAGCCCCGTAATGTGGAGCGCGCGCGGTAAACGCCCTGACATGCCACCAACAAGGCAATTGCTTGTGGCATCCCGTGGTCGTATTGCCGCGCACGCCGCGGTTAATTTCGGCGCCCATCAGTGATGGTCAGGCATACGAAAACTAGCCCGCTAGCATAACGGAAACAGCGCGGTTGTTACAACGATCGGCTGCGAGCAAGCGACTGCAATGTTAACTTCTGCCTCACCTGGTCTTGCTCAGCCCCGCGCCTGGCCAGAGTAGCCGCGCCCGTCCGCCATACCCGGCGCCTTACACATCTGGAGAAATGTTGATGCCCTATTCCATCCGGCCTGCAATTCTGGCCGATTGCGCCGCGATCAGCGAAGTCGCCGCCCATACCTTTGCCCTCGCCTGCCCGCCGAGCACCCCGCAAAGCGAAATCGACGCTTATATAAAGCAAAACCTGCAGCTGCATGACTTCGAGCGCATGGTCGAAGACGCAAATCTGCGTTTGCTGGTCGCCCTTGCGGACGGCGCCGCGATCGGCTTCAGCCTGGTGACGCTACAACCGGATGCCCTGGGGATAGCTGCGGCGGATGGGATTGCGGAACTGAGCAAATGTTACGTGGCAGCCGAACATCATGGCGCCGGCGTCGCACGTTTGTTGGCCGAGCATGCTTTGAGCGGGATCGATGGGCCGGTGCGGTTGACTGTGAGCGAGGCCAACGCGCGCGCCATCGCGTTTTATCAACGTAATGGCTTCAAGATCATTGGTGAAACGACGTTTCAGGTGGGCGACGATCTGCATCGCGACTGGGTGATGCGCCGCGACTGACTGCGTCGCCGCACGGCGCTGGCATCCGCTGGACGATATGGTCGTCTGGTCTGGGTCCGCGCGTAGCTTGCCTGGGCTGCGTAAGTTGTTTGCCTACCGGGATCAACTTGGCCGCGATACGCGTCAGCCTTGCAACTCGCCCCCCACATGCGGAAAACGAGCTCATGCTGCGCGCGTCCGTTCTGAACTTTTCGCGCAGCTTTTCACACAGGGTGACTGCGGCATTTCAAGCTCACTGCCGCGGTGCCCGTCAGCTAGTTCACATGGAATGCGCCAGCTTTGTACAACTGCCCGTCCATAGCACAAGCGTGCTGCGCCCCGGCTGGACGACGGTCAGCTTTGCTGGACGCCGCCGTCGCCTTGCGCCGCTGCGGGTGCCGAAACCCGCCTACGTTTTGCCGCGCAAAGACCCAGCAGGCCCAAGCCCATCAGCGCATAGGTTTCTGGCTCCGGCACCGCAACCACAGACCACGAAGCCGGATCGGCAACAAAGTCCGTCGCGATATAAAACGAACTGTCCCAGGCGGGTCCTTTTTGAAACCAGAACAGATCAGTGGCGGCGCCAGAATCTTTGCCTTGGCTGATAAAGGAAAAACTGGACGCCCCAGGCACTTGCATTGCATAAAAATCATTGCCCGCGCCGGAGAAAGAAACCACCGCGCCAGCGGCCTGGCCGCTATACGAGGTTAATTCCACCGGCAAATTGCTGGCACTGACGCCATTCTGGACATAGGAGATCAACAATCCGGAAATCCCGGTGATCAGGTCACCGCTGGCGGTGCCCCAGAAGGTGCCTGTGACCGTGGCCGGATTTGCCGGCTGATTGCTGTAACTGTCGCCCGTGGGCGGGCTGCTGAAGGTATAGCTGAACTGGTATTCGCTGCTGGCAAACGCAGGCGCGCAGATCGCGCTGGCCGCCAGGCAAAGCGCGCAAAGAAGATGCTTCATGAATTCCTCGCAAGCTTAAAGAAAGTCAAAGATATATTTCCAATAAGGTCTTGTAATTAATATATCCAGGCCTTTGTACTTGCGCGGTGCCGACCCTCCATTTCGATGAGCGGCAGGCAAAAGGCTTGCGTCGCTGGGGGCGCGACCCGCCAGCGGGAGCCCCTTCACGGGCCAACGTTTGGGTCGCGAGGGGGTGACTTATGCAAAGCGATCACAACAGGACGATCCGCCGCCGCAACCGGGATGCCGAGGGCGGGCTGCAGCGCACGCAGCGCGTCCTGTATCACTGAAATAGCAGACCTTAAAAACAGGGCCGCGATCACCCCGCCCACCCCGATATCCGGCCAGCGCGAGGCGGAAACCGAGGTCGCCGCAGCTGCCAGCAGCACGCCGACGTTGGCAATCAGATCATTACGCGAGCATGTCCACGTCGAGCTCATGTTCAGATTGTCGGCGCGGTGACGAAACAGCAATGCAAAGCAAATCAGGTTGGCCGCCAGTGCCACTGCTCCCGTCATGCTCATGGTCACGGGATCCGGCATGATCGGGCTCACTGCTTTATGCAAAGCCTCGGCCAAAACCCCCAGCCCGAACAAAAACATAAAGCCACCTTTGACCAGCGCCGCCCGGGCCTGCCAACGAGCAGACCGATTGAGCACAAACAGGCTGAAGCCATAGACTATCGCGTCGCCGAGCATGTCCAGGGCGTCTGCCAGCAGCGAGGTGGAATGGCCCAGCCAACCAGCAACCGCTTCCAGCACAAACATGGCGGCATTGATCCCGAGCACGGCCCAAAGAACCCGCCCGTGTCTGGCGCGGAGCGCAGTAATTTCACAACTTTTGTCTTCGCAGCAACTGGCCATGGTGGACTCAAACGATATCGATGTGCTGAAGTACAAACCCTGAAGTAACTTCAAGGTCAAGCCTCATGAGAATCGGCCAACTCGCCCGCGCCGCCCGCTGCACAACAGAAACCATCCGGTATTACGAAAGTGAAGGCCTGCTACCGCCGCCCGAGCGAACGCCAACCAATTACCGGCATTACGACAGCAACCACCTGCAACGCCTGCATTTCATCCGTAACTGCCGCGCGCTGGATATGACGCACCACGAAATCAGAACGCTGCTCGACTTGAGAGACGCGCCAACGACCGCCTGCGGGCCGGTGAATGAACTGGTTGATCAACACCTGAGCCTGATCGATCGCCGCATCAGCGAGCTTCAACTTTTACGCGATGAGATCCGGGGGTTACGCGACTGCTGTGTGGCGGTCGACGAAGTCTCGCGCTGCAAGATTCTGCAAGGCATTACCGACCTGGCAACGATAGATTCCGTGCCTCGGGGCTGAGGCCTGCGCCTGCAGGGGCAGTACTGGGACAGGGAGATCTCGCGAAGCAGCAATGGCTATCGCGAATATGATCCGTACCTGGGTCGGTATATCCAGAGCGATCCGATTGGGTTGGCCGGAGGCCTTAATACCTATGCATATGTGGCGGGAAATCCGTTAACCAACATTGATCCTTCTGGGCTGGCGACGATTAATGGGGATCCTTGCCTTGATGTTTTCTTCGCCTACATCTGTCAGCACACACCTCCAGCGGCAACTCCGGTTCCGCCGCGCCCTCAGGGGATGACGCCGAAGGAGGAAAGTCACTATGACAAGATTTGCAAAAACAGCAATGACCCCTGCGCTGCGTTGAAAGCCGCGACAAATCAGGCGATTAATGACGCGCGTGGCAAGATGAACAAAATGTTGAACGATACGACGCTGTACAAGAATGCATTCGCAATACCCAATCCATCGGTTACTGGAACGAATACGACATCGGTGGGGCATGGCGACGACTTGAACGGACGTATCGCCAAGATATGGACGTTGATCTCGCTTGGTCGCAAGTTGGGTTGCGATATGTCTAGTGAAACAGCCGCTGCGAGCAGTTTGTTAGTTCCTGGCGCACCCTTGAATCCATAGCCATGAAAATCTATCTTGACTTTACCCTTTACCATTCTCCGACTTCCGCATATGGAAATGTCACGGGGTTTATTGATCTGTTAGCACTACCCCAAGTCAACGATGACATTGTTTTGCTGAACACACTGGGGGATGAATATCTGCCATTCCGGGGAAGTCTGAAAGTGACTTCAACGGGTCCAGCGGCGGCAGGTTTGGGGGCCGATGCGAGCGTAATACTTGAGGACGTGGTGTTGTCGTCTACCTCCGCTGCTGAATCGCTCTCGACGCTACTGGAGAATGAAGCGGGCCTATCCTGCGACTCGTATTGAGATGCTTCATTTACAACGCCCACCTATTACGGTGGGCGTTGTTGTTTCTGCTGTTTGGGGTCTGTTTGGCAGGAGCCGAGGCATCAGCATTGGCCGCCACCTCGCTGTTTACAGTTTGTATACAGTTTTGCTTTTGGAAATCAGTGGGTTACGGCGATTCTGTTATGTTTTGCATACAGAATCGAGTGACAAAAATGGCTAATTCTCATTTTAAATCAATCGGTTATGCACACCGCACAGGTGCGTATGGTGTATGAGGTTTTTTGCGTTAAGGAAAGGGTCGCTGAGGCCATCAAATCACCCATTCCATCCACAAAAAAGCGGTTGCGGGGCGTCCTCGTCACACGATCAGGCTGTGCCTGATCGCAAAGTGGCCATAAAACCACTGAATCCGGACGGGATTTGATAACTATTTGCTAACTTTTTGATAACCAAATGATAACTATTTGATAACCGCCCGCCGGGGTGTGGCAGGCCGGATGTTGTCACTTGGTATATCCAGAGCGATCCGATCGGGCTGGGTGGGGGGATAAATACTTATGGGTATGTGGGTAATAACCCCTTAGTGTTTATCGATTCAAGCGCAATGGCGCGCACCACGGTGGATGCAGCGATTGAACAAGCCATTCGGCGTGGAGACGTCGACGAATTAAGGGCGTTACTGGATGCGGCGGGTTCTGGCGAGCAGAATGCTGTTATTCAAAATGCCATAAACCGGCTGACCAGTAATGCGGATCGAATCATCGCAAAAGAATGTAAGGCGAGCGTTCGGGAAGTCTTCCCGGCCAATGGAAGGATAAAACGCTGCAGCAGATCCTGGAGGCCTCAAAAAATAGTGACAAGACTGCGAAAACAGCGTGGAAGGTACTCAATGATTTGCGCTTTAAAAAGGGCAGTTGAATATGATTTATATGGCCAGCCTGTTTTTTCGAAGTGAGGTGCAGTCATCGTTGGGTGAACTCCTTGAGAGCTTTTGGGAGGAAAGCTTTGTATTGGTAACTGCTGACTCGGAAGAAAGTGCGGCACTCAAAGCTGATATCGTCGGCCATGGCAGAAGCGGCATCGTGTATCCGACTGAACGCGGTGAACTTACTTGGGTTTATGTCCGAGCGGAGCGCATTGTACAAGTGGACGAACCCTTCTTCGATGGGCAAGAAATTTTTTCCAGATATCTGCGCGCTGCTGAAGCTCGCAGTATTTTAATGCCCTTCGATTAGCCGATAAATCGGCCAGAATTTTAAACGCCAAGCGCTGGGATTATGCGGTACGTCTGATGAGCATCCGGCGAGTCAGCGGTGCTCGCTCGGAACAGAAGGCACCAACGCGATACTGGGCACCTACACCGCCATTGGCCAGCGCATGCAGAACCGTCAGCGGCGTGGTCACGCGCCTGGTCTATGACGAAGCCGGCCACATCCTGGGCGAGTACGACGGTACCGGCAAGATGGTGCAGGAGACGGTCTACCTGGGCGACTGGCCGGTGGCCACGACGCGGTCGCTGCACGTACCGGTGGGAACTATGCAACGTGGCCAGCATGGCGCCGATTGATGAATGGGATGCCCGCGCCCCTGGAGCAGCAATTTGCGGGGCTGCTTCTGCTGGGATGAACGAGTGCGGAGGTAAAAAATGAGTCTGACCATTGACGAGCTTGCAAGGTCCGTGCTGTCGGCCAGCCGGAAGGGACTGTTCAGGCAAAAGCCGGTGTTCAAGGTTTATGCTCAGGTCGCTGCCGATGACCTCGGGCGTCTGGAAGCGAAGGTCGGAGCTTCCGTGCCCACCGTTCTACGTGCCTGGTTGCTTGCGGTTGGGTACGGTGACGTTGATGAAGAGTTGAGCTTCCACGAGGAGTGGTTCGCTCCCATAGAAAAAGGTCAGTTGAAGGGGGGTGCCACGTTCGCGCAGGATGTGCCTGGAAACTTCTACGCCTTTGACTCTGCTGGCCGCATCTACTTCCTCTCGCGGTCTGAGCCAGTCTTCGCTGAGATAGCGAAAGACTTCGTGGAGTTCGTCGAGGAGCTTGTTCGTAGGGACTACAAGCTTGGCGCGTGGATAGATGCCTTGGAAACTCGGAAGTACGCTTGGTGAGCGAATTGTCTTGCGGCTCAAGGCAAGCCGCCGTTAAGTGCGATTGATCCACAGGGGCTAACAGGCCAAAGCTATTAAATTGAACCGGTCCCCGGATATACCAGAAATGGCGGCGGCATATAAACGTCTTCAAGCCTTGGCGGAATATGCTGCTGCAAATGTAGATGCAACACACGGCATCCGATGTGCCCTTCACTGGATTCGCGGCACGCTAGTGCATAGCGAGTTTAAGCGCTTGGTTGATTCAACCTGTCCCGCCTTCCAATATGCGACCGAGGTCTTGCAAGCCGGCTCGCTAATTTGTTGGCCCCAACTGTTCATGACGACAAATGACTAACAAAGTACGTACTTTCCTGCGGTGGGTGTTGTTGATACTGGGCGGCATCATTGCGTGCATTTACAAGTTTGTTGCTTCTTGGGATCTTCCGTGGTGGGAGCATCTTGGCGTAATGGTGTTCATTGCTCTGGCGTTCTACGGGGCTTATTTACCTGGGAAGCCTGACAGGGGATTGCATTAGCTTTGTTTGTGTAGAAACGGCAAATTTGGCTCTTGGAAGTGCACTAGTCGGAAGTGCACTATAAGACGCAGCTTAAAATGGTAAGTCGCCCTCTGCGAGGCAGCATATTAATGAAAAACGACGAATACACGGTGCTTGATCTCGCCTATCAAAAGGTTTTAGCGAAGTTGCCGGGCACAAAAGGAAGGCCGCTTCTGCTAGAGGAAAGTCTAAAGAATTTCATGCTGGTGTATCACGCTCAGGGAATAATCGATAATGGCGGTGTTGAACTCTTGCTGTCGGCAGCGTTTCCCGGTGGCGTTCAATATTCGGACGTCGCCAATGCCTATGAAAAGGTGGGATTGAAAGATGAGGCCGATGCCGTGCGAAACGCAATCGACCTCGCCAGCAAATACGAAATCGAATCAGCCATGAATCTACCCCAGTGGAAGGAGGCAGACAGCTTTTTGGTGGGAGACGTAGATGTGTGGCGAGTTTTGCTGGAGTATCTCAGGCGCAACGCCAATTATTGATTAGAGTCTTGATCCTTCGTGCCGGAATATGGCTGGTGAGCGCCTATTCCAGAAATTAGCGGGGAGCAGTAAGAGGTTCCGGGAATATGATCCGTATATGGGGCAGATGTGAAGGATTCCATCGCCTATCAGAAATCGCTAGATCTACCTTGCGAATATAAAAATGCGGACAAAGCAATAAAAAATCTGTTCTAGTTACTGGATAATTACAGACAAAACACCGACTGGTATACGTTGCTGCCAAGGCATAGTCGGCACGCGGGCTTGGCGCGCTATCGCTAAATGCTCAATTGGAGGGTTCTGATGAGTGATCTCTTAATAAAATTAACCAAGGCATTTGATACTGAATTGCCTGCCGAACCGGAAAGGCGAGCAACGCCGAATACAACCGAATATAACGATGCCGCTGCGCTAAGGGAGCGCCCGTGGAATCAGCTAACTTTAGAGGATCTCACACAGTATTCCGACGCATTCTATGGATTTTCACCGGCCTGGTTCAAATACTATCTTCCCGCCGTGGTGGCTTGCAGCGTTCAAGACCTCCGGCCCGACATATCTGTCGTGCAGGCCGTAACAATGATACTGGATCGATCCCCCAAGCCTGAATTATGGGATGACTATTTTATTGAGCGATGGATAGGTCTAACGCCGGCGCAATACGATGTTCTTCAAGAATGGATGCTTTGGATGTCGGAGTTAAACGAAGACCTGGGCGGGCCGAGCCAATCCGAACTTGGCCGGGCTTTGGATACTTTGGTTTTGTTAAATGACCATACCAGGCAACTCCAATCCAATTGAATCCAACATCAGCTCAATTCCGCACCTTGGCGATTGCAAGGCGGTCAAGATCGGCCGTGGGAAGGCGCGGTATTACTGCCGCCCCACCCGACGCCCCCGCAGCCCCGCCGCATACATCGGACCCGCCATGGTGATAAACCGTCTGCACCGGAATCGCAAATCCAATACCCTTAGCATCAAATGCCTCAATAATCACTGAACCAACTTTTTGATCCTCGGCGAGTAAGACGACACTAGAAAAATGGTGCGGGAGACCATTTACTCGGGCGTCTGGCCGATCACTTCGGCAGCCCGAAACAGGTGACCGATCCGCCCACCAGCAAAGTCGCGTGGCGCTGGGAAACCAAACTGCGCTTTCCGGGACAGTATTGGAACAAGTAAATCTCGCGCAGCAGTAACGGGTTCCTACTATCACTATCCATACCGGCATCCGCGCGGCTGGCGCGATTTGGGCTCTAAATATCCCGCGTGGTTACAACAACTTGATCGGATTCCGTAAGTCTATAAGGGCGCAGTTGCCGGTAGTGCTGTTGGCACGGGCGACGCCGCTATGAATGGGTGTGGGTGCAAATGATGAGTGGATCAATTCTGAATTGGGTGGCGGGCTTGTGGAATTGCCAGTTCGCCGGCAAAAAGCTGCTGCCTTATGAACGACTTGTGTTTGATGCATGGCGAAGCTCATTGCAAGAGGAAAGCAAGTGCATTCTTGATGCACAGCTTGCTGCTGTTTCGTTTGTACAGCATCAGGCCGGAGGTGCAAAAGTGTGCTTCTTCTACCGGGAAAATGCTGCGGCGCCGCTGTTTAAACTGGATCGGCCAGACATTCACGCGGCAACAGTTTTATTGCGAGCGGAGGGACCCGAAACGCTGAGAGCGAAAATCTTCCTTCACAGAGGCAAATTCTTCTCTATTGAATTCCCGAAGCGGCCCAGCCGATTTATGCAACAACACAATATTGAGGAGCGGGCACTCCACGTCGCCAATGTGGAGAGCCACGTTACCTTTGCCTGATGGTGACAAAGCCACGACGAGGTGGGCACCCGTCGACTCGAACCATCCGCAATTTACCGCCGCGTATCGCTATGACGGTCTTGACCGGATGACCACCAACAGCATTGCAGGCACCGGCACCTGGAGCTATACCTACGACGCCAACGGCAACCGCACCTCATCGTCCGGCCTGCCCTTTGTCAACAGCACCACCAGCAACCGCCTGAACAACATCCCCGCCAGCCCGGTGGTCTACTTCGGCTACGACGCCACCGGCAACCAGACCAGCCGTGGCGGCACGACCTTCGTGTACGACAACGTCGGTCGCATGGTCAAAACCACCGAAGGCAGCACGGTGCTGGGCACGTACACGTACAACGCCATCGGCCAGCGCATGCAGAAGAGATATCGCACGCCAGATTTTGGAAGGGAAATGCTAAATGGAACGATTGCCCGAATGGTTTTCGAAGTTACTGCCACTAAAAGTTAAACGCTTCACGAAAGGGTACGGGAGCTTTCTTTTTTTTGAGTTGTTACGAAACGAAAGTGAGTTTCCCGTTGAAATATGGATTTACCTGTGTGATTGGAGGCTGGTGGATGGTAATGGGGTACTGAGCACTTCAGATGGTGATTCATCGCCGTTTAATTTTACGGACGTATTTAATGAAAAACAGAAGCTGCTTGCTTTAAATGAACCCAAAAAAGGGCGCTTGGACTTCATTTTTCTTAATGACTATAAATTGATGCTGAAATCCAATCTGGAGGAGTACGCCCCTCAAGATGATCTGGTAAAAATAACAATTGATGACTCTGTCTTCGGATATACAGAGATAGATGGATTTAAAATTCATGTGAAACCATAAAAATACAAAATCTTCGCTCTTGTTCCTTTTTTGTGTTTGGACCAGCAGGATGTCAGCACCAGCAGACCAAGCCGGATGGGGTTTCGTCGCTCTGCGCCGCCATGGCAGGCGGCGTCCTCTCGGTGAACGCAACCGCAGGCAATACATCGAAATGGCGAACGAACTGTTATACATCCCCGCCCGGAGTTACACCTACGACGCCAACGGCAACCACACGGCATAGTTATCGGATTGATATTTATCCCGTAGACGTCGATAAAATCAGGTTTGTCTTGTCCAATGACTCAAGCAATGAAATCTTTCTTGTATGGTATTGGGCCTGATTGGGAACGCTCTACATTTAGTAATTTCGGGAATATGCGACAAACTTATACTTGGACGGAACCACTTCGATGATTAAAGTTTTCGCACTTTTTCTATTTTGTGTGCTTGGGCTAACAGCTTGTCAGCCCAAGCAGATAACGCCAGAAGGAAAGTATTCACTAAAAAATGGTTATGCTGAGTACAGCCTTGAGATTAAAACGGGGAAGACATACTCGTTGAGAATTTCCAGTCAGGGAAAAACTGAAAGTATTTCTGGGACATGGGAGTGGGACGATAAAAACGCCGGAGTCATATCGCTATCCGGGATTGTTTGGCATGGTACTACGGCCACGGGTGAGGCAGGATTTTGGCGAGCAAAACTGGAGGGCGGCGATGGCTCCAGGATTTGCCTGGATGCCGAAGGCATAACATGCTTTGAGAAGGCCGCCGGTATGTAGGGTCTGGAAAGATTTATGCATATACGAGCGCTAATCCTCTAAATGAGTTTGATCCATTGGGACTGGCGGGACGCGGCCCCAGTCATAGCCAGTCTTTGCGAAACAACCCTGATGATTGGCCAGGGTCACGGGGGTTTGAACATTGGCAAGACAACTACAAGAACGATGGCACCCACGATCAAAAGATGAAGGACCGTTGCTCAGAACTGAGAAAGTGGCAGCAAGACGTTTGCATTCTTGATTCTTCCACGCAAGCTAAAGTAGATGCTGCTCGCCAATGGTGCGATACCAATTTTCCGCCCGGACCACCGCCAGCTGTTTCCGGTCAACCAGGTACGCCAACGGCAGGGGCCCCGAGCTCTGCGCCTCCCGGCAGCTCGAATATGGATATGTTTCCTGCTGGGTATAGTGGTGGGGGGCTGTTTTATGTGTTGGCCCCCGAAGTGGCAGTTCCTGCAACAGCAACTTCTTACCTGTTTTCGCATTAAGGAAAAACAATGGCACCAAATGAAGAAAAACCCACAGGGACTGATACATTATTCGCGACCGCATATGCGAAATATATAAATGAAGAAGATATCGACGGCGCACTGGCGCTTTGCGAGGAAATTCTAAGAGACACGCCAAGTCATTTGCCTGCAAGAATGTTGGTTGGCGCGCATCTTGCTGATAGCAATGATCGGGATCGATCATTGCTTGGGCGAGAGCATTTTATGAGTGCAATAAAATTGGCTAGTGCGCTAGATATAAAAAAATCATGGCCAGAAGAGAATCCTTTTTCCCAGATTGGGATTTGGGAAAGTGACAATGGAAGAAAAGATTATTCAGCACTTCTTTTTCTACTGGATTTTCTTGCAACAAAGTCAAGATCGTCGAGGAATTTTTGCCTTGAATACATATCCCTGATTTATGGACAGGATTTGGCGCAAGAGTTCTCATTAATCATGGATAAAGCTGTCGATGTAGCCGCCTCTTAACATCGATAAACCCGCATAAAGTTTATGCATATGTAAACGGCAACCCTTTAGGCGCAATCGACCCGTTAGGGCTTTGGCCGAGCGTTGATAGCCCACACCCCACGTGAAGCCCAAGCTGTCATGTGATCAATGACGTTTCAATCTTGAATCGGACATCAAAGAACATTTATGACGTGGGAAAAATATCTCTTTGCCGGGGCCACGGTGCTTGGCGCAGCTTATGCATTTTGCATCCCGTTCACTCCATCCTGGGCTGATGTGGCATACGGCATTTATTTGGTCGCATGGTTTGCGTGGGCCAAATCCAGGAAGAAAGCTGCGGCAGAAGGGAAAGAAAGAGCGTGATACCGATAACGCCCACCAGCCAGGTGGGCGTTGTTGTTTGTGCTGTTTGGGGTCTGTTTGCTGGGTGCCGACGGATCAGCGTTGGCCGCTACCTTGCTGTTTACCTCGTCGGGCCGGTACTGGGACAAGGAAATTTTGCGGAGCAGTAACGGGGTCAGCGAATATGATCCGTACCTGGGGCGGTATATCCAGAGCGATCCGATCGGGCTGCGTGGGGGCATCAATACATACGCATATGTGGACGGGAATCCAAACTCCTATTCGGATTGGCTCGGACTCGCCAAAGCGGGTTTGTCAAACAGTCCTATGGATCCCAACAGTCAAGGGTGCAAAAACATCCCAAAGCGTATCGCTAACTTGAAAACAGAAGTACAACGGCAACTCGATAACCTGGCTAATAATCCGCAGAACTTTCCATACTATGCACCGGGATTTTCCGGCCCGGGGGGAGCGTTAAAAGATTCTGTGTGGGGCCATGAGCAACTGCGTGATAAATATAAGAAGGATTTGGAGAAAAATGAGCAGGATTGTCGCGACCGACGCGGTGGTCCTCCATCGCCCCCTCCCCCGGCAATCTGCCTCGATAGCAACAACGGAGCAGTGAAAAAAGCTGCCGGTGTTACTACAGGATTTGGGCTTACGTATTGGATAGTTAGTGAAGGATTGAGAGTAATCTTTCCTCCAAGGAATCTGGTTCCAATCCCTTGATGAAATTTCTGAAAAGGCTTAATGGGTAGTTGCACTACTTCCATCAATCAATGAAATCACGATCATGGAGAATCAGCGTGAATGAAGTCAGGCAAAACGCTTGTTTTAAACAGGGAAGCCTGCAAGATTGCGATTTAAGCGAAGCCATCTTACAAGGTGCTCGATTTGAAGGCGTTGCTATGTATGGTGCCAATTTCGGCGGATCGGATTTAAATCGCAGTGAGTTCTATCTAGCGTTAGGTATTGATGCAAAATTTGATGGCGCACGAATGCAAGGTGCGAAATTTTTTGGAGGTAGCTTTGAAGATGCAAGTTTTGCGGGTGCAGATTTAACGGGCGCTTCCTTCCTGCCTGACAACATGGGCGGATACGTTGATCTGAGCGGCGCAGATTTTACAGATGCGAAACTCGATCAAGTCTTATTTGACTCAGCTGTATATAGCGACAAGACCAAATTTCCCGTCGGATTTCAATTCCAACATGCCGGGCTTAAGAGGAAAGAGTAGCGCAGTACCCAGGAAGAACCGAAGGCGCGAATCCGGAATTAGTGCTTTCTACCTGATGGCGCAGCATGTGTGACTTCGCCACCATCAGAACAGTTACCAGATTCGCCGCCTGGCCTCCCAGCTCAAGCGCAAAAATGGTGGAAAAAAGTCTGCGGCACTGTAAATAATCCGCCGCCCCCGGCCGACTGCAATGACGATCACTCGAACCATCTAAAAGATAAAAAAGGCCAGAGCTGCGATCAGCCGAGAAAATGCTCGCCAATGGATAGTTGCGCAGTGATTCGTGACAAAACGAACGCAGGGCAATCAAGCGTGGATGCCAGAAACAATATTATGAATCAATGCTTTCGTGGGGGCGACTTAGCACATCAACTTGAAAGAGAGACCGTGCGAGGCACCATGTATGCTTGCCAGCTCCACTCGCAATTGAAAGGTTGTAACTAATGGAAAATACGTTAATTAGACTGTCCATAAAAAATCATTTTGGGACTGCGCGCTTGCTTTCGGATGCAGATTTAATTTCGCCAGAATGTGGCCTTTCAGATGGGGCAGCACAGGCGGCGAATTTATTTCAAGGCAAGACCTGGAATAATATTGACTTAATGTCGCTATTTCATACGGAAGACGCTTTAGGGAGTCTTTCTGATGTCGCTTTTGGCTATTACATACCGGCTTACCTCGATCTGATTGTGGCGCACTATTGCGAGGCAGATGCCTTGGTGGACACCGTCATTAACACGTTAACCCCGCCCGTATCGAACGGAGAGCCAAGGGTTTCTTGGATTGAAAAGAAATTAAAATTTTTCAACAAACAGCAAAGGCAGGTAATCGCGACGGTGCTCCAGCATCTTAAGATTCAGCATGGCGATTTTGGGGCGAAACATGCATTGGAAATTTATTGGCATCGATATCTAGAAGAGCAGTGATCGGGTTGCATCGCGGACGCATCTGAGGGATGCCGGCAAGTTTATCTGCGGAGTGTGATCGTTGACACCAGAAGTGAATAGTAGGCGTGGTTCCTGCACCTTTTGGTAAAGGCGGGCTTTGCTCGTCCGCAGAAAGTCATTCAATCAACAGTATGCTGCCCGCCAGGCTGCGTATGCGCATGGCCTAAATACCGGCGCACGTTCAATAACCGAGAACATCTTCCTCCGAGGTGGCACATCTCGTTCGGCGTGGAAAACCGCCGGCGGTGTGGCGACTCACCTCTCCAAGACGAAGCCGGCCACATCCTCGGCGCGTACGACGGCACCGGCAAGAAGGTGCAGGAGACGGTCTACCTGGGCGACTGGCCGGTGGCCGCGGTGCGCCTGAACAGGGCGGGCACGGCCGTGGCGTACTACGTCTGGCCCGACCACTTGGGCAGCCCGAAACAGGTGACCGACCCCGCCACCAACAAGGTGGTGTGGCGCTGGGAAACCAACCCGTTCGGACCGGCACCGAATCCGTATGAAGATCCGCAAGGCACGGGCAATACGTTTGTGTATAACCTGCGCTTGCCGGGGCAGTACTGGGACAAGGAGATTTCGCGTAGCAGCAATGGCTATCGCGAATATGATCCATACTTGGGGCGGTATATCCAGTCCGATCCGATTGGGTTGGGTTGGGTTGGGTTGGGTTGGGTTGGGTTGGGTTGGGTGGGGGGATTAATACTTATGCATATGTGGGCGGCAATCCTATCGGTCAGACGGACCCTTTGGGGTTGCGAGGAGGTGATCATCCTCGTGCTTCGTACTGCGAAGTTCTCGGATTCAATCCATTGATTTGCCACCAAAACGATAGCCCGCCGTATATTCCGCCTACGTCAAACCTTAATTTGAAGTGTTTTTCGGATTGTGCGCAGTCACTTAAAAAGGTGTGTAGCGTGACATCCCCCATGAAGTGGTTAGGTCTCGCTCAGCCAGAAGATGCTGCTGTCGTTAATATTGCTTGCCAAGCTTCTGTCGCAGCATATTGCTCTTCTAAATGCACGACAGAACCTACCCCTGCGCCTGTATGTCAGAAATGATCATTGGGTCCAGGATTGTTTTGACACAGCGTATGAATTGAAATGGCTGGGATATAAGAACCATGACCTACCGTATTGGTAAACCAACTATTATTTTGGCTACTCTGGCGACGATTTTTTATCTGATCTCCTGGACCGGCACCTCGATTATTGTTGGAGCCTTAGCAGCGATCTTTGAGTCGTTTAGCTTTTTGGCATCTATGCGTGATGGTGACAAGCCCGATGATGAGGGCGGTGAAAATATCCAAAAGCGGCGCGACGAGTGGTAGAAAATCCAGTGCCTGTACCCCTATTTAATTGGGCCAGAGCTTAAATGGGACTTGCATTTCTGCCGTGGGAAAAACTGCCAAATGGGTTGCTCGGATTGCTACTCATTGGGATAGGTGCTTCCTCATTGTGGGACAGCCCATTTTGGAGTTGGCATGGCCTGATTGGGTTGGGGGCATTGGTTGCTGGGGTACTGATGGTGGGTTTTGCCATCAGAAAAATGCTCGCTGATCCTAAAGCCTCTATAGACAGCAATGAGCAGACATAGAAACGACAATGCCCACCGCCTTGGTGGGCATTGTCGTTTCTGGCGGGATGTGCGAGCCGGGAATCGTCTACTTTTTGCCTACTAAACATCTACTTTTTACCTACCAGTGCCTGCTTTGCCTACAAAACGCCTACTTTTTATCTACTAATCGCCTACTTTTTATCTACTCGTCCGGCGGTGGTGTGCTGGCCTGTTGGACTGCCGCAGGCTGCCGCCAGCGGAATGGGTGGGGACGCTTTGCGTTGGTGGTTTCGGGCCGTCCGGTGGGTCATTTATGGCGGTCTGGCGGCTCCGTTCCCTTAACGCATAAAGGCATATACACCATACGCAGGCCCGCCCGCATGACTAACCTTTTGATCCATATGAAATAAACGGAAAAACCCTGACTTGCCCGCTGCCACCGAGCTTTCGGCAGGAACGCCTCAACATCCTGATTTGAAAACGTAAAACTTGCCACCAGACTGCCACCGCAGGGGTGGGTGTTTGGCGGGCGTTTCTGGGGGTAATGAGGGGGGTGTCCTGGCAATACTCCTGCCGCTGTCACCTTTGGTGTCAGGCTGCACCTTCGAGCACGGCAATGTAGTTCGCCAGCCGGGCCTGGTCTTCGGGCTGGAAATGCCCTTTGAAAATGAAGGCCAGCTCATCTTCCGGCAGGTCCAGCTGCCGGGCGACGGCAAGAGCTGATTGCGAAATGCGACCTTGCATATTGCTGGCATTGGTTTAGCCGCGAACATCATCACACGTCGTCTGCCGACCACAATAACGATCAATTAACGTTAGAGGAGCGCCGTCGCACGCTGGAATGGCTTATCTCTATTGAGCCTTGGGAGGACATTACGCTTGATACCTAATGAATGCTGGGTCAATTTTTCGCCATCTATTACCCCGGGGGGTGAGCAAGAACTGCTGAATAGTGGCTCGGTTTCCAAGGTTATTTGGTACAGGTCGGCGCCATGATGCGAAAACTAGCTTTTACTCTGCTCGTCATATTGATGGCTGCATTGCTGGTCGTCGCACCATCAGGCTACGAAATAACCCTTCAAAAGGATGTGGTTTTATATAAAACGGATGCCAATATCCCCTTTGATCACAGAGAGGTCGCACACAATATTAAGAAGGGCGAAATTATTCAAGTTGTTTGGTGCATAGATAATGGGAATGACGTTTATTTCCGCGTTGAAATGCCGGATGGAAGACATGGATACTTATATCAACTTGACTACAAAATAGCTAAACGGTGGGTTTTTTCGAAGCAGCAGTATGACTTTTTTATGCAGAACCCTTTGGCGGCCCTTCAATGCCACGTGATGATAGGAGAGTTTTCAGATCGCGGATAACAAAAATGTCTGTGCTTATGTAGGTGGAAATCCGCGCGCATAGACGGATCCCGTCGGGTCAATTTCCGTTGGCAATTCCTGCTTTGCTACGCGTGGAAGGGGCTGTCAAGCCGCAGCCACCTTGCGGCATCAGTCTGGAGGCCTTTGAACTGGCTGCGGCGTGAGGCTTGCGTTTGTCTACAGAATCCGGGGCAGTCCACATTGTGCAGAGTAACTTGAGACAAAAAATGGAACGCCAACATCAATATGACATTGATGCGCTTCAAGCCTCGTGTGGAAAGGCTAAATAAGCTGCCGGCGCGAATATGCGACCCAGGCTCTGATATCACGATCCGGCCGAATTCGGCACGGTCTTTCCTCGTTGTATTCCCGGCGCCAGGTTTCAATCAGCACCCGTGCGGACTTGTTATCCACAGAATTACGGCTACGGCTTGCCGGATGGATCATCAGTGGTTGAACATCCTTTTGACTACCCCGACCAGTGTGGCCCGACTCCCCATTCGCGTCCACGTTTCCACGCCACCAACGCGAAAGAGGCCTCTCTTATTTTCACTTACCGCGCAGGGTCATAAAAATGACTGTAATGACAGATGCTGATTGGAAATCTTTTTTCGTCGTGGCAATCAATGAGCTTGGCGACGGCAACTCGTTAGCCGCCAGGAGTTCATCCTGGTGTTCCTGGACTACGTTTCAAAGGTTGACCGAAGACTGCGGATACTGGCAAAGCGGTTTGCCCCGCAAGATTGACGTTTCTGATTATGGAATTGCTGATGATGGCTCCTGGATGCAACCTTTCAATTATTCTGATATCGCCCACATCATCATCCCCGTCAGATTCTCCTGGGAAACCGCCTCACACGAAGGATTTGAAAGCGGACTTCGCAATCAAAACATCAGTGTTTTATCGGATAGGCTGGCAAGCAAAAATATTCCACACCGTCTTGCCGAAAGGATTCTTGAGATCAAATTATATTAGGTTGGCCGCCGGTCCAATCCGCAAGAATCTGCAGGATTTTGCTTGCGTGCGTGAAGGCTCAGGCAGAGCCGCTCGCCGCCGGGCATAAAAAGCCGCCTAGCGGGGACTTGCTTCGGTGTAAATAACGGTATGGCCGCAAAAACAAAAAAGCCCGGAAACCCTGTACTAACGGGGCCTTCCGGGCTTTTGCGAAGTCTGGCGACTTCTGTGTCTGGTGCGAGCGGGGAGACTCGAACTCCCACGCCTTTCGACACTGGAACCTAAATCCAGGGCGTCTACCAATTCCGCCACGCTCGCGTTGCCTTTGCTCCCGATGCCGGAATGCAAAAACGGCCAGCGCAGCGTACGTTTGGACGTACTCAGCTGCCAGCCGTTTTGAGGCAGACCGGGAGTATAAAGGATATGTCGCACCAAAAACAAACGCTGCGCGCGCACCTGCTGGTGTCACATGGTTTATGGCATACTCGCGCCGTCAAACGGGGCTAAAGTCCACGCCGATCTATAGTAAGTAAAGGCTGGCTTTCTTGCCGCATTCATCCCGCATTGAGTGACCGTATTCGTGAGCCTTTCCCCGACTTCTTTTGCCACCCTGCGCGTCGTGATTGACGGGCCGCCCTCGCCCGATACCCCGGTGCGCTGGTGTGGTATCGAACCCTCCGGTCAGCTGCAACATGGCAGCGGCACGGTGGCGCAATGGCCGCAAGCCGCCGCAATCGAGCTGCTGGTGCCAGCCACTCGCTATTCTCAATATCTGTTGGCTCTGCCCGCGCAATCGATGCAGAAGCTGCGCGCGCTGCTGCCGCATGCGCTGGAAGAGCGTGTGCTGAGCGATACCAGCGCCTTGCATCTGGCTGCGGGCCCGGCGGCCAATGCCGAGACGCGCGTAGTTGCAACCGACCGCAACTGGTTGCGTGGCTGGGCCGGTTTGCTGGCCAGCACGCACCATCGGCCGCGCGCGGCATATGCGATTTCTGATCTGGTCGAGCCGCAAGAAGAAACCTCGCGCGCCGTGATGGACGGCGGCGTCATGCTGGTGCTGCGCGACGAAGTGGCCTGGTTTGATGATGAGCAAGTCGCCAACGCCTGGACCGCAGACCGTCCGGTGCAAGAGCTGGCCTGGCCGGATTTGTGTGGTGATCCGGCGCGGGTTGATGCGATCAATCTATTGCAAGGCGAACTCTCGCCCAAGGTAAGGGTTCCGGTCGACGTGCTGCGGCTACGCCGCGCGGGTCTGCTGCTGGCGGCCGTGGTGGTGGTTGGGTTGGTCAGTGCCTTGATCAACTGGTGGTCTTTGCGTAGCGAGGTGGCCAGCCTGCAACGCGAGCTGCGCCAGACCTTTGCCGCAGCTTTCCCGGGCGTGCCGATTGTGGATCCGGTCTTGCAATTGCAAAGCCAGTTGCATAGCAGCGGCGCTGATCGCGGCAACAACAATAGCGGTGACCTGACCGCGATGCTGCAAAAGCTGGATGGCATCGGGCCGCTGACGCTCAAGCGCCTGCGTTACGACAGCGGCCGCTTGCAGATAGATATTCCGACTGCCGATGTAGCGGCGGTGCAGCAGAAATTGACCAGCGCCGGCCTCAAGGCCGACGCGCAAGCCGGGGCCGGTGGCGTGACCACCTTGCGCCTGGGCGGAGCAGCACAATGAAAGCCAGGTTTTTAGCCTTCTGGTTGGCCCGCGCACCGCGCGAACGCGCGATGTTGGGCGCGGCGGCTGCCGTCATCCTGATCGCCCTGTTGTATGTGGCCTTGTGGGAGCCCTTGGTCAATCAGCGTGCTGCCCTCAGCCGACAACTGCCACGTTTGCAGGCTGATCTGGCGCAAATGCAACGCAGCATCGCCTTGATCAAGGCGGCAGGTGGCGCCCCCGGCGCGGCGCGGAGTGATGACTTGCGTCAGGCCGTCACCGCCAGTCTGGGCCTGCGCAATATCAAGGCCGACTTGCAGGCACAGCCGGACAACCGTCTCAAGATCGACGCCACCGAAGTGGCCTTTAATCAAGTGCTGGATTTACTCAGCGGTCTGCAGCGCGAAACCGGGGCGCACGCCGTGAGCGCAGATATTTCGAGCGAACAAAACAATGGCATCGTCCATTTCACCGCAGTGGTGACCCGATGAAACGTTATCGTCACCCCTTGCTGTGGTTTGGCCTGTTGTTGTTTGGCGTATTTGCTTTTTTGCGTTTGCCCACCGTGCTGTTTGCCGCCACCTTGCCGGCTCCGGTCCAGGCCGGTGACGTCAGCGGCACTTTGTGGGAAGGCCGCATTGGCCAGCTTGGCGTAGGTGGCCAGCAGTTGCTGCAGGATGTGCGTTGGCATTGGCAGCCGGGCGCCTTGTTAAAAGGCGCGTTGGCATGGCAGCTCGAAACCCACTACGCCGATGCCCCGGCTGGCACAGCGCGCGCCGTGTTGTCGGCGGCCGGATGGCGGCTGGAAAACGTGTCCATGACCGTGCCAGCCAGTCCTTTGATGGCGCAGGTCAAGATGCTGTCGCCGTTTCAGTTGGGCGGCGATCTGCAAATCCGCGCTGCGGCGCTGGCGCAAAACCATTTCGAGCAAACCAGCATTCTGTGGCAGGACGCCAGTTCGCTGGTCACGCCGCAGGTCAATCCATTTGGCAACTATCTGATCAATGTGCAGCAACAAGGCGCCGCCACCAACTGGGCCATGCAACCGCAGGGCGGCATGTTGGCGATCAGCGGTGGCGGTGCGATCACCAATAATGGCCCGACCGGCGCGCTGACTTTTACCCCGACCCCGGGCAAAGAAGCCATGTTTACGGCTTTGCTGGACCGCATGGGGCCGAGCCATACGCTGCAATTAGGATCGCGCTGATCGGCATGGTTGCCGCGCGCATCGGCGTGGCTATACTGGCGTTTGATCGTCCGCATCCCGCACACGTGTTTTTACAGGACCGAAAAAATGAAAAAAATCGAAGCGATTATCAAGCCGTTCAAACTGGACGAAGTGCGCGAAGCGTTGTCCGAGATTGGTATTTCTGGTCTGACTGTTACTGAAGTCAAAGGCTTCGGCCGCCAGAAGGGTCACACCGAGTTGTATCGCGGCGCGGAATACGTGGTTGATTTCCTGCCCAAGATCAAGGTGGAAGTGGTGCTGCCGGCCGACAAGGTGGATGCGGCCGTCGAGGCCATCCAGGTGGCGGCGCGCACGGGCAAGATTGGTGATGGCAAGATTTTTGTTACCAGCGTCGAACAAGCCGTGCGTATCCGTACTGGCGAAACCGACGAAGATGCGATCTGATCACCTCCCGCACTCGATATAAAAAAACCCGGCTGCAACAGCCGGGTTTTTTTATGCCTCAGACGGATCGATATCGATATACCAGCGCACGCCCGGCGCTTTCTTTTGCAATAACTCACCCATCAGAAAGCGCATGGCGCTTTGCAACGCCGGGCGTGACGACGACGACACCAGCACTTGTGCCCGCTCCTGATTGGCTTTGCGCATCATCAAGGCCGGAATGGGCGCGCCAGCATGAATACCTGGCTGCGTGCGCAGCAATTGCACCGCCTCGCGCAAATACACCACCGCGCGCATCAACACCTTTGATTCGGCCCGCAGCATTGCCCACGCGGCATAGGGCGGCAAATCGTTGGCTTTACGTTCTTGCAATACGCGATCGGCAAATGCAGCGTAATCGCCAGCCAACAATTGCGGATAGAAGGGATCGTCGTGATAGCGGGTCTGGATCAGCACGCGCCCCGGCAAGCCCGCGCGCCCTGCCCGTCCTGCCACCTGCAGCAGTTGGGCAAACAGCCGTTCTTGCGCGCGGAAATCAGTAGAAAACAATCCAGCATCGGCATTGACCACCACCACCAGGCTCAATCCGGCAAAGTCATGGCCCTTGGCCAGCATTTGCGTGCCCACCAGCAGGCGTGCTTCGCCGGCATGCACTTGTTGCAACATCGCATCCAGACTGCCTTTGCGGCGCGTGTTGTCGCGGTCGATACGCAGCGGTGGGGTATCGGGGAACAAGCTGGTCAGCGTTTCTTCCAGCCGCTGCGTGCCAAAGCCCAGCGGCTGCAGATCAGCGTTGCCGCAATCCGGACATTGCGCAGGCGGCGGGCTTTCCCAGCCGCAGTGATGACAGCGCAAACGGCGGTCTTCGCGATGCAAAACCAGGCGCGCATCGCAGCGCTTACAGGAGGCGATCCAGCCGCATTCATGGCATGCCAGCACGGGCGAATAGCCACGCCGATTGATAAACACCAGTGCCTGTTGGCCCGCATCGAGACAATCGCGCAAGGTATTGATGGCGGTTTGGGTCAGGCCATCAAACAGCCGTTGTTGCTGCGTTGAAATCAAGGTCATCTGCGGGGCTTTAGCACCGCTGACCGCGCGCTGGCCCAGCGTCAGCAAGGCATAACGGCCTTCGCGCATATTGCGCCAGCTTTCGATCGAGGGCGTGGCGCTGCCCAGCACGATGGGGACCTGGGCCTGGCGGGCGCGATACACCGCCACGTCACGCGCTGAATAGCGAAAGCCTTCTTGCTGGCGATAGGACTGATCGTGCTCTTCGTCCACCACAATCAGCGCCAGATGCGGCAAGGGCGTAAACACTGCCAGCCGCGTGCCCAGCACGATGCGCGCGCGGCCTTGCGCCGCCAGCAGCCAGTTGCGCGTACGCTCGCCATCGGCGAGGCCGCTATGCAGGGCGACGATATGTTCTTGCGGAAAACGCAGGCGGAAGCGCGCTTCCAGCTGTGGCGTCAGATTGATTTCGGGCACCAGCACCAGTACCTGGCCGCCATGCGCCAAGCGGGCCTCGATTTCGCGCAGATAGACCTCGGTCTTGCCGCTGCCGGTAACGCCGTACAACAAGAACGGGCGATAACCCTGCGCCTGGTTGAGCTGTGCGACCGCGTTGGCCTGGCCTGCAGTCAGTTCGGGATGGGCGCTGGCCCGCGGCGGCGCGGTGTCAGCCTCGGGCACGGCCTCGATGACCCAACCGGCGGCGATCCACTCCTTCAGCCAACGTCCGCCGTCGCTGGCGACGGCGCGTACTTGCTCGATGCTGCGCGGTACGGCCAGCGCTGCGGCCACGGCGCGCTGTTTGTGTGCGCGCGGGCTGAGTTGGCTCAGCAGTTCGGTCAGATCACGCGCTTGCCAGAATTGCAGCGCTTGCCCGCCCTGCCACGGCTGCTCTTGCCGCAGAGCACCGGGCAACGCGGCGGAGATCACCTGCCCCAAAGGCCAGGCGTAATAGTCGGAACAGAATTTGCAGAGCGCCAGCACGTCGGCGGGCAACGGGGGCATGTCATCAAGGATGGCCTGCGCCGCTTTGAGTTGGGCAACGCTAACGCCGCGCGCGGGGTCCAGCTGAGCGCTGACAGCGACGACTACACCGGCCAGGGTTTGCTTGCCGAATGGCACCACAACCCGGCGGCCCACTGTTGGCGCAGGACCTGCCCAGAGGTAGTCGAAAGTGCGCTGAAGCGGCACATCCAGTGCCACTTGTAAGTAACTGACGACCGCAGCGTGCACCAGTTTATGCCATCCAAAAATACCCACAGTTATTGTGGATAACTTTGTGAGAAAAATGCGGGTATGCGCCCCTAACCCGCATTACATCTTGATCACAGCTAGGTTGCCTATTTTTTACACTTTAAAATAAAGTCGTTAAAAAACAGTAACTTAGTAAAAACGCCGCGTTTTGTCGATTCCTTGCGCGCAGGGCTTGACAAAGATAAATGACGCTGCCAAACGCTGTGTATAACTCACCGCTACTTGACGCACCGCCGCATTAGCGATACGCGTCTTTGTATCGATTTTAAAAAAAGCGCAAAAACTTAGTCATGATAGGGTAATGAAAGCTTGTGCACGCTTTCCACCAAGGCTGCGACATTTTCGGGCGGAGTAAACTGGCTGATGCCATGGCCCAGATTGAACACATGGCCGGTGCCCGTGCCGTAGGCGCCGAGCAATCGTCCCACCTCGGCCTGGATGGCAGTCGGCGATGCCATCAACGCGTTCGGGTCAAAGTTGCCTTGCAGCGCCACCCGGTCACCCACGCGCTGGCGGGCATCACCCAGGTCCACCGTCCAGTCCAGACCCAGCGCATCGCAACCGGTATCGGCCATCTGTTCCAGCCACAAACCGCCACCCTTGGTAAACAGAATGACCGGCACTTTGCGGCCATCGGCTTCACGCTTGAGACCGCTGACCACCTGCTGCATATAACGCAGCGAGAATTCCTGATACTTGCCAGCGGCCAGTGCGCCACCCCAGGTATCAAAAATCATCAGCGCCTGGGCACCGGCATCGACCTGGGCATTGAGATACTCGACCACGGTCCGGGCGTTGACATCAAGGATGTGGTGCAGCAGTTCAGGCCGGTCGTACAACATGGTTTTGACGCGACTGAAGGTGTCCGAGCCGCCGCCTTCAATCATGTAGCAGGCCAGCGTAAACGGGCTGCCGCTAAAGCCTATCAGCGGCACGCGGCCATCAAGGGCCTTGCGGATGCTGCTGACGGCGTTGAATACATAGCCCAGCTCCGCGCCGACATCGGGCACGGTCAATGCCTTGATGGCGGCTTCGTCGCGCAACGGGCGCTCAAACTTCGGGCCCTCGCCTTCGGCAAAGTACAAACCCAGGCCCATGGCATCGGGCACGGTCAGAATGTCCGAGAACAGAATCGCGGCATCCAGCGGAAAGCGTTCCAGCGGCTGCAGTGTGACTTCGGTCGCGTAATCCTGCGATTTGCATAGATCAAGGAAGGAACCCGCTTTGGCGCGCGTCGCCCGATATTCCGGCAGATAGCGGCCAGCCTGACGCATCAGCCACACCGGCGTGTACGGCACCGGTTCGCGCATCAAAGCGCGCAAGAAAACGTCATTCTGCAGAGGGCTAGCCATCGAGCGGGTGTCCTGTGGTGGTCGCATAGGCAATGCCTACGCCGGGCCGGATGTTGCCAAGGGGCACGGATAATACCGGCTTGCGGCAACGCTGCCAAGCGGCAATCTGGCACAAGCGGCCGATTCAGCAGCCGAACCGGCGCGCCCAACCAGGGCCGCACTGTAAAGATCGCGTGTTACAACGCCAGGTCGCCAGGCTGGCACGGACTGCAAGCCCGCGCTGGCTACTGGCAGGGCCGCTGGGTCCAGCCGCCGCGTGCACATTTCCAGTCCTGACGCGCCTGGGTTATTTGCCAGGTCTTGCCGACGTAGGCTTGCTGCAACTCAAAGCGCTCGGCACTGCGCGTGCTATTGCGCAGACCTTGCAGCAACACCGTCACGCTGACGTGCTGCAGATCTTTGCTATAAGCCAGTTGCGTAATCTGCAGGCGCTGGTAATCGAATAAACCGTATTCATTGCCGACGTGTTCATTCAAAAAACCCATCGCCACCTGCACCGGGTGCTCGCCTTCGCGGCCGATATACACCGGCCGCGTCAGCGCCGCCGCCAGGTGGGCGCTGGCTGGCGTGGTCGATGCGCTCAGATCCAGCGCATCGCCTGCGTCAGCCGCCCTGGCAAGGACGGATAACAGCGCCAGCACCATGCCGCACTGTTGCAGCCACGACGGGCGCATCAGGCCTGACCCTGGGTGGCCCAGGTGTCTTTGAGCGTAACGGTGCGGTTAAACACCGGCTTGCCCCCGGCCACGTGGTCTTTGCGATCGGTGACAAAATAACCCAGGCGTTCAAACTGATAGCGCGTTTCTGGCGCAGCGTCGCGCACCACCGGTTCTACATAGCCGGTGATCACGGTCAGCGAGGCCGGATTCATGAACTGTTTGAAGTCGACATATTCGCCGTCTTCGCCGCGCACAGCATCGGGACGCGGCACGGTAAACAGGCGATCGTACAAGCGCACTTCGGCTTCGATGGCGTGCTCGGCCGAAATCCAGTGAATCACGCCCTTGACCTTGCGCCCCACCGGGTTCTGCCCCAGCGTGTCTTTGTCCAGCGAGCATTTCAGCTCTACCACCACACCGGCGCTGTCCTTGATGACTTCGTCGCATTTGATGACATAGGAATAACGCAAACGCACTTCGCCACCGGGTGTCAGGCGTTGCCACTTGGGCGGCGGTACTTCGGCAAAGTCTTCGCGCTCGATATAGATTTCACGCGCCAGCGGGATTTCACGCTCGCCCCATTCTTCGTGATGCGGATGGAACGGCGCGCTGCGGCTGCCGGTTACGCCGGGCTCGAAGTTGGTCAGCGTCACCTTGATCGGATCAAGCACGGCAATCACGCGCGGGCTGGCTTCTTCCAGCGTCTCGCGCACGGCGCCTTCCAGCGACGAGAAATCGACCACATTGGGTGTCTTCGATACACCGGCGCGTTGTGCAAACAAGCGGATGCCGTCCGGGCTGTAGCCGCGACGACGCATGCCGCTGATGGTGGGCATGCGCGGATCATCCCAACCCGTCACCAGATGTTCGTCAACCAGTTGCTTGAGCTTGCGCTTGGAGGTCACCACGCTCAGCAATTCCAGACGCGAAAATTCAATCTGTTGCGGGTGAGCCGGGATGGTGATGTTGTCCAGCACCCAGTCGTACAGCGGGCGATGGTCTTCAAATTCCAGCGTGCACAGCGAATGCGTAATGCCTTCCAGCGCGTCCGAGATGCAATGGGTGTAGTCGTACATCGGGTAGATGCACCACTTGTCGCCGGTCTGATGGTGCGTGGCGCGGCGGATGCGATAGATCACCGGATCGCGCAAATTGATGTTGCCCGAGGCCATATCAATCTTGACGCGCAAGGTCTTGCTGCCATCCGGAAAAGCGCCATCGCGCATCTGGCGGAACAGTGCCAGGTTTTCTTCCGGCGTGCGGCTGCGATACGGGCTGTCTTTGCCCGGCTCGTTCAGGTTGCCGCGGTACTGGCGCATTTCTTCGGGCGTCAGATCATCGACGTACGCCTTGCCCGCCTGGATCAGTTCTTCGGCATACGCGTACAGCTGATCAAAATAGTTGGAGGCGTAACGGACTTGGCCATCCCAGGTGTAGCCCAGCCACTGCACGTCTTCTTGAATGGCGGCGATGTATTCGTCTTCTTCTTTCTCGGGATTGGTGTCGTCCATGCGCAGATTGCACAGGCCGGTGTAATCCTGGGCCAGACCAAAGTTGAGGCAGATGGATTTGGCATGGCCGACGTGCAGATAGCCATTGGGCTCGGGCGGAAAACGCGTAACGATGCTGGCGTGCTTGCCGGAGGCCAGATCGGCATCGATGACTTGACGGATGAAGTTGCTGATCGGTGCGGGGGCTTCGTGGCTCATAGCGGGCTTGCAGTAAGAGGCAAAGGTGCGATTGTAGCGGAATTTTGCGGGCGCCAACGCAATCCCCCGGTGCGGACAACACTGCGCTTATCCCGGGCTTGCTCTGCTGGACGGCAGATCGTTTGCCCCGATCAAACAGTCGAAGCCTGTGACGCAGCCATGACGTTGGCATAGTGCCGGACGCCAGCCGCGCCGCAAGGAGCTGACCATGAATCGTGCTGCCTTTTCTGATTATTCCCACATGCTGGTTTCAGACCATCAAGGCTGGGACCGTCTGCACGCGCATACCCCAACGGCGCGGCTGACTTTTTTGCGCATGGTGTTGCCGCTGGCCGTGTTGCCCACCCTGATGTTGCTGTACGCCGGCGCCAGCAACGGCGGCTATTACGCCCCCGGGCTGGCCTTGTCGGGCTGGGCCGGGTTTGCCTTGCTGTTCCTGGCGGCCGAGTTGTTTACCGTGCGTTTGATGGGCGAGTTGATCCACCGTCTGGCGCGCGGCATTTCGCCGCAAACCTCGTTTGATAGCGCGTTTTTACTGGCTTCACTGGCGGCCGTGCCGCTGTGGATTTCATCGCTGACGCTGTTTGTACCGAATGTGCCGTTCAACATCATGTGCGCGTTGGCAGGCATCGTGGCGTCATGCGCCATGCTGTACCACGGCGTGCCCGCCATGCTGGGACACGCGCGCGACGAAGACACGCGCGATCTGACCTGGCTGACGATGTGGATTGGCGTCGGTGCCTGGGCCATTCTTAGCGCCATTGCCGCCCTGCCCGCCATGGTGCGCTAAGCACCACGGACTGACATGGCCGCTTAGTTGGTCAGCACCTTCAGCGACAACACGGTTTCCGCGATATAGGCGGTGCCGTCGAGGAAGTTGTCACCAATAATCCGTTCCAGCGATAGCGACGGCACGATGGGCTGGCGCGGCCCGCTGCCATTGCCGGTGGCCAGCGAGTAATCAATGCCAAAGCGCGTCAGGCGCGAGAAGCGGCGGTTCATGCCGGGATTGATAAACAGATCCTTGGCGGCGTTGCTGGCGGCGTGGAATTTAAGCCGCCACAAATAGCCACCGGGGTAGTAATCGCCCTGGATGCCGATATAGCCACCAGCTGCCGTGCCACTGGTTTGCCCTTCCGGTACTTCAGCCAGATGGTCGATGTAGACACCAGCCAGCGGATAGACAAACCACGACATCCGGCCACGCGTGTACGGTTGCCCGGAGACCAGCAGGTTGGGCACGATCAAGCGGGTATCGACGGCGATCCCCTGCGTCAGCGTATCGGCCGCTTTGTCCTGGCGGATATTGAAGTTGGCCGACGTACCCAACGCAAAGCCATCGCGTTCGGCATCAAACACCGTTCCGGCGGCACCGACTTGTAAACCGCGCGAGTTGGAGATGCTGGACGAGGCCGAATTATGGTTGGCCCAGATCGACGAATACCAGCTCCAGCCCCAGTCATGCAGTTGCTGCGGCAAGAATTTATTGCCCATACGCCAGGTCAGGGCAGCTTGCACCAGCGACGACGAATTCTCTTCGCCGCTTTTGGTGACCGAAATCACCGCCGGGTTAGTCGCGTTGGGGCCAGGCGCGTCGCGCAAGGCAAAGTCTTGCCAGAAGTGATGCTCGGGCTTGGCGGCAGCCACCGCCGAAGCATCCGCGCCTGCGGGCGCCGACGCGTCCGCCACCTTGGCCGCAGCGGGCGCACTGGCATCGGCAGTGTCGCCACTGATGGGCGGAATTGCAGCATCCGGCTTGCCAAACCACTGGTCATAGCAGTTAAGGCGCTGATTGTTGTCCACCAGATCGTGGCAAGGGGTGGCGAACACAAACGCCGCACTGAAGGCGGTGCTGAGCGCCAGCAAAAAGGTCGAAGTGCGCATGGCCGGCCGGGCTTGGTTGTCTACCTTTGTCAGGCTAAAGACATCGTGCCGCCAAATCTATCGGCCGATGGCCTACACGTTGCCCGGCGATGCGCCCACATCGTTACAAATAGAACTCCATGCCGTTATCTGGCACATCCAGTTCCATATGCGGCCAGGTCATGCTGGCACTTTGATAGGGGTACAAGGGCTCGCCGCTGGTCTTGCGGAACTCACTCGGGCTAACGCCCACCCGCTTGCGGAATACGCGCGAAAAATACAGCTGATCTTCATAGCCCACCGTACCGGCAATCCGGGCTATCGGCGTGCGCGAACTATGCAACAGATGCTTGGCCAGGATGATGCGCTGGTCTTCGCGCCAACGCAGAATGTTCACCCCCACCTGCTCGCGGAACAGATGCGCCAGTCGCGATGGCGACAGGCAGACATGGCGCGCGATTTCATCCAGTCCGATATCCTGGCCCAGATGCCGGGTGATGAACTGACAGGCTTCCTGCACGCGTGCGTCCAGCGGCTTGGGCTGGTTTTCCGGCGATACTTCATAGGCGCGGATCAGCAAGCGCTCCAGCAGATTGATCGCCAGTTCTTCGCTGGTGACGCGGCCTTCCCGGTGGGTACGGTCGATCTGCTGGAACAGTTCGTCGAATTCGGCCACCAGTTGCTTGTCTGGCAAACGCAGTTTGCCCACATCACGCGTGTGGTCCTGCCACTTGAGCCACGGCGCCCAATAGGCGCGCGGACGGAAGTAGATCCAGCGGTGGTACCAGTTGGGACTACCCGGCGCGCGGCCGTAGTAATGCACGGTTTCTGGCGCAAATAACAGCAAGTCGCCGGGATCGGTATAAAAGGCGTCTTCGCCATCAAACACCTTGCCCTGCCCGGCCACCGTCATGTTGATGATGTAGCCCTGCATGCCCTTGGGCCGATCGATTACAAAATCGAGCGGGCCATCTTCGATGATCGGCGTAATGCCGGCCACCAGATACAGATTGAACGAATAACCCGGCATCAGCGGGTCTAGCGTCTGTGCTTCTGGCGAGGACAGCGGCATAGTTATCCTGATAGGCAGAGTCGAGGGCCGCACCCGACCGGCGCGGCCCCAAAAAAACGCTTATACGCGCGCTTTGGCTTTTTGTTTGTAGCGATCAAAGATCACGGCGGCCAGCAAGATCAGACCGCGAACCACGTATTGCGCAAACGGCGAGATATTCATCAGGTTCATGGCGTTTTCGACCGTGCCCAGAATCAACACGCCCGCCACCACATAGCTGATCTTGCCGATGCCGCCCTTCAGCGATACGCCACCCAGCACGCACGCCGAGATCACGGTCAGTTCCAGCCCCAGCGAGGTCATCGGCTGGCCGCTGGTCATGCGCGAGGCCAGCACCACACCCGCAAACCCGGAAATCAGCCCGGACAGCGAAAAGATAGCAATCTTGGTGCGCACCACATGCACACCGGCCAGGCGGGCGGCTTCTTCATTGCCGCCGATGGCCAGCGTGTTACGGCCGAACAGCGTGCGCCGGATGATGAAACCAAACACCAGGAAGCACGCGATGGTGATCCAGACCGGGGTCGGCAGGCCAAAGAACGACGAATTGCCCAGGGTAAAGAAGCTTTCTTCCGCCACACCCACGGCTTTACCGTCCGAAATGATATAAGCCAGACCGCGAGCAATCTGCATGCTGGCCAGCGTGGTAATCAGTGCATTGATACCCAGCCATGCCACGATGATGCCGTTGAGCAAGCCAAACACCAGGCCGGTGGCCAGACCCGCCAGTACGCCCATGGTGACGCTGCCGGTCGAATTGATAATGGTGGCACACGATACCCCGGCGCAGGCCACGACCGAACCCACCGACAAATCGAAATCACCAGCGGCCAGACAGAACAACATGCCGCAACCGACCATACCCGCCAGCGAAATGGCCAGACCCAGGCCGCGCATATTCATCATCGACAGGAAGTTGGGGATGGTGGTGGCGCAGGCGATAAACACGGCGGCAAACACCACCAACATGCCGTATTTGTCCCAGACGTGAGCCAGCACATTACGGCTGGGTAATTCAATGGCCGGCACATTGATACCGGGAGTTGCATTAGCTTTAGACATGATGGCGCCCTCAAGCGACGGAAGCAGAAGTTGGATTGATTGCGGTTGCGGGCTCGCTCTGGCGCAACATCGCCAGGGCCAGCGCCTTTTGTTCTGTGGCTTCGTCATGCGTCAGTTCGCCGACGATGCGGCCTTCACGCATTACGATGATGCGGTCGGCCAGGCCCAGCGCTTCGGGCAGATCGCTGGAGGCAAACAGCACCGAAATACCGTGTTCCGCCAGGTCATAAATCACGCGATAGATTTCGTGTTTGGCGCCGACATCGATGCCGCGGGTGGGCTCGTCCAGCAACATGATTTTCATGTCTTCGGATAACCAGCGGCCCAGAATGGCTTTTTGCTGATTGCCGCCCGATAGATTCATGATCAGTTGTTCGTCGCTTGGCGTTTTGATATTGAGTTCGCGCACCATTTTCTGGGCATTGCTGCGTTCCCATTTTTCATTGACCAGACAACCGGCCGACAAGGTGCGACGCCGCGCGCTGATATTGATGTTGTCGCGCACGCTATGCACCGGCACGATGCCCTCGGCTTTGCGGTCTTCCGGGCACAGCATCACGCCTTGCGCGATGGCATCGCCGGGGCCACGAAAGCGCCGTGGTTTGCCGTCGACTGAAATCTGCCCCGAGAACAGCGGCGATGCGCCAAAAATAGCTTTCATCAATTCGGAACGTCCTGCGCCAACCAGGCCAAACAGCCCGACAATTTCGCCGCGTTTAACTTGCAGCGAAGCCGGCGCGCGCAAGCCGGGCGCCAATACATCGCGCACATCCAGCCGCACTTCGCCGTGCTCACGCGGGCGATAACCGTAGATATCGCCCAGCTCGCGCCCGACCATGGCCTGGACCAATTGCTCGTTGCTGACCTGGCTGATGTCGGCCCAGGTGTTGACGTAACGGCCGTCCTTGAACACGGTGATGGCGTCGCACAAATGGAAAATCTCTTCCATGCGATGCGAGACATATAAAATCACGCGGCCTTCGGCTTGCAGTTCGCGGATAACGCGGAACAGCTGTTCGATTTCGCGTGCCGACAAGGAGCTGGTGGGCTCGTCAAACGCAATCACCTGCGCATTGCGGGTGAGCGCCTTGGCAATTTCCACCATTTGCCATTGCGCAATCGACAGGCGTCGCAACGGGGTATCCGGATCAATATTCATGCCCAGATGCTGCAGCCGCTCGCGCGCCATTTCACGCAGGCGCTTGCGATCAACCACGCCGTATTTGTGCGGCAACTGGCCCAGGAAAATGTTTTCGGCCACGCTCATTTCGGCGGCCAGATGCAGTTCTTGATAAATAATGGCCACGCCCGAATTCAAAGCATCGAGCGTGTTATTGAATTCGACTTTTTGCCCGCCGATTTCCAGATGGCCGCCGCTAGGCTGATACATGCCCGACAGGATTTTAAGCAGTGTCGATTTGCCGGCACCGTTTTCGCCCATCAGCGCGTGGATAGAACCTTGCCCACAGCTAAAAGAAATATCCTGCAGCGCCTTCACGCCCGGGAACACCTTGCTGATATTGCGAAACGCCAGATAAGCACGATCAGTATTCATGGCAGTAGCTCTCTTACGGCTTTGAATCAAACATCTTGATGCGGAATGCGGATGGCGCCATGCAAGCGCCATCCGCCCTGTGCAATTACAGGCCCTTCTTCTTCAGTTCTTCTTTGTAGTTGTCGCGCGTAATCAGCACGGCATCGGTCACTTCAGTGAACTTGGCCGGTGCTTTGTTGTTGGCGACCCACTCGTGCAGCATCTTGATCGACTGATAGCCATGCACGTCCGGTGCCGGCAGCAGCGAACCGTAGAAGCCGGTTGCGCTGGACTTGCTCAGTTCGTTCTTGGCATCCACCCCGTTAATGCCCACGCCGATGACGTTGGCAGCCTTGAAGCCCTGGCCTTCGGTGGCACGCACGCCGCCGAGTACGGTGTTGTCATTCATGCCGATAACCAGCCAGTTCTTGACGTTGGGATGTTGCACCAGCATCGAGTTGGCGGCGTCGAGGGCGCCCGGAATGTCATTGGATTTGGTCGGCACGGTGTAGATCTGGCCCGCCGGGAAACCTGCAGCCTTGAGCGCATTCATCGAGCCATCGGTACGACGGCGCGCGGTGTCGAGCTCATTGGCGGTAATTGCCAGTACCGCCGTGTCTTTGACGTTCCAGTTGCGCTTTTTCATTTCTTTGTACAGCTCTTGACCCTGGCGCTCGCCCATTTTGGTGGCGGCCATCATCAGCAGCGGTACATCGGTCATCGGCGCGCCTTTGGCGTTGACGAACTGGTCGTCGACGGTCACCACTTTAAGGCCCAGCGAATTGGCCTTGGCCATGATGGCGGGGCCCAGCTTGGGGTCCGGTGTGCAGATGACAAAGCCTTTGGCACCGGCCGAAGCCAGGGTATCGATGGCGTTGAGGGTTTTTTCGCCATCGGGTACGGCGATCTTGACCACTTCAAAGCCCATGTCTTTGCCAGCCTTCTCGGCAAAGGCCCATTCAGTCTGGAACCAGGGCTCTTCCGGCTGCTTGACCAGATAACCCAGCTTTTCTGCGGCGTAGGCGCTGCCTACCGACGCGAACATTGCACAGCTCAGGGCAAGGATTTTGACCATTTTGTTCATATTCGACTCCGTTATAGGTGTGCTTTGCGAGTATTCGTACCATATTTCCCTGCATTACCTGCCTGAACATCCCACGCACGCCGTACTCGGCAAATCTGATAAATCGGGCTGGAAGCCGCCGTATATCAGCATTCGAGAATTCAGACGCTGCTCAAGCTGGGCGGATTATAGGGCCGCACTCCCGTAGTCAGAATGTTCAAATTACAGTTTAGCGAATTTGTACATATGTTCGGCAAGTTTGTGCGGGTTTGTCCATGTAAGCGACGTCAATTTACTGACATCAAGCATTTAGTCCATATCTATAACCAAGGCTTCCTTATTTGACTGACGGCTGCGGCCCTATTCTTGCGCAAAACCACAAATCGCCAGACAAGGGGCCGTGTTGTGACATCAGTCAATATATCCATAGGGCTGGATTTCGGTAGCGATTCGGTACGGGCATTGGCCGTATCGTGTCAGGACGGAACCGAGCTCGCCACTGCGGTTACTTACTATCCGCGTTGGCAAAAAGGCGAATTTTGCGTAGCGCGGCAGAATCAGTTTCGTCACCACCCACTCGACTACATCGAGGCCATGCAGTCCGCCGTGCGCGGGGTGGTGGCGCAGTTATCGCCAGCCCAGCGCGAGGCCATCGTCGGCCTGGGCGTTGATACCACGGGCTCGACGCCCGCCCCGATCGATGCCAACGGCGACGTGCTGGCTTTGTTGCCGCAATTTGCCGACAACCCGAATGCGATGTTTGTACTGTGGAAAGACCACACCGCCATTGAAGAAGCCGAACGCATTACGCAACTGGCTGGCGAGCACGGTGACTACGCGCGTTATATCGGTGGAATTTATTCGTCGGAATGGTTCTGGGCCAAGATCATGCACGTGTCACGCGCCGACGCCGCCGTGGCGGAAGCCGCCGTCAGCTGGGTCGAATTATGTGATTGGGTGCCCGCGCTGCTGAGTGGCACCACCGCGCCGGATCAGCTCAAACGCGGCCGTTGCGCCGCGGGCCACAAATCGTTGTGGCATCCGGAATGGGGAGGCTTGCCGCCCAAGGCGTTTCTGCATGCGCTCGACCCCATCCTGGTCGAACAGCTGCCCTACCCGCTGTTTACCGATACATATACCGCCGACGTACCGGTCGGCCGCATCACGCCGGAATGGGCCAGCAAGCTGGAACTGCCCGAGCACGTGGTCATCAGCGGCGGCGCGTTTGATTGCCATATGGGCGCGGTTGGCGCTGGTGCGGGCGAGCATGCCCTGGTCAAAGTGATCGGCACTTCCACCTGTGACATCCTGATTGCTGACGACGCCGTAATTGGCCAGCGCGCCATTGCCGGGATTTGCGGCCAGGTTGATGGCAGCGTGGTCCCCGGCAAGATCGGCATGGAAGCAGGCCAGTCGGCCTTTGGCGATATGTACGCCTGGTTTGGCCGTCTGCTGGCGTGGCCGCTGCAACAAGCCAGCGCCGCCAAGCCGCATCTGGCCGCCGAGCTGGCTGAAATCCAGGCCAATTTGCTGCCCGCACTGGCCGAAGCGTGGGCCGCCAACCAGAACCTGCAACAACTGCCGCTGGTGCTGGACTGGTTTAACGGCCGTCGCACGCCGTATGCCAACCAACGCCTGCAAGGCGTGATAGGCGGCGTTAACCTGGGCACGGATGCGCCGGCCTTGTTTGGCGGCTTTATCGCCGCGACCGCCTTTGGCGCCCGCGCCATCATGGAATGCTTTACCAGTCAGGACGTGGCGGTCAGCAGCGTGCTCACGCTGGGCGGCATCGCGCGTAAATCGCCCACCATCATGCAAGCCTGCGCCGATGCCATGAATCGCCCGGTCGACGTGGTCGGCTCGGACCAGTGTTGCGCGCTCGGCGCAGCCATTTTTGGCGCCGTGGCCGCCGGTGCATTTGCCGATGTCGCCAGCGCCCAGGCCGCCATGGCCAGCAAGATCGAACGCACCTATCAGCCCGATCCGGCCCGCGTGCCGCAATACGAAGCGCTGTATCAACGCTATCGCCGTTGGGCCGCCGCCACCGAACCGCTGTACGCCAAGGAAATCCCGCAATGAGCCTGCTCGAGCTTAAACAACAAGTGCTGGAGGCCAACCTCGACCTGCCGCGCCATGGTCTGGTGACCTTTACCTGGGGCAACGTCAGCGGCATTGATCGCGCGGCCGGGCTGGTGGTGATCAAACCCAGCGGCGTGGAATACGAACGCATGCAACTCAGCGATATGGTGGTGCTGACGCTGGACGGCGAACGGGTCGAAGGCACGCTGCGGCCCTCGTCCGATACCCCGACGCATCTGGCGCTGTACCGCCATTACGCCACGATAGGCGGCATCGTCCACACCCACTCCACGCATGCCACCTCATGGGCGCAAGCCTGCCGTGCCATTCCGGCGTTGGGCACCACGCACGCCGATTATTTTCATGGCGCCATTCCGTGCACGCGTCCACTGACACCGCAAGAAGTGGAAGAAGCCTACGAGGCCAAAACCGGCAGCGTGATTATCGAAACACTGGGCGCCACCGACCCGCTGGCGATTCCCGGCGTGCTGGTGAGTGAACACGCGCCCTTTGCCTGGGGTAAAGACGCCCACGCCGCCGTGCACAACGCGGTGGTGCTGGAAGAAGTGGCGCGCATGGCCTTGTACACGCTGACCATCAATCCGGCACAGCACGCCATTCCTGATCATTTGCTCGACAAACATTATCTGCGCAAGCACGGCAAGAACGCTTATTACGGCCAGACCAGCCAGCCCGCCGCAACCACCCCTGTTTCCACGACTGCATCACGCCGGGTGGCGTGATCGCTGATATACAAAGGACCTGCACAATGGATTTTTTCAAAGAACTCGAAGTCTGGTTTGTGGTTGGCAGCCAGCATCTTTACGGCAAAAAAACCCTGGCCCAGGTGGCGCAGAATGCCGAACGCATCGTTAATGGCCTGAACAGCGAAGGCAATCTGCCGATCAAGCTGGTGCTGAAGGAAACCGTGACGTCGCAAGACGGCATTCTGCAAGTGTGCCGCGACGCCAACCACGACCAGAACTGTGTGGGCGTGGTGACCTGGTTGCACACCTTCTCGCCCGCCAAGATGTGGATCAACGGCTTGCAGGTGCTGGAAAAACCGATGATGCAATTGCATACGCAATTCAACTCGGTGGTGCCGTGGAACACCATGGACATGGACTTCATGAACCTGAACCAGACCGCGCATGGCGGTCGGGAGTTCGGCTTTATTGGCGCCCGTATGCGCAAGGCCTACCACGTGGTGGTGGGTCATTGGCAAGACCCGCAAGTCGCGGCTGAGATGGGCGAATGGATTCGCGTGGCCGCCGCCGTTTATGACAGCAAGCAACTGCGCATTGCCCGCTTTGGCGACAATATGCGCGAAGTGGCCGTGACCGAAGGCGACAAGGTCGCTGCGCAGATCCAGTTTGGCTATGCCGTGCATGCCTATGGCCTGGGCGACCTGGCCAAGGTGGTGGAAGAAGTCACCACCGAACAGATCGACGCACTGGTCGGCGAGTACGAAACCCGATACCAGCTGACCGAGCACATCGGCTCGCAAGGCGAAAAACGCCAGCATCTGATTGACGCCGCTCGTATCGAAATCGGCATCAAGACCTTTCTCGACAAAGGCAATTTCAAGGCATTCACCACCACCTTTGAAAACCTGTACGGCCTGACCCAATTGCCGGGTCTGGCGGTGCAACGCCTGATGGAACAAGGCTACGGCTTTGGTGCGGAAGGCGACTGGAAGAGCGCGGCGCTGCTGCGCGCAGTCAAGGTGATGGGCGCCGGCAAGCAAGGCGGCTCCTCGTTTATGGAGGACTACACCTACGACTTTACGCCCGGTAATGAACTGGTCATCGGTGCCCACATGCTGGAAGTCTGCCCGTCCATTGCGGGCGAGCAGAAAGCCGTGCTGGACGTGCAACCGCTGTCCATCGGCAAAAAGGCCGACCCGGCACGCCTGATTTTTGCCGCCAAAGCCGGTCCGGCCCGCAACGCCACCTTGATCGATATGGGTAACCGTTTCCGCCTGATCGTCAACGAACTCGATGTCATCGATCAGCCGAAGCCGTTGCCGGTATTGCCGGTGGCGCGCGCCGTGTGGAAAGCCCTGCCGGATTTGCGCACCGCTGCGGCGGCGTGGATCTACGCCGGTGGTGCCCACCACTCGATCTTTGCCCAGGACGTGAGCGCCGAACAATTGCGTCTGTTTGCCGAGCTGACCCGCATCGAATATCTGCACATCGGCGCAGACACCACCATCAATGACTTCAAGAACCAGATCAACTGGAACGAGGTGTACTTCAAGATTTGCGACCAGTAAGTCGGGTCGGCTACCGGTTCACCGCAGGGGTATTCGGGGAACGGTGTCGCGGTGTTACCCCTGCGTCCTCCTCCACCGCGACGCGACATACGCAACTATCCAGAGGGCCGTCTGCGCCTTCACAGCGATCAACCGTGCGGGGTCTACCCGGACGGTTGATCGCTGGTCATTTTTTTCTGTTTGCTCAGCCACAACCACCCCGACAGCGCAAACCGCTTATTTGTTTTGCTCAACCGGTGCGCTGGATAGCGCTGCCGGTTCGGCGCGCCCACGCATCACCGAGCGATACAGAACCCAGGTCAGCACCACGCCTGCCACTGCCGCCAGGCCGGCCACCAGAAAGATCGCTGGATAGCCGTAGCCGCCGATGATAAAGCCGGCCACCGGCCCGATCAGCCCCAGCGCCACATCCAGAAATACCGAATACGCGCCCAAGGCCGAGCCACGGCTGGAGGCAGGTACCAGCGCCACTGCTTCCACACCCAGCGCCGGAAACACCAGCGAAAAACCGCAGCCAGTCAGTGCGGCGCCTAGCATGGCCCAGCCAGGTTCGGGCGCCAGCCACAGCAGCATCAAACCGATAAATTCGACCACGAATGACACCATGGCGACGCGAAAGCCACCATACACATTGATGCTGCGGGCAAACACCAGCCGCGTGCCGACAAAGCAGATGCCAAACACGCTCAGCGTAAAGGCAGCATCCGGCCAATGCTGGCTGGCATAGAACAAGGTGACAAAGGTGGCGATAACGCCAAAGCCGGCGGAGCCCAGCGCCAGCCCGGCGCCATAGGCATAGACGCGGCCAAGCACGCTGCGAAACGGCAGCTTTTCGCCATGCACGATCGGCGCGGGCGGACGCGGCCAGGCGCACACGATGCCGATGACGCCGAGCACCATCACCACGCCCGCAATCAGCGGAAATCCCGCCCATTTCTGCAAGGCCACGCCCAACGGCGCGCCCAGCGCCAGCGCGCCATAGGTTGCGACGCCGTTCCACGAAATTACTTTGGCGGTGTGATGAGCACCGACCGAGCCTATGCCCCAGGCAATCGAGCCCGTGCCGACGCAGCTTTCGGCAAAGCCCAACGCGCAGCGGCTGCCAAATAACAGCGCCAGGCTGAGGATGGGGGTTTGCTGGGTAAACGCCGCGCCCATCAAGAACACCCCGCTGATGACATTGCCGCACAAGCCATAGATCACGGTGCGTTTGGGGCCGAGATGATCGGCCATGCGCCCGGCCTGCGGGCGGCTGACCAGGGTGGCGAGGTATTGCACGCTGATGACCAGGCCAGCCAGCACCGAGCTATAGCCCAGATCAAGGTGGACATAAGTGGGCAGGATGGCGAGCGGCAGGCCGATGGTCAGATAGCACAGAAAGGTGAACATCACGATGGACACCACCCGCAGTGTGACGGGGCCCGAGGCGGTGTTGGGTACAGCGGCAGAAGCAGACATGAAAGCGGAACCGGATGATGAAGACAGAAGCACAACAGATGTTAACGATAACAAGCCTGCGCTGGCCGACACGCCAGGCCAACGCAAGGCGTCATGATAGGCCGATTTGGCACGCGGCTGTTGTATGATGCCGACCTCTTCCGCAGAAAATAGTGCAGTGCACCATGCCTTATCTCGCCGCCATTACCCTGGTCTGGGCCGTGTCGTTCAACTTGATCGGCGTGTTTCTGGCCGGACAGGTGGATAGCGACTTTGCCGTGCTGACGCGGGTGGCGCTGGCGGGTCTGGTGTTCTTGCCGTTTACCCGCTGGCGCCAGCAGGCGCCCGGCCGCGTGCTGGGTACCATGCTGGCGGGGGCGCTGCAGTTCGGGCTTACCTATCTGTGCCTGTATCGCTCGTTCCGCTTTCTGAGCGTGGCCGAGGTACTGCTCTTCACCATCTTTACGCCTATCTACGTCACCTTGCTGGACGACCTGTTGCAGCGCCGGTTTCAGCCACGCGCCTTTGTCGCCGCGCTGGTGGCCGTGGTCGGCTCATTGGTCATCCGCTACGACCATATCGATAGCAATGCCCTCACCGGCTTTTTGCTGCTGCAGCTAGCCAACGTGACCTTTGCCGCCGGCCAGGTCGGCTATCGCTATGTGGTGCGGCGTTATCCGGATACCCAGCCGCAATATCGCAGCTTCGGGTTCTTTTTTCTGGGCGCTTTGTGCGTGGCGCTACCGTCGTGGCTGATCTTTGGCAATATGGCCAGACTGCCGCACACGCTCACCCAGTTTGAAGTGCTGGCTTTCCTTGGTTTGATCTCGTCGGCGCTGGGCTTTTACTGGTGGAACAAAGGCGCCACGCAAGTTGATGCCGGCACGCTGGGTGCAATGAACAATATGCATATCCCGGTCGGGCTGTTGATCAATCTGCTGGTGTGGAACCAGAACGAGAACATCCCGCGTCTGCTGCTCGGCGGCGTCATCATGGCCAGCGCCCTGCTGATCAACCGCCGCCGCGCCTAGCGCACTTTGCGAAATGTCAGGTTGATGCGGCATTCGCCGGTGGCCGGGTGGCTACCCGCTGCCAGCGGTGCCACCCCGTGGTAAGCCAGCCGCGAAGGCCCGCCCCAAACCACCACATCACCATGCACCAGCCGATGCCGCGCGGTTTTGTCATTGCGTTGCAAGCCGCCAAACAAAAAGGTGGCCGGTAATCCCAAGGACACCGACACAATCGGCGCGCGCTGATCCAGTTCGTCCTTGTCCTGATGCAGCGACAAGCGCGCGCCTGCCACATAGCGATTGATCAAACACGCTTGCGGCTCAAAGTCCGAATAGCCCGCCGCCGCCGCCGCGCGCCGCGCCACCCCGGCAAATAAAGTGGGCAACGCAGGCCAGTGCAAGCTGGTTTGCGGATCAATCGGATCGTAACGATAGCCCCGTCGATCCGACACCCAGCCCAGACCGCCGCTATTGGTCATCGCCACCGACATGGTGTAACCGCCCGGGGTCACCAGATGACGAAATGGCGCAGCGGCTTCGATGCGCCCGACTTCGGCCAGCAAAGCGGCTGCCTCGGGCAAAACAAAGCCGTGCAGCAGCCATGCCCCGTCCGCCAGCGGCGTGCGCGTGTCGGCAGCGGGCGTATCTTCGGCGAATAAATCAAGCGTATAGCCAGCCATGCTTATCCTGTGGTGGGTACCGCCGCAGCGGCTGTAGATGGGCACAGCGCGCGTTCCAGCTCGATCAAAGCCTGTTTGCGCGCGATGCCCCAGCGATAACCCGACAGCGCGCCATCATTGCGCACCACACGGTGGCACGGGATCGCCACCGCCAGCGCATTGGCGGCGCAAGCCTGCGCCACTGCCCGCACGGCTTTGGGCGCGGCGATGCGGGCGGCGATTTCGGTGTAACTGACCGTGCTGCCCGGCGGGATTTCGCGCAGCGCCTGCCACACCCGTTGCTGGAAGGCGGTGCCGCGTATATCCAGCGGCAAATCCAGCCCCAGTTGCGGCGCTTCGACAAAGCCGATCACTTGCGCCATCCATTGTTCAAATTGCGTATCGCCGCCTATCAAGTCGGCATGGGCAAAACGGTCTTGCAGATCGGCCACCAGCGCGGCGGGGTCATCGCCCAACAAAATACTGCATACGCCCAGCGGCGTCGCCGCCACCAGTATTGCGCCCAGACTGCACTGGCCCACGCCAAAGCGGATCTGCTGGCCCGGCGCGCCTTTGCGATAGCCGTCCGGTGTCATGCCCAGCATGTCCGGCGCGGCGGCATAAAAGCGGCCGCTGGAATTGAATCCAGCCTCATAAATGGTTTCAGTCACACCCGCCCCCGCTGCCAGTTGCTCGCGCACGCGGCAGGCACGTTCTTGCTGCGCATACGCTTTGGGGGTAACGCCGGTATGGGCGCGAAACAGCCGGTGAAAATGCGCACGGCTTAAGCCCACCGCCGCGGCCAGATCTGGCAATGCGGGCGGTTCGGCACTGGTTTCCAGGATACGGCAGGCGGCGGCGATGGCCGCAGCCTGGCGTTCGGCCAACGATGCCGCATCCGGATGGCAGCGCTTGCACGGGCGTAAACCGGCCGCCCGCGCATCCGCGCTGCAATCGTAAAACGCCACGTTGGCGCGCAAGGCATGGCGGCTGGGGCATGACGGCCGGCAATACACGCCGGTGGTGCGCACGCCATACCAGAACACGCCATCGGCGGCCGCGTCACGCGTCAGCATGGCCTGCCAGCGTGCCTCGTCCGTCGCGTAATCAGTATTGCGGGTTTCTTGTTCCATAATGTCCAGAGCGACCATGATGCTGTCCTCAGTCTCAACGATACACACAGCTTGCCGCGATGCTTATGCCCACGCACTCCGCCGAGTGCTTTCAAATCAGGATTCGCTTTGCCGGAGCCCACCATGACCGACCGCGCAGCCGAACTCGCTCAAAAACTGATCCGCAATTTTAATGAAGTTGAACTGGAACACGATACGCGCGCGCCACTTTATGACTCGATGTGCGCGCGGCTAGCGCTGGGCACGGTGGCGCGCAAACTGGGTGCCAGCGTGGATACGGTGGCTGCGGGCAAGATGTCCTGCCCTTATCACGCACATCATGCGCAAGAAGAAATGTTCATCATCGTGCAAGGTCACGGCACCTTGCGCGTGGCCGATACGCATGTGCCGGTCAAAGCCGGAGATGTCATTTTTATTCCGCCCGGCCCGGAATACCCGCATCAGCTCATCAATACCTCAGACGCGCCGTTGCAATATCTGTCGATCAGCACGCGCGATACGCCAGAGATTGTGGAGTACCCCGATTCAGACAAGTTTCAGGCCAGCGTTACGTTGACGGACGGCACGCGTTTTGTGGCGCTGCAGCGGCGTGGGCAGAATCTGGATTATTGGGATGGCGAGCCGTAAAACCGCTCAGGGCCTGGCTCGCGTGTGGCGCGCACGCCTTGCACATCCCAGCAGGCAGCAGGCGTCAGGCCTTGCTCTGTGACGGCGTGGTGCGGTCAGTACTGGCTAACCGCATAAAGCTGACACCGGCTGCGACGACCGCAAAGCCCGCGCCCAGCACCAGACTCATGCGCGTGCCGTGCAGCGGAAACAGGCCAAACATCAATGCCACCAGCGACGCACCGGTGGTCTGCCCCACCAGCCGTGCGGTGCCCAGCATGCCGCTGGCACCGCCACTGCGCTGCGGCGGGGCCGAGCTCAGCAGCGCAAAATTATTCGGCGACTGGAAGAACCCAAAGCCTATGCCACACAAAGCCATGCGCCAGATGATATCGCCGTCACTGGGCGCGCTCGGCAGCATGCCCAGCAATAACAGTCCCAGCGCCAACAAGGCCAGGCCGACGCCACCGAGTGCGCCGGGTGGATATTTCTTTTCCACCAGCCGGCCCGCCAGCGGCGCGATCACCACAATCGCCAGCGGCCACGGCGTCAGCAGCAGCCCGGTTTCGGTAGCGCTGCGGCCCAGGGTTTCTTGCAGATAAAACGGCAGCGACACCATGCCCAGCATCTGCGCGCAAAACGAACAGACCGACGTACCCACTGACAATGCAAACATCGGAATCCGCAGCAAATCCACCGGCAACAACGGTGAAGTCAGCGTCAATTGGCGTTTAACAAAGAAGTAGCCCACCCCAATGGCGATCACCAGCATGGCGCTGATCAGCCAGCGATTGGCCTCGTGACCAAAGCCGTTGATGGCAAAAATCAGAAAGCCGAAGGTTATGGCATTCAGCCACGCGCTTTGCATATCAAAACCATGCGTGGCCTGATGTGGATTGTCCGGCAGCGCGCGATAGCCCAGTGCCAAAGCCAGCAGACCAATCGGCAAGTTGACGGCGAACAGCCATTGCCATGAGGCCACCGACAAAATCGCCGCCGCCACGGTCGGCCCGGCCGCGCTGGACAAGGCCACCACCAGCGAATTGATCGCCATGCCGCGCCCCAGATAACGTTTGGGATAAATAATGCGCACCAGCGCCGTGTTCACACTCATGATCCCGGCCGCACCAAAGCCCTGCACGATGCGCGCCAGCGTCAAGGTAAGCAGCGAATCCGACAAGGCACACAACACCGACACCAGGGTGAAGGCGATCAAACCCAGCTGATACACCCGGCGATAGCCAAAAATATCGCCGAGTGAGGCGAACGCCAGCAAAGACACCGTGGTCGCCAGTTGATAGGCATTAACCACCCAGATCGAACTGGCGGGCGTGGCGTGCAGATCGCGCGCGATGGCGGGCAAGGCCACATTGGCGATGGCGCCATCCAGCACAGCCATGGTGATGGCCATAGCGATGGCCAGAATGGCCCAGGTGCGCTGCGGCAGGGGCAGCCCATCGGCAGGGGCATCTTTCAACAGGGTTTGCGGGGCGGCTGAGGCGGCTTGGGTCATGCGGCAATTCCGGGCGGTGCGACGGTCAGACTGGCCAGTCTAGAAAAGCACCCGCTTAATGTCGATAATATCAATCGACCCGTTTGATACGCATTTCGACTGGATGGAACGCTCGATGGAATTGCGCCAACTTGAATACTTTGTCGCCGTGGCGGAAACCCTGCATTTTGGCCGCGCCGCCGAACGGCTGGGCATGACCCAACCACCGCTCAGCCAGCAAATCCAGGCGCTGGAACGCGACCTCGGCGCGCAATTGTTCGAACGCACCAACCGCCGGGTTTTGCTGACCGGCGCGGGCCAGGTGTTGCTGGATAACGCGCGCACCATATTGCAAGCGGTAGCGCGCACGCGCGAACAGGTGCAACGCGCGCATCGCGGCGAGACCGGCGAGTTGCGGCTGGGATTTACCCCGTCCGCGCCCTTTACCGAAGCCTTCTCGCAAGTGCTGCGCGAATTACGCACCGAGATGCCGCAGGTCAATCTGGTGCTCAACGAGATGTCTTCGCAAGCGCAGGTCAATGCCCTGATCGAGCGCCAACTCGATATCGGCATGATACGTGGCCTGAGCCTGCCCGCCGGGATTGAAGCGATGGAGGTCAATCACGAGCCCATGGTGGTGGTGCTGCCCAGCGACCATCCAGCCGCGCAAGGCGACCCCGCTGTACCGATTCCACTGGCGCATTTTGCCCATGAGGATTTCGTCTGCTTTCCGCGCAATATCGGCATCGCCTTGTACGAGCAGATCATGGCGCTGTGCCGCGCGGCTGGCTTCAAACCGCGGGTGACGCAAGAGGCGCGCGAGCCGTCCACGCAGATTGCGCTGGTGGCGGCCGGGTTTGGCATCGCCATCCTGACCGGGCTGCAGCAACGCATCCAGGTCGATAAAGTCACCTACCGGACGCTGGCTGATGAAGGCGCGCGCACGGCGGTGTGGATGATTTATCGCAAAGAGCGCCATAGCGAGCTGGTACAAGGCGTGATCGATCGAGTGCGGGCACGCAGCACCGGCCGTTAGGGCCAGCGCCACGTGCCTGCCGCATCAATCCTCGGCTTTGGCCGCGCACAGCACCGGCTGCAGGGCGGGCGCAGGCACGGGAGCCACGCGCAAGGTCAGATAGGCAATCAGCCCGGCCACAAAGGTTAATGCGGCCAGCGCCAACGCCATCTCGCGGAATGCTTCGCCATAAATGGCCACCCATGCCGCATGCGCCACGCCGGGCCATTGCTGCGCCGCCTGATGCAGGTCGCCTGCCGCCAGCGTATTCGACAAGCTCACCACCGGCACTTCGCCGCTCAGATGGCTCAACACCGCGCCTTGCAACAAGCCGACCAGCACCGCACCGGTGATAGCCAGCGCGACCGATTCACCGGCGACGCGCACCGTGGCAAAGAAGCCAGTGGCCATGCCTGCGCGTTCACGCGCCACCACGCTGATCGCCAGATCGTCCATCAAGCCCCAGGGCAAGCCTGCGCCGACCCCGATCAGCAACATCGGCCAGGCAAAGGTCGCGCCGGACGAGCCGGGCTCGATGCTGGCCAGCCACACCATGCCGACGGTGGAAATAACGAAACCGGCCAGGCACAAGGCGGCAGCGCTAAACCAGCGCGTCAGCAGTGCGCCGAGGAAGGGCACAATCAGCATCGGCGCCGCCAGTGCCACCATCATCAAACCGGCATGCACCGGATCCCAACCTTCTACCCCGATAAAGCGCACCGGCAGCAGAATCAGCGGCACCACAAAGCTGAAAGCCGTACCAAACGGCAGCGCCTGCGCGCCCAGAAAGCGCCGATTGCGGAACAGGCTCAGATCCAGCATCGAGCGCGGATGGGTTCGTTCCACCTGGATAAAAATGCCGAGAAACACCAGCGCGCCGCCGAGCAAAGCCAACGTCGAGGCGCTGCTCCAGCCCGATTGCGGGCCTTGCATAATGCCCAGATTGAGCAGCAGCAACAGCGCGGTAAACGACAGCGTGCCCCAGACATCCACGCCCTTGGCATCCGGATCCCGCGATTCATGCATGCGCGGTACGCCGAACAGCAGCACCAGCGCGCTGATGACCACGCTGGTCATAAAGATCGAGCGCCAGCCCATGTTCTCGATCAGAAAGCCCGCCCAGACCGGCCCGAAGGCAAGGCCAACTCCAAAGCTGGTGCCCAGCAGGCTATAAGCATGCGTGCGCGCCGGGCCTTCGAATTCATGCGCAATCGAGGCTGAACCCCCGGCCATGGTGGTGGCGGCGGCAATGCCTTGCAGCGTACGCAAAAAGATCAGGGTGCTGAGATCAGGGGCAAAGGTTTGTGCCAGCGAGGTCAGCCCGAATGCCACCGTGCCCCACGCAAACATGCGCTTGCGGCCAAAGCGGTCCGCTAGTGCCCCCGCCGCCATCACCGCGCTGCCGAACGCCAGGATAAAGGAATTGACCACCCAACCCAGCGCCAGCGGGCTGCCGCCTAACGTTTTGGCAATGGCGGGAATGGCAATGCCGGGCGCCGTAAAGCTCAGCGGCATCATCATGCCGGCCAGGCAGACCGCCGCCAGCACCAGCGTATTGCCTTTGGGCGCGGTGCTGTGGGGTGGATGATCGAGGGGAATGCGGTCGGACGTCATGGGTAGTTCTCCAGTTGGCATTTGGAAACGTCGGGCGGCCAGGCTTGCGCTGCCAGACGCTGTCGCAATATATTTGTAGTGATCGACACAAATATGATTGCCACGCTCAAATGCGCTGTCAATCATTTTTTGTAGTGGTCGTTACAGAAAGGAATCGCATCATGGCTGAAAGAGGCCGTCCACGCTGTTTTGACCGGGAAGCCGCCCTGCGCAGCGCCATGAATATTTTCTGGCGCTACGGCTATGAAGGTTCGTCGCTGGCGCAGTTGACTGAGGCCATGGGCATTAACTCGCCCAGCTTGTATTCCAGCTTTGGTTCCAAACAAGGTTTGTTCCGCGAGGCGGTGGACCAGTACGACGCCGAAGAAGGCGCCGATATCCGCCAGGCGCTGGATGCGCGTGACGACGTGCGCGCCGCCATCCAGCACATGCTGCACACCAGCGCGCAGTGCTTTAGCGAGCCCGGCAAACCCGCCGGTTGTATGGTGCTGCTGGCCGCCACCAACTGTACGCCTGAGAACAACGGCATCTGGGAATACATGAGCGAGCGGCGCAAGCGCTCCACCGCCATCCTGCAAGCGCGGCTGGATCGCGGTATCGCCGACGGCCAGATTCCGGCCACTGTCGATACCGAAAAACTGGCCGCATTTTTTGGTGGCGTGCGTAATGGCATGAGCATCCACGCCCGCGATGGCGCCTGCCGTGATTTGTTGCTCGCCATGGCCGACGCCGCCATGGCCGGGTGGGAACAACTGATCGCCGCCCCCGCCCCCGGCCGCGTTACCCCTGCGTAACGATGGCCGTGGCGGGTGCGTAACCGCTGGGGTGGCTCAGCACCGGCACATTGCCATGGATGCGGTACTGATGGTTGTCGGCAAACATGTAATACGGAAACGCCTGGGCTGGCGCGCTGGCCGCATCCAGCCGCGCAACCAGCTCGGCGGGAATAGCGAAATGGTTGGATTGCAAGGTCTGCCGCAGTTGTTCCGGTCGGGTGGCCCCCACAATCACGCTACTCACGCCTTTGCGGTGCGATAACCAGTTCAGCGCCACTTGCGCCATCGGCTGGCCCAGTTCGGCCGCCACCTGTTCCAGCGTCGCCACTATGGCGAAGTTGCGCGGCGTCAGCTTGTCAAAACCGGGCGCCGGATTCGCCGCCATGGCCTGCAAGCGGCCTTCGCCAAACTGGCCGGTGGCGCTGGGCTTGTATTTGCCCGACAGCAAACCGCTGGCCAGCGGGCTCCACGGCACCAGCCCCATGCCCAGCTCAACCGCCAGATCAGCAAACTCGTGTTCGGCGTTGCGCTCAATCAAGGAATATTCCAGCTGCAGCGCCGCCACCGGTTCAAAGCCGCGCCATTGCGCCAGCGTTTGCGCACGGGCGGCGTACCAGGCGGGCACATCCGACAGGCCGACATAACGGATCTTGCCGGCACGCACCGCGTCATCCATGGCGCGCATGACCTCGTCCACCGGGGTGAGCTTGTCCCAGGTATGCAGGTAATACAGATCGATGTAATCGGTGCCAAGCCGCTTGAGTGACCCTTCCAGCGCGCGCAGCAAATTCTTGCGCTGATTGCCGCCGGCGTTGGGGTTGCCGGGCTCGGCGTTGTAGCTGTATTTGCTGGCCAGCACCACGCGATCCCGCACGCCCGCAGCCGCAATCATTGCGCCCAGCCATTGCTCGCTGCTGCCATTGGTATACATGTCGGCGGTATCGATAAAGTTGCCGCCGCTTTCCAGATAGACATCGAACAAGGCCTGCGCCGTGGCGCGTTCCACGCCAAAACCCCATTCCGTGCCGAAGGTCATGGCGCCCAGGGCGTACGGGCTAACGCGTAATCCGGACCGGCCCAGCAATTGATAAGTAGACATGATCGTGCTCCGTAGTGATTGAGTTCGTGTCATGCATACTGCGCCCAGCTATTCTGCAGAAAAATCGGTACTGGATGGATAGACTATGAAGACAGGCTTCAAAATCGACCCGGCCCAATTGCCTGCCCTGCTGGCATTCGAGCGGGTGGCGCGGCACGGCCAATTCAGCAAGGCGGCGGACGAGCTGGGCGTATCGCCCTCCGCCTTGTCGCAAACCATACGCACGCTGGAACGCCGGGTCGGCGTGCATTTGCTCAACCGCACCACCCGCCGCGTCAGCGTAACCGAAGCCGGCATGCGTTTGCTGGCGGGCGCGGCGCCCGGCCTGGCGCAGATTGAAGCCGCGCTGGCCGAGCTGGAAGACCTGCGCGAACAGCCGTCCGGCACGCTGCGCATCAATCTGCCGCGCATTGCCTACCGGCTGGTGATTGCGCCCCATCTGGCCGGGTTTATGCAGGCTTATCCCGAATTACGCGTCGAGTTCCGCATGGAAGAAGGCATGAGCGATATCGTCGGCGACGGCTATGACGCGGGCCTGCGTTTTGGCGAAAGCGTGGCGCGGGGCATGGTGGCGGCGCGCCTGGGCGGGCCACGGCGGATTGCGGTGGCGGGCACGCCGGATTACCTGGCGCGCTACGGCCGTCCGCAGACGCCCGAGGATCTGCAGCACCATGACTGCCTGCATTACCGCTTTGTCAGCAGCGGCCGTTTATACGCCTGGGAATTCAGCCGCGACGGCCGCGAATTTGAAATCGAGCTGGCTGGCCGCCTGGTTTACAACGATATCTACGATATGGTCGATGCCGCCCGCCGTGGACTGGGCCTGCTGCATATCACCGAAGACCTGATCGCCAGCGACGTGGCCGCCGGCACGTTGGAACGGGTGCTGGAAAGCTGGTGCGCGCCCTTCCCCGGCTTTTATCTGTACTACCCGCATCGCGCACAAATGCCGCGCAAATTGCGCGTGTTTATCGACTGGTTTCAAAGCCGCAACAACGGTTGAATGCAACAAAGGCGCTGTGCAGCGCCTTTGTGCTTGCCGTGTTCATCCCAGCGCATTTACAGGCGGAACTTGCCCACCATCTGGTTAAGACGTTGCGCCACCAACTCGATCTCGCCCGCCGTATCGGTAGCACGATGGATCGAAGCGGTGGTTTCTTCCACCATTTGCGAAATTTCTTCGACGCGGCCCGCGATGCTGTTGCTGGCCTCGCTTTGTTCACGCGTGGCGGTGGCCATTTCGTTCAGGCGTGCCAGCGTGGCTTCGGCGCCAGCATGAATGCGTTGCAGCGATTCGGCCACGTGCTGCGCCATTTCAACGCCATGCTGCACTTGCGGCAGCGCCTCATCCATCACGGTGACCACCGAATCGGTTTCGGATTGCACGGCGGTCAGCATCTTCTCGATATCCACCGTGGCACTGCTGGTGCGCTCAGCCAGTTTGCGCACTTCATCGGCCACCACCGCAAAGCCACGGCCTTGCTCGCCCGCGCGGGCCGCTTCGATGGCCGCGTTCAGCGCCAGCAAATTGGTTTGCCCGGCAATCTCTTTGATGACGGCGGCGATACTGGAAATCTCGCGCGCTTTGGCATCCAGATCACGGATCTGGCCCGAGGCGCGTGACACGCTGCCCGCGATATGCCCCATGGCGGACGAAGCCAGATTGACCTGGCCGACGCCTTCGCCCGCCAGTTCGGTGGCCATGCGCGAGGTCTGCTCGGCATCGCCGGTGTTGTCGGAAATATGGTTGATGCTGACGGTCAGCTCTTGCATTGCCGCAGCCATGGTCGAGGTCGAATCCGTCTGACGCCCGGCGGCAACCGAAATCTCGCGGCTCGAGGTGGCGATTTGCGACGCGTTTTGCTCCAGCTGGCGCGCATCACGGGCGATCTCGCTCATTACGCTGCCCAGCGTGGTCTGCATGCGTTCAACTTCGCCCAGTATGCTACCCGGCCGCGCCCGACCGCTGTTGCCGCTCTGCACCAGGTCACCCGAAGCCACGCGCGTGACCAGCTTGACCACCTGATCCGGTTCACCGCCCAAGGTCAGCACCAGCTGGCGTACGGCATAGATCAGCACTGCGCCGATAATGGCGGCCAGAATCAGACACACGATCACCTGCCAGCGCGCATTGCTCCAGAAGCGGGCATCGGCTTCGGCAAAGCTGATGCCGCTCCCCACCACCCAACCCCATTTGGGCGTGCGTACCGCCACCGACAACAGGTCGACCACCTTGCCGTCGCGTTTGGAATCCCACCAGTACTCAGTCAGCGCACCGCCAGATTTATCCAGCGCCGCCGCAGCAATCGCGCCTACGCTATTGCCTTTGGAATCCTTGAAGTCATTAAAACTGGTGCCATGCAATTGCGGATCGAGCGGCGTGGCCACAAACACCAGTTTGTCGTCGGTGACATAAACGTATTCCGAGTCGTGGTATTTGTTTTCGCGCAAGATCTGCGTAGCGACCGCCTTGGCATCGGCCTCGCTCATCTTGCCGCTGGCGGCCACATTTTCCAGCTGCACGATGGTGTTGTAAGTGGTTTTGACCAGTTGGGTAATGCGCGCATGGTTATCGGTATTGCTGGCCGTACGCAGCACGTACAGGCCCACCAGCATGGTGCCTAGCAAGAACACCAGCACCAGCACTGTAAGGCTCCACGCCTTTTGTTTTAACGTCATGACCATTTCCCCTGAGTTTGCTTGCAGCTTTCTGTGAGCGTTATTGCCGTAACGGCTGGTCAGCAATATGACTGATCAATGACAAATTGAGAATCCCCCGTGCGCCATTTGTGCGCAGCAGCCGCACCACAACAGCGCCCTCACCCGCCCGCATTCGCCTGTTGTTTTTCGCGGTAACGTGCCAGCGAGGTACGCGCCTGCTGGCGTATGGCCGCTTGCACCGGCGGCAGCCAGCCCAGCAGCAAGCCTTTAACGCCCAGCGCCTGGCGCGCCCAGCGATACAGATCAAAGCGGTCTTCATGCGTGGCAATGCGGCCGTCGGCAAAGCTGAAACGCGCGTGCACGCGATTGACCACGCGCCGTCCCGTCTGACTAAAGCGGTAAACCGCCACCCAATCGACCTGAGCACCGTGTTCGTCGGCGTCGATTTCGCCAAAGGTTAAAGAAAAGTCTTCAGCGCGCGTGGTCAGCATTTGCCACATGGCTGCGATTTCGTCGCCATGCAAAGTGCCAAACGCCGGATCGCTAAATACCGCGTCCCGGTTGTAACAGGCGGCCATGCTGCGTGCGTCGCGTTGTTGAAAAGCCAGATAGAACTGGCGGATTAAATCGGTATGCGGATGAGCCATTACAGAATCTGGGTTATAAGTATGCGTACAGCATAGTCGATCAACGGTGCCGCGCGAGCGCGGGCGCGTGTTTGATCTGTTCCGCTTTTGAACGGGCCGTCTTGAGCGTCATGAATCTCGATCCCAAACAAACCGATGCATTGCGCGCCGTGGTGGAAAGCGGCAGCTTTGAGCAAGCCGCGCAGGCCTTGTTTTTAACGCCGTCGGCCGTGTCACAGCGCGTACGGGCGCTGGAAATCCGCATCGGCAGCGCCTTGTTGCTGCGCACCCGGCCGGTGCGGGCCACGCAGACCGGACAACGCCTGCTGCAATATCTGCGCCGCGTGGCTTTGCTGCAGCACGATCTGGACGATGAACTCAATCAGGCCGGGCAGGCGCCGTTGTCGATCAGCGTGGCGGTCAACGCCGATAGCCTGGCCACCTGGTTTATGCCAGCGCTGGGGCAATTGGCCAGCCAGCATCGCATCTTGCTCGATCTGATCGTCGACGATCAGGAACATACCTATGAAGTGCTGGAATCGGGCATGGCCATCGGCTGCGTCAGCACGCAAGCCAAAGCCATGAAAGGCTGTTTTGCCGCAGCGCTGGGCAGCATGCAGTATCGGCTGGTGGCCACGCCCGCCTTTGCCGCGCAATGGTTTGCCGACGGCCTGAACCGCAATGCCGCCCGCGTGGCGCCGGTGGTGGCACAAACGCATAAAGATGAATTACAGGCGGCGTTTCTCAAAAAACATCTGGGCCTGCCGCCACGCAGCTATCCCTGTCATTACGTGCCAGGCACCGAGCCGCAACGCAGCGCCATCGCGGCGGGCATAGGCTACGGCATGCTGCCGCAACGCCTGATCGGCCCCGCACTGGATGCGGGTAGCCTGGTCGATTTAGCACCCGCGCACACGGCTGAGGTGGCGTTGTTCTGGCATGCGTGGCAGGTGCAATCGCCGCGGCTGGAGGCGCTATCCAGCCAGTTTGTGGCGCGCGCGCAGGCTTTGTTGGCGCAACCATAAGCGCGCTCAGCACTCGACGATATTTACCGGCACTTCCACCACATTGATCGCCAGACCGCCGCGCGCGGTTTCTTTGTATTTGCTATGCATGTCGCGACCGGTGTCGCGCATGGTTTTGATCACGCGATCGAGCGAAACAAAATGGCTGCCGTCACCGCGCAAGGCCATGCGCGCGGCATTGATCGCCTTGATGGCGGCCATGGCATTGCGCTCGATGCACGGCACCTGCACCAGGCCACCCACCGGATCACAGGTCAGGCCGAGGTTATGTTCCATTGCGATTTCGGCGGCGTTTTCCACTTGCTGCGGCGTACCGCCCATGACCTCGGTCAGAGCCCCCGCCGCCATCGAACAGGCCGAACCCACTTCGCCCTGGCAGCCCACCTCGGCACCAGAAATCGACGCGTTAAGCTTGAACAGGATGCCGATGGCGCCCGCCGTCAGCATGAAGCGCACGATGCCAGCCTCGTTGGCGCCCGGCACAAAGCGGGCGTAGTAATGCATCACCGCAGGGATGATGCCGGCCGCGCCATTGGTGGGTGCCGTAACCACACGGCCACCGGCGGCGTTTTCTTCATTAACCGCCAGCGCGTACAGATTGACCCAGTCCAGCACGGTGAGCGGATCGCTCAGCGCGGCCTCGGGTCGGGCCAGCAACTGGCGATACAAATCAGGCGCACGCCGCCGCACTTTCATGCCGCCAGGCAAAATACCGTCGCGCTCACAGCCGCGCACCACGCAGGCCTGCATCACGCGCCAGATTTCCAGCAATTGCGTGTGGACAGCAGCCTCGTCGCGCCAGGCCAGTTCGTTCTGCAACATGATTTCGCTAATGCTCAAACCGTATTGCTGGCACAGCGCCAGCAACTCGGCGGCGCTTTTGAAGGCATGGCGCAAGCTGGTGGCACCGGGCGGACTGAACCCGGCGGCCACGGCGGCCTCATCCACCACAAAGCCACCACCGACGGAATAGAAGGCACGTTGCGCGAGCACCGCGCCATCGGCCGCCAGCGCATAAAAAATCATGCCGTTCGGGTGATAGGGCAAGGATTTACGCTTGTGCAGAATCAGATCGCTGGCTTCATCAAACGGCAGCGGCTGCAGCCCAAGCAGGCTGAGCCGGCGTTGCGCACGGATTTGCTCGATCAGCCCCGGCACATGATCGGGATCAATCTGGTCGGGTGCATGGCCGAGCAGGCCCAACAACACCGCCACATCCGAGCCGTGGCCCTTGCCGGTAGCACCGAGCGAACCAAACAACTCGGCCCGCAGCCGCGCCACCTGCCCCAGCACGCCGTCGCGTTGCAGACGCTGCGCAAATTGTCGGGCGGCGCGCATGGGCCCCACGGTGTGTGAACTGGAGGGGCCGATGCCGATCTTGAACAAATCGAAAACGCTGATAGCCATGCGCGCGCCGTTATCAGAATGGGATCGGCGGCAGCGTGGCCCGCGCACTGGATAGCGTCAACCTGCCAACAACCCTTACATCAATTGATACCTGGCCGATACATTTATGCGCCAAACCGACAAACGCGCGATACATGGCACCGGTTTAATGTGCAGTGCAGAAGTTCGCCCACGGTGGGCGTTCCGGAGGGTTCATCATGGTTAGCGCAGTGTCGTCCAGCAATTTCAGCCTAGGCTCGCTTGTGTCATCCGCCTCGTCCGGCAGCAAAAACGCCACGCAAGAAGCCGCGCTGGAGCGGCAACTGGCCGCGTTGGAAAAATCGCTGAGCAAGATTACGCAAAACAGCAGCGGCGCCGATCAGGACACCGTGGAAGCGCAAACGCGGCTGATCGAGCAACAGATCGAAGCGATCCAGCAGCAGATCGCCGCGTTGCAGCAGCAAGATGCGGCGGCCAAGAGCAGCTCGGTAACCACCTCGACCAGCACCACCAGTGGCAATACCACGACCACCACCAGCATCACCACCTCAACCAGCAACGCCAATCTGATCGACACCTATGTCTGAGCGGCGGGCACCGAATATCGGTGCCAGGCGGTGCGGTTGTTAATACTGGTATTGCCCGAGCCGGGCCGGATGCTGCGTTGCGCTGTGGCAGCAAGCAGCGGATGCCCGCGTGCGCTTGCCCTATCCACAGCGCCTGGCAACAATTTGCCAGCGGCAGCACTTACAAGTGGTATTGTTGCCGGCGCATCCCTTTGACGATAAACGGCATTCCAGTGCGCCGTTAATCGTTCTTTGCAATTCACGCGCAATAAAATTAATCGCGGAATAGCCGTTTTTTGCTTATCTTCACAGAAATGCGGAATAGATCTGGCGCCATGCCTTATCAGCGTTTTCGCATTTACCCCGTCGCCTAAGGTGTATTGATCGGGATATTGGTCGGGTTTGCTTGAAATCATTGCAGCCCGCTGCAATCTCGCAGCAACAAAGAGGAACTTCTCTTTACCAATGGTGCCGGATTACAGGCCGCACACAGCGGCGCTGACGCACGTTATTCGAGAGATCTGGATTCCATGATTTATCCCGCATTACCCGAAGGCGTATTGCCTACTGATCACCCGTCCGTATTGTTTCTGACCCCCGCCGAACGCGAGAAAAGAAATGGTGCGCCCCAGGCCGATGCCGCTGCACCGGTCGATGCCATTACGCGCCGTATTCAACGCCAGGCGGTGCGCCGCGAGATTCTGCTTAAAGTGACCGAGCGCGCCCGTTTTCTGGGCGATACGCCGGATCAATTGCTGGAATGGGTTTATCAACAAATCCAGCCCACGCAGGTATAAAAAAACCCCGCACTGGCGGGGTTGGAAATTTCCATTTTGTATTGCCTAAGCGTGCTAACGATCAGACGCGTCCGATTATAAATGTTGCAGCGCAAGGTGCAACCGCGCAGCGCGCGCCGCCGCCGTCAGCCTTACCTGCGGCGGCTTTTGCCGTCTGATTGGTCAAGCGCGCCAGCGACCAGCGGCTGACCGGGCAAGACAAGCGCGATCTTCCGAATATTAATTTCCGCTTATATTTATTGGCCGCTGGTCCGCGCTGTTTTTTTCTTGCAGCTGGCGTGGCACGCATCCAGTAAAAATCTCGAGAATTAAAAAAAGGAGCATCGCATGCGCTGCCTTTGCCTGCCTGCCCTGCTGATCTGCACCTTGCTTGGCGCCTGCGCCATCGACCCACCGCCCGGCCCCGAAATCGCCATGGGTGGCCCGATTGTTTTAGCCAATCGCACGCCCACTTACACGCCCGTGCCGTCCGCCCCGGCAGAAAAGCCCCGCCGCAAAGCCAAAAGCAGCAAAGCCAGCAAAGTCGCCGCCGCGCGCCCCGCCGCTGGCAGTTTGTTTGCGCGCCTCAAGCCAGGCATGAACCGCCGCCAGGTCGAAGCCTTGATCGGCCTGCCAGGCGACGTCCGCAGCACGCGCGCCCCCTTGGGCAAGGCCGCGAGCAGTCCGACCGAAGTGGCCGTCATCAGCGAAGAAACCTTCTATCGCAACGAAGGCAGCCTGGTGTTTGGCAAAGGCGGCACCGTGCTGACGCGCATCAATGTCGATCCGGCGAGCGCAGGCATTCAGTAACTCAAGCGCTGGCCAGATATGGGCTGGGCTGGCGTGCCAGCGTCTGTAGCACGATGTCGCGCAGGCGCTGCACGGCTGGCGCGGGATTGGCTTGATGCCGATGCAGTGCCAGGCCCAATTGCGGCAAGCCAGGCAGAGCGGGCAAGCCGGCGCTGCGCAAGGCGAGCGCGTGCAAACTAGCGGGCAAGCCAGCGGGCGTGCGCACCGTTACCCCCAGGCCCGCTGCCACCGCCGCCCACACCCCACTCAAGCTATGGCTGGTAAAGGCAATCCGCCACGGGATACCTGCTGCATCCAGCGCGGTGGTGGCCGCCGTGCGCATCAAACACGGCGCATCAAACACCACCAGCGGCAGCGGCTCACCGGTTTGCAATTGCAAAGCATGCGCCCGCGCAGCGATCCATTGCATCGGCCATTGCGCCAACTGATCCAGCCATGGCGACGAGATGCCGCCTTGCCACGCCAGGGCCAGGTCCAGTTGGCCGCCTTGCACCTGTTGCAGCAAGGTGGCGTTGCGCGCCACTTGCGCCTCAATCCGCACGGCGGGATGCGCCCGGGCAAAGCGCCCCAGCACTTCCGGCAACAACTGCTCACCAAAATCTTCCTGCAAACCAATCCGCACCACCCCTTCAACCTGCCCCGCCCGCAATGCAGCGACGGCCTCATCGTTAAGCGCCAGCAAGCGCCTGGCGTAGGCCAGTAACATTTCGCCCGCGTCAGTGGGCACCACATTGCGGCCCGATTTGCGCAACAGCGCCACGCCCGCCTGATCTTCCAGCTTCTTCAGTTGCGCGCTCACCGCCGAGGTGGAGCGGCCCAAGGTATCGGCGGCACGGGCAAAACTGCCGAGCTCGATGCCAGCAACAAAGGTACGCAGATTCTCGATATCGAAGTGCGGGTGGGCCATGGCCATCATCCTGAAACGTTGGATTATTCATCCATATCTTTCAAATTTTCAGGATGGATTGGACGCGTTAAGGTGGCGCCATGTCAACTCGCAGGAGGTTTCCATGGCAAGCATGCAAGGCATGGGCCGCGTCGGCTTCGGCCAGATTGCGCCGTATTTTGCCGATGTCACCGACACGGTTTTGTTTGGTGAGGTCTGGCAGCGGCCCGAGCTGTCGCCGCGCGATCGCAGCCTGATCACGGTTGCTGCACTGGTCGCGCTGTATCGCAATGAGCAACTGCCGTTTCATCTGCAGCGCGCCTTGCAGCATGGCGTGACGCAGGCCGAACTGGTTGAAGTCATTACTCATCTGGCCTTCTATTCCGGCTGGCCCACCGCGGCGTCGGCCCTGGCTGCGCTGCAGGCGTTGCCGGCCGCCAGCGCCCCCACCGTCACGCCATAAGGAGCGGCAGCACCATGCCATTTGCCCATATCCATTTGAATGCCGGACAGCCACCCGCGTGGTTGGATGCCATCTCGACGCAATTGCAGATCGCGCTGGAAAGCAGTTTTGAAGTACCGCCGCATGACCTGTTCCAGGCATTCCAGCAGCATCAAGCCGGCGAATTCCGCTACGACCCCACTTATCTGGGCGGGCCGCGCTCCGCGCAATTTGTGCTGATCCATTTATTTACCGGGCGCGTTCGCAGCAGCGCGGTCAAGCAGGCGTTTTTTGCCCGATTAACCGCCTTGCTGGGCGTATCACCCGGCATTGCACCGGAAAACATCATGATCGTGCTCAACGATGCCCCGATGAGTAACTGGTCGTTCAGCCACGGCGTTTCTGCCGCGCCGGAGGGCTGATCATGCTGGCGATGCAATATCGTTTTACGCTCCCCGCCGATTACGACATGAGCATCATCGAACAGCGCATCCGCGCCAAAGGCCCGCTGCTGGATGATTTCGACGGCTTGATCCTGAAGGCCTGGCTCAGCAGCCGTCGCGACGACCATGCCCTGCCCGCCAGCGAAAACAGTTACGCGCCGTTTTATCTGTGGCAAGACAGTGCGGCCATGTTGCGCTTTGTCAGCGGCGCTGGCTTCAAAGCGCTGACGCGGGACTTTGGCTGGCCGGTGATCCAGACCTGGGCGGTCATCGGCCACTGGTTTGCGCCAGATGTGCATGCGGCAGGCGTCGCCGAACGCTGTTTGAGTCCGATTGCACCGTATACCGACCTCGCAGAATTGCATGCCCCGCCCGCTGCGGCAGCCGGTTTGCTCGGCTGGATAAATGGTTTCGATCCGATGACATGGCAGCAGGTAAAATTCACACTCTGGCGCAGCGCGGTGCACGCGTCTGATGGCGCAAATCACGCACCACGTTGGCGAGTTGGCCACCTCTCCAGCCCAGCATTGGTGCGGCTTGCAGCCGAGTCACCGTTTGCCGTTCAGCGTGACCAACGGCCTAGGTAATGCAGCCTAAGTAGAACGCTGTATGTAATATTGCTACATGGTTTTTACCGTAGTTTCTTTAGTTTAACTACACGTTTATGATCGCCACATACCCAATCCGCAACAGGCTGACGATCATGATCACGCAACTTCGTACTACTGAGCCCGCTCCGGTCGTGCGCGTCGCCGGCTGGCAGATTCTGGTGATGCTGCTGATGATCGCCGGCGTCGGTTTTTCTTTTTATAAAGCAGGCACCGGCAGCGATTACTACAGCGAGGCCGCCGCCTCAGCACCGGCGCAAGTGGCGAGCAAATAAGCGCAGCGCATACAGACATAAAAAAAACGGGCAGATCATGATGATCTGCCCATTTTTTTTATGCCGCGACCTTACTTCATGGTCGGCATCACAAACTCGGCACCAGTCGCAATCTGGTCTGGCCAGCGTTCGGTTACCGTCTTCAGCCGGGTGTAAAAGCGCACGCCCTCCGGACCATGCATATGATGGTCGCCAAACAGCGAGGCTTTCCAGCCGCCAAAGCTATGGAAGGCCATAGGCACCGGGATTGGCACATTAACCCCCACCATGCCGATCTGCACATGGCTGGCAAAATGCCGCGCGGTGGCGCCATCGCGGGTAAAAATGGCCGCGCCATTGCCGAATTCATGCGCGTTAACCAGATGCAGCGCGGTGGCGTAATCGGGCGCGCGCGTCATCGCCAGCACCGGGCCAAAAATCTCTTCGCGATAGATTTTCATCTCAGGCGTGACATGGTCGAACAAACTGCCGCCCAGAAAGAAGCCGCTCTCATGCCCGGCCACTTGCAGGCCACGGCCATCCACCACCAGCATTGCGCCTTCGGCCACGCCGCTATCGATATAGCCACGCACCTTGTCGCGATGCGGGGCGCTGATCAGCGGACCCATTTCGGCCTGGCTATCCAGCGAATACGACACGCGTAATGTGCTCAGGCGTGCCACCAGTTTTTCGCGCAGGGCATCCGCTGTGGCCTCGCCCACCGGCACCACCACCGAAATAGCCATGCAACGCTCACCCGCCGCGCCATAAGCCGCGCCCATCAAGGCATCGGCGGCCTGGTCCAGATCGGCATCGGGCATCACCACCATATGATTCTTGGCGCCACCCAGCGCCTGCACGCGTTTGCCGTTGGCGGTGCCGCGCTGATAGATATAACGCGCAATCGGGGTTGAGCCGACAAAGCTCAGCGCCTGAATATCGGGATGGTCGAGCAAGGCGTCGACCGCCACCTTGTCGCCTTGCACCACATTGAAGACACCATCGGGCAAACCAGCCTGTTTGAGCCATTGCGCCAGCAACAACGACGCCCCCGGCACGCGTTCGGATGGCTTGAGCACAAAGCAGTTACCGCTGGCCAGCGCCACCGGGAACATCCACAGCGGCACCATGGCGGGGAAATTGAACGGCGTGACCCCGGCCACCACGCCCAGCGGCTGGCGCAAGGAATAGCTGTCGACCGCGGTGCCCACGTTTTCGGTCATCTCGCTTTTGAGCAAAGACGGAATGCCGGTGGCGAACTCCACCACCTCCAGCCCGCGCTGGATTTCACCAACCGCATCGGCCAGCACTTTGCCGTGCTCGGTGGCGATCAGATGCGCCAGGGTATCGATGTTGTCTTCCACAATCTGGCGAAAGCGGAACATCACACGGGCGCGGCGCAGCGGCGGCGTGGCGGCCCAGGCCGGAAAGGCGGCTTTGGCGCTGGCGACGGCGGCGGCCACTTCTTCGCTGCTGGCCAGGCTAACGCGGCCGCTGACTTTGCCTTCGGCCGGGCAAAACACTTCGCCAAAACGATCGGATAGTCCAGCGACGGCCTGGCCGTTAATCCAGTGGCCAGCCAGCGTCAGTTGTTGCAAATCTTGATTGGAAGTCATGCTTTTGCCTTGGGCTCAGGTATTGGGAACGCTGCGGATCAGGTGGCGCAGGCATTCGGTCATGGTTTCAATTTCAGTGGGCGTAGCAATAAACGGCGGGCCCATTGCCACGGTATCGCCCGTAACGCGGAACAAATGCCCTTGTTGCAAACCCGCCTCAAACACGCGATAGCCGCGCAAGCCCGGCTGGCCGGCAATGGGCGCCAGATCAACCGCTGCGGCCAGGCCCATATTGCGGATATCGGTAACGCTGGCTTCGTCGCCCAAGGCATGCACGGCGTTTTCCAGCACGGGTTCCAGCTCGCGCGCATGTTGCAGATGGCCTTCCGACTCGATCAGATCAAGCACGGTATTGCCCACGGCGGTTGCCAGCGGGTGGCCGGAATAGGTATAGCCGTGCATGAATTCGACTGCGTGCGCCGGTCCGGTCATAAACGCCTGGTAGATTTCCGGACGCACAATCACGCCACCCAAGGGCACGACACCGTTAGTAATGGTTTTGGCAAAGCAGATCATGTCGGGCGTAACGCCAAAGCGCGAAGCGGCAAACCAGTCGCCAAGCCGGCCAAAGCCGCAAATCACTTCATCAAAAATCAGCAGGATGCCGTGGCGCGTGCAGATATCGCGCAGACGCTGCAAATAACCTTCGGGCGGGGCCAGCACGCCAGTGGAACCCGCCATCGGCTCGACAATCACGGCGGCAATCGACGAGGCATCATGCAAAGCCACCAGCCGTTCCAGCTCGTCCGCCAGATGCGCGCCCCATTTGGGCTGACCGCGGCTGAATGCCATCTCCGACAGATTATGGGTATGCGGCAAATGGTCGACGCCATTGAGCATCAGCGGTGCAAACATCTTGCGGTTGGCCACCATGCCACCGACCGAGACCCCGCCAAACCCCACGCCGTGATAGCCGCGTTCGCGCCCGATCATGCGAAAGCGCGTGGCTTCGCCACGTAGACGGTGATAGCCGACTGCAATCTTGAGCGCGGTATCGATCGATTCCGAGCCCGAATTGGTAAAGAACACGTGCTCCAGACCAGCCGGGGCCCGTTCAGCGATGCGCTCGGCCAGGCGTAAGGTCTGCGGATTGGAAAACTGGAAACCGGTGCCGTAATCCAGCGTTTCGGCCTGACGTTTAAGCGTTTCTACAATTGCCGGATGGGCATGCCCCAGCGGCGTGCACCATAAGCCAGACAAGCAATCGAACAGCGTCTGGCCCGCTGCATTCTGGTAATACGCGCCTTTGCCCGAGACCAGCGTGCGCTGCGTCGGGTCCGTTTTAAACGCGCGGTTGCCGGTAAACGGCAACCAGGCGGCGTCGGCGGTGATAACGGGGGTGTCGTGCGTGGTGCCCATGCGCTGCTCCTGTCGAATGTTTGCCAGACTAAAACCGATGCCCGCCATTGCCTATATACAGTCCGCCGGTTAAGCGCTGGCGCTGTGCATATCAAAGCGGCAATACAGTTGCGATGCCACGGCCAGATTGCTGGAGCGGGATGCAATCTGGCAGAGTAGGCAACATTAATCTGTATATAAACAATTGCCATGACCGAATCGCTTGCGCTACGCCTCGACCCCGACCACGCCCTCCCCCTGGTCAGCCAGTTGCACGATGCCCTGGCGCGCCGCATAGACAGTGGCGCGCTGCGCCCCGGCACCCGCTTGCCCTCGGTGCGCACGTTGGCACGCGAATGCGCCATCAGCACGCTGACCGCTACCAACGCCTATAACCGGCTGGTGGCGTCCGGCCATGTCGAAGCGCGCCGCGCCAGCGGTTACTTTGTGCTCGCGCGCGCGCGCAAACGCAACGCGGCCCCGACTGCTGGTCCACGCGCACAGGACGCCTTGCTGCTGTTACAGCGCGTCTATGGCGACGACAGCCTGACGCTGCAAGCGGGTAGCGGCTGGCTGCCGGAACACCTGGTGTTTGCCGATGGCATCAAACACGGCCTGGCCACGCTGGCCCGCCGCCAACCCAGCGCCTTTACCCGTTACGGCCACGCTTATGGCTTTGTGCCCTTGCGCCAGCAAATCCAGACCCGGCTGGCGGCACGCGAAATCGAAGCCGCCGAACAACAAATCGTACTGACCCATGGCGCCAGCCACGCCCTCGATTTACTCGCGCGGGCCTTGTTGCAAAGCGGCGATACTGTGCTGGTGGACGATCCCGGCTATTGCAATCTACTGCCCGGATTACGCGCGCTTGGGGTCAATATCATCGGCGTGCCATTTACCGCGCAAGGCCCGGACCCGGTGGCGCTGGAGCAAATCGCCCTGCAGCACCAGCCCAAGGTGTTCTTTACCAATAGCAATCTGCAAAATCCAACCGGCGCCTGCTGCAGTCCGGCCACCGCGCATCGCTTGCTGCAGTTGGCGGAAAAACATGATTTCCATATCGTCGAAGACGACATCTTTGCTGAATTGCACCCCGGTACTGCGCACAGCATCGCCAGCCTGGACCAATTGCGACGGGTGATCCACGTCGGCAGTTTTTCCAAAACCATCTCGCCAGCCTTACGCGTCGGCTTTGTGGCTTGCGAAGCCGGACTGGCCGAGCGACTGGTTTCGCTCAAGATGGCGCAAGGGCTAACCACGTCTGAAATCAACGAGCAACTGGTGCAGGTGATTCTGAGCGAAGGCATGCTGCGCGGTCATCTCAGCCGCGTGCGCACCCGGCTGGCGGCGGCACAACAACAGGTTAGCGAAGCCTTGCTGGCGGCCGGATATGGCCTGCTGCATCGGCCGGTAGGCGGCATGTTTTTATGGGCGGGCGTACCCGCAGGCGTAACAGTCCATCGCCTGGTGGAACAGGCCGCGGCCGAGGGCATCTTGCTGGCACCGGGCTATTTGTTCCGGCCCGATCTGCGCGCCGAAGCCGCCTTGCGCATCAATGTGGCGCACGCCGACCACGCGGCGTTCTATCGCTTTCTGCAGCGCAAATAAAAACAGGCCCGCGCATGCGCCGGCCTGTTCTGCTTGCTCTATCTATATATGTTTATTCGCCCGCTTCGTCGCTGGCGTCATAAAACTCGCCTTCGACCTTATCAAACGCCGCGCCCACGGGCGCATCAATCAACGGCACGATGCTCTGATCGTAATTTGCCAGCACGTTCAAATCGAGCAGGCTGAAATTCTTTGGATTATCGATATATTTATCGTCTTCATCGCCAGCAAAAAAACGCCAGCCGCTGTCCTGCTCGTCTTCAGGTTCTTCGCGCACCATATAACCGACCGGTGCGCCGTCGACCACAATCTTGTCGGTGGTCACACAGAGGCCGCGCCCGCTGGCCAGATCGGCCAGTTCTTTATGATTGAGCTTGTAGTGTTTTTGCATGATGGGCTCCTGCGCGTTGTTCTGGAAACTGCAGCATACCGGAGCGCTGGCAAGGGCTAAAGGCCCGGCTTTGTTGTATTCCCGACGCCAAGGCGTACACCCCATTGCGTTTGCGCTGGCCTTCACCGATATTCGCCTGACAACAAGCGGCGGCAAGGAAAGCAAGATGAGGGGATGGGGCGGCCTGCTGCATCGGGCGCTGGTGGGCTGTTTTTTGCTGGCCAATGCAACGGTCTGGGCAGCGCCAGCCAGTGCGCCCACACACGTTTTGATCGGGGCCGAAGACGACTGGTATCCCTATTCCGGACGGGTGGATGGCGCGGCGCGCGGCATGGCCGAAGACATCGTCCAGTCGGCCTTTGCCGCATCCGGCGTGCAGGCACAATTTGTGTCACTGCCTTACGCCCGCTGCATCCGCATGGTCCGTGCCGGCGAACTGGTCGGCTGTTTTGATACATCGCGCACTGCGCTCAACGAAAACGAATATCTGTGGCCGCAACATCCGCTCTTTACCAGCCGCGCCCTGATCTATGCCCGCGCCAGCCGTACCGCGCCGCGTAGCCTGAGCGTGGCCGACCTGCTCGGCAAGCGCGTGGCCATCACCAATGGCTACGAATACGGCACTGAATTCGACAGCAATAACGACATCCGCAAAGAGGTCACCTCACAGAGCATTATGGGATTACGCATGCTGTTGCTCGATCGCGTGGAATACGCACTGGCTTTCGAGAAAGTCGCGCAATATTTATTGCAAACCCATGCCGACGAGCTGGCTGGCAAGGTCGAACCGGTCGGGCTGGCGGCCCAGACTTCGGTGTATTGCGTGTTCAGCCGCGCCCATCCGGACGGCGGTTTTTTTCTGCAGAAATTCAACGACGGCATGGCCCGTATCTTCGCCAACGGCGAGTACAAACTGATCGAAACGCGCTGGCGCTAGCGCAAAAACTGCCGCAAGACGATCTACACATTTGTTGATCAAAGTCGGGTTGCGCTCCGATTAGCCCGCACTACGATGCCCTCCGTATCGCCAGCACCGCTCACTGCGCTGGCGCGAAATTACGGAGGCGCCATGCGCAAAAACACAACCGCACCCGCACTGCACCGCTCCGTCCCTACGCTTATCGCGGCAGCTTCTGCCCGGCTGGATGCGGGGGACGTTTTGTGAAACACAGCTACATTGCCGTCGACTGGGGCTCCACAAATCTGCGCGCCTGGCGGGTTCAGGACGGCGTCTGCATCGACCATCTGCAATCCGCCTGCGGCATCACCCGCCTGGGCGGCGCCACACCCCATGCGGTGTTCCAGCGGGTGCTGTCGCCCTGGTTGCATCTGCAAGCCCTGCCCGTGGTCATGGCGGGCATGGTAGGCAGCAACGCGGGCTGGATCGAAGCACCCTATCTGCCCTGCCCGGCCAGCCTTGATGCGTTGGCTGGCCAGTTGCAGCCCGTGACCGAGGCCTGGCCGGTCAAAGCCTGGATCGTGCCAGGACTGAGCGTCAACCGGCACGAAAATCACAACGTTATGCGCGGCGAAGAAACCCAGTTGCTGGGTGCCTATCGCGAGCGGCCCGCGCCGTATTACGTGCTGCCAGGCACCCATAGCAAGTGGGCGCAACTGGATGGCGCCAGGGTGCTGGATTTCCGCACCGTCATGACCGGCGAGCTACACCATCTGCTGTTGTCGCAATCCTTGATCGGCGCAGGTTTACCCGCGCAGCGCGCCGCGCCGGAGTGGTTCCAGCGCGGACTGCAAAGCGGGCTGACTGATCGCAATATCCTGCGCGCCCTGTTCGAAACGCGCGGCGCCCGTGTGCTGGGGCAACTGCCGCCCACTGCCGTCGGCGAATGGCTGTCCGGCCTGCTGATCGGCAATGAAGTCGGCGGCATGCTGGCGCAATGGGCAATTCCGGCCGGTGCCTGCATCAGCGTGATCGGCAATCGCAATCTCAATACCCGTTATCTGCAAGCCTTTGCCCTGGCGGGTATCGACGCCCATGCGCTTGATGGAGACATCGCTTTTCAGAACGGCATCCGGAGTCTGCTGCATGAACAATAAAACGCCCTTGCCGCTGATTGCGATCTTGCGCGGCATTACCCCGCTCGAAGCGCCGGCACATATCGCCGCCCTGATCGATGCCGGCTTCAGCCTGATCGAAATTCCACTTAATTCGCCCGACTGGCCCAGCAGCATCGGCCAGGCGGTGCGCCAGTTTGGCCAGCACGCGCAAATCGGCGCCGGTACGGTGTTGCAGCCGGAACAGGTTGACCAGTTGCTGCAACTGGGCGCGCGCTTGATCGTCACCCCCAACACCAACCCCACGGTTATTGCCCGCGCGGTCGCGCACAAATTGCAGGTGTACGCGGGCTGCGCCACCGCCACCGAGGCGTTTGCCGCGCTGGCGGCGGGCGCGCAAGCGCTAAAGATTTTTCCTTCCAGCGCCTTTGGCCCCGCCTATATCAAGGCGCTTAAAGCCGTGCTGCCCGCCGAGGTGCCGGTTTATGCCGTCGGCGGCATCACACCGGGCAATCTTGCCGATTATCTCGCCGCCGGCTGCGTGGGTGCGGGCTTGGGCGGCGATCTGTATCGCGCGGGCCAGAGCGTCGCGCGCACCACCGAACTGGCCCGCCAATTTGTGGCCGCTTACCGGAGTACCCAGGCATGAAAATCACACGCTTAAGCACCTATCGGCTGGCTCCCCGCTGGATGTTTCTCAAGATTGAAACCGACGCGGGCATCACCGGCTGGGGCGAACCCGTTATCGAGGGCCGCGCCCGTACCGTCGAAGCGGCGGTACACGAATTGGGCGATGTCCTGATCGGCCAGGACCCGCATCGCATCAACGACCTGTGGCAGACCATGTATCGCGGGGCGTTCTATCGCGGCGGCCCCATCCTGATGAGCGCCATCGCCGGCATCGACGAAGCATTGTGGGACATCAAAGGCAAGGCGCTGGGGGTGCCGGTGTACCAGCTGCTGGGTGGCCTGGTCCGTGACCGTATCAAGGCCTATAGCTGGGTGGGCGGCGACCGCCCCGCGGACGTGATTGCGGGCATCAAGACCTTGCAGGCGACGGGCTTTGATACCTTCAAGCTCAACGGCTGCGAAGAAATGGGGATTATTGATAACAGCCGCAAGGTCGACGCTGCCGTGGCGGTGGTAGCGGAGATCCGCGCCGCCTTTGGCAACACCATCGAGTTCGGCCTTGATTTTCATGGGCGCGTCAGCGCGCCGATGGCGCGCGTGCTGATCAAACAACTGGAGCCGTACCGGCCCCTGTTTATCGAAGAACCAGTACTGGCTGAACAAGCCGAGTACTACCCACGTCTGCAAGCTGCCACGCATATCCCCATCGCCGCGGGTGAACGCATGTTCTCGCGCTTCGACTTCAAACGCGTGCTGGCCGACGGCGGCCTCGGCATCGTGCAGCCCGATCTTTCGCACGCGGGCGGTCTGACCGAGTGCCACAAGATTGCCGCCATGGCCGAAGCCTACGATGTGGCACTGGCTCCGCATTGCCCGCTGGGGCCGATTGCACTGGCATCGTGCCTGCATCTGGACTTCGTCGCGCGGAATGCAGTGCTGCAGGAGCAAAGCATGGGCATCCATTACAACAAAGGTGCCGAGCTGCTTGATTACGTGCTTAACCCGGAGGACTTCAGCATGGCCGAGGGTCACTTCCGCCCGCCCACCAGGCCCGGACTCGGCGTGGTCGTCAACGAGGAATTGGTGATCGAACGCAGCCGCTGCGCGCCCGATTGGCGCAATCCGCTATGGCGCTATCCCGACGGCGCAGTGGCCGAATGGTAGTTACGCGCCGCGCGTAACAGCGCGCTGATTGCGCGTGCGGTCCGGCGCACGTCGAAACCCCGTTAGCAGCGGCCCCGCGCCCGCGGGCTGCCGTTGCCGACACCCCGTTTTACCCTGGCAACACCATAAAAATCATGGGCGACGCGCTCGCGAGGCGCCGTTACGCCCCTGTCAATCGCACTCTCATGGAAAGTCGTATATGCAAACCCCTGATCTGGCAACACCGCTGCCCGCCGCCGTGGCAGCACAGAAACCCACGCGCCGTCGCTATCTGACACTGCTGATGATCTTTGTCACCGTGGTCATTTGCTACGTGGACCGTGCCAACCTCGCCGTGGCCTCGGCACATATCCAGAAGGAATTCGGCATCAGCCGCACGCAGATGGGCTATATCTTTTCGGCCTTTGCCTGGACTTATACGGCCTTCCAGATTCCGGGCGGCTGGTTTCTGGATCGGGTCGGCTCCAGGCTCACCTACTTTATTGCCGTGATGGGCTGGTCTATCGCCACCTTGTTTCAGGGCATGGCCGGCGGCCTTGCCTCGCTGATCGGGCTACGCGCACTCACCGGCCTGTTTGAAGCGCCCGCCTTCCCCACCAATAACCGCATGGTCACCAGCTGGTTTCCGGAGCAGGAACGCGCTTCGGCGGTGGGCTTTTACACCTCGGGCCAGTTTGTCGGGTTGGCGTTTCTGACGCCGCTGCTGATCTGGGTACAGGAATCACTGAGCTGGCACTGGGTGTTTATCCTTACCGGCGGCATCGGCATGCTGTGGGCGCTGGTGTGGCACTTTGTGTATCAGCCCCCGCGTAAAGCCCGTGGCATAAACCAGGCGGAGCTGGACCATATCGCTGCCGGTGGCGGCATGATCGATGGCGACGCGCCATCAACGCAGAAATCGCGCGGCGTGGTCACGGCGGCGGACTGGAAAATGATTTTTAACCGCAAGTTGATCGGCGTTTATGTCGGCCAGTTTGCCATCGCGTCCACGCTGTGGTTCTTTCTGACCTGGTTCCCCAGCTATCTGACTCAGGAAAAACATGTCAGCGCATTGACCGCGGGCTTTATGACCACGGTGCCTTTCCTTGCCGCCTTTGTCGGGGTGCTGCTGTCGGGCTATGCCGCGGACCGTATGGTGCGCGCGGGCAAGTCCATCGGTTTTGCGCGCAAGACGCCGATCATTTGCGGCTTGTTGCTGTCGACGTGCATCATCGGCGCCAATTACACCGATGACCCGCTCTGGATCATGACGTTGATGGCCATCGCCTTCTTCGGTAATGGCTTTGCCTCGATCACGTGGTCGCTGGTTTCATCGCTGGCACCGGTGCGGCTGATCGGCCTGACCGGGGGCGTGTTCAATTTTGCCGGCGGCCTCGGCGGCATTACGGTGCCGCTGGTGATTGGCTATATCGCTCAGGATTACGGCTTTGCTCCAGCACTGATCTACATCTCGCTGGTGGCACTGGTCGGCGCCCTGTCGTACATCTTTCTGGTGGGAGACGTACGCCGGGTCGGCGAATAAGTTCAGGCCGGTCTGCTCTGGCGGCGCGCGTGTTGCGCCGCCGCCTGCAACTGGCCCGACAAGGCACCCGCCTGCTCCACCGCCATCCGCACCGCTTGCAGATGATGCTGCGCCTTGCTGCCCGGCACCGGCGTCTTCTGCAGCGAGCGGGTCAGCAAGCTAAGCTGGCCCAGCATTACCTGCAACAGATTATTGAAGTCATGCGCGGCTTCGCTGCTGATATGGCCATCGCCGCCGGCGTCACGGGCATGGCGCAGCGCTTCGGCGGCGGCGTGCCGTTGCGTGACGTCGCGCTGCGAGCCAAGGAAATAGCGCAGCTCTCCGTCCTGATCAAATACCGGCGAGATAAACAAGGCATTCCAGAACGGCGTGCCGTCTTTGCGGTAATTGAGTATTTCGACTGCAATTTCGCGCGGCCAGTCCAGCGCGTCCGTCAACTGCAAGACGATGTCGGCGCGCGTGCCCGGCCCTTGCAGAAAATTGCAGTTGCGGCCCACCACCTCGTCCACGCTGTAGCCGGTCAGATGCGCAAAAGCGGCATTGGCAAACACCAGGGGATGGCCTTCGCTGCGCGCGTCGGCCATCACCATCGGAATACGCGTCTTTTGCAACACGGCATAAAACACGTCGCCTTCCCCGTACGCCGCAAACTGGCGCAAAGCGTCGGCATGCGGCGCGGGGCGGCGGGGAGCGGTGGGCTTGTTCAACATCAGGCCGATGCCTTGCCCAGTAGTTTTTGTTCCACCGACTGCGAGAAGCTTTCGGTATCGCCCTGCGCCTCGCGACGGAACAACACAAACGAGCGGCCGGTCACCTGGAATTGATCGCCACCATTAAAAGTCGGCAAAGATTCCGGCTCCGGATTATTGGTATCAATCAGGCAAGTCCATTGTTTGTCCGATTCAAAATCAGGCAATTTGAACTCGACCATATCGTGCCAGGCATTGAACACCAGCAACAAGGTGGTATCGGATGCTGGCTTCATGATGGCGCTGACGGCGGCGCGGCCATCGATCAGCATGCCAAAGCAACGCATATTGCCTTCGCCCCACTGTTCGCCAGTCAATTCTTCACCCGCGGGCGACAACCACGTCACATCTTTGGTCTTGAGCTCGTCATTCCATTCCGCAGTCAAAAAGCGACCACGGCGCAATACCGGAAACGACTGGCGCAGCAGAATCAGCTTTTTAACAAAGCGTTGCAAGGCCGCGCCCTTGTCATCAATGCCGGCCCAATTCAGCCAGCTGATTTCGTTATCCTGGCAATAGGCATTGTTATTCCCCCCTTGCGAATTGCCGAATTCATCGCCGGCCAACAGCATGGGGGTGCCCTGGCTAAGCAGCAGCGTTGCCAATAAATTGCGCTTTTGTCTTTCCCGCAGCGTGATGATGTTGGCGTCATCGGTGTCGCCTTCGGCACCACAATTCCACGAATGATTATTGGAACTGCCGTCCTGATTGTTTTCACCATTGGCTTCGTTGTGCTTGTCGTTATACGAAACCAGATCGTTCAAGGTAAAACCGTCGTGCGCGGTAATGAAGTTGACACTGGCCCACGGGCGGCGGCCACGTTGATTAAACAGATCGCCCGAGGCGGTCAGGCGCGTTGCCAGCTCCGGCGATTTGCCTTCGTCACCTTTCCAGAAGCTGCGCACGGTATCGCGAAAGCGGTCATTCCATTCGGCCCAACCCGGCGCAAAGCCGCCCACCTGATAGCCGCCAGGACCGCAATCCCACGGCTCGGCAATCAGTTTGACGCTGGACAGGATGGGATCCTGGCGACAGCTCTGCAAAAAGCCGCAGCTCTCGTCAAAGCCGTATTCTTCGCGACCAAGGATGGTGGCAAGGTCAAAGCGAAAGCCATCCACACCCATTTCGGTGGCCCAATACCGCAGGCTGTCCGTCACCATTTGCACCACACGCGGATGGCTCAAATTAACGGTATTGCCGGTGCCGGTATCGTTGATGTAATAGCGACGTTGATCCGGAATCAAGCGGTAATAGCTGGCGTTATCAATGCCTTTAAAACTCAGCGTCGGGCCGAGCTCATTGCCTTCGGCAGTGTGGTTGTACACCACATCCATAATCACTTCGAGACCGGCCTTGTGAAACTGCTTGACCATCTCTTTGAATTCGCTGATCGAATCGCTGGAAAAATAACGCGGATCGGCGGCAAAGAAGCCCAGGGTGTTATAGCCCCAGTAATTGGTCAGGCCACGGTCCAGCAAATAACTGTCATTCACAAAGGAATGGATCGGCAGCAATTCAACGCTGGTGACGCCCAGATCCTTGATGTATTTGATGACATCGGGCTGGGTCAAGGCCGCAAAAGAACCGCGCAGTTTCTCCGGCACTTTCTCGTTCATTTTGGTAAAGCCATGCACGTGCAATTCATAGAGCACGGTGTGTTCCCATGGCACACGTACGGCGCTTTCATGCGTCCATTCAAATTGCGAGTCGACCACCACGCATTTAGGCACAAACGGCGCGCTATCGCGTTCGTCAAAGCTCAGATCGGCATCGTCGTGGCCCAGGGTATAGCCGAATACTTCGGGCGCCCATTTCAGTTCGCCGATATGGCGGCGCGCGTACGGGTCGAGCAGCAATTTATTGTGGTTAAAGCGGTGGCCGTTTTCCGGGTCGTACGGGCCATATACGCGATAACCGTAAACCAGGCCCGGGCCTACGTCGGGTAGATAACCGTGCCAGACTTCATCGGTAAATTCGGGCAGTTCAATGCGCTCGATTTCCTTGCTGCCGGTTTCATCGAATATGCAGAGTTCGACCTTGGTGGCGTGGGCCGAGAACAGCGCAAAGTTGACGCCTTTGCCATCCCAGGTGGCGCCACGAGGGCCGGGATTGCCTTCGGTCATGCGGGTGCTTGAGGTCACCATTGTTGAGCCTGCGGGGGTGGTTATGAGATTGAGCGCAACTGTGCGGCAAGCCCCGCATTGCAACAATTGTGCGCAAGAGGAAACGACTATAGGAATGCGCCTACTTGGCACCCAGGCTGTAGTCGGCGGCCCGACACGGATCGTCTGTTTGTGACTACGCCAGCTTGCGCGGCTGTTTGACGGCGGCAAAGAAGGCTGACGCCTAGCATGGTTCCATCATTAAAAAGGAGTGATGGCCATGAAACTTGCACTCGAAGCCGCTGTGCTCGCCGCCGTCATTGGCCTGGGCGCGGTGGAGATCGCACATACCGCCGACCCCGCCTCCGCCACTCAGGCCGCCAATCCGTCCGTGGCCGCCCCGGATATCAAATTTATGGAGCTGGCCGCACGCTACGCCAACGCCGATATCCAGCTGGCACAGATCGCGCAAACCCAGGCCAATATTCCTGAAGTCAAAGCCTTTGCGCAGCAGATCATTACGCTGCAGCAAGCGCATTTGCAGGCGCTGGACAAGCTGGCCAAAAACAAGGGCATTGTGCTGCCCAGCGAACCGGATGCGGAGGCATTGACGCTGGCCAAACATCTAAAGACGCAAAAGAGCCCGATGTTTGAGCACGATTATCTAAGCCTGGGCGTTGCCAAGAAAAAGCTCGATGCGCAAACGCTGTATCTGGATGAAACCGAGCACGGCAAAGATGCCGATATCAAAGCCATTGCACAAAGCTCGATGCCGATACTGGATGACCAGTTATCCATGGCGCGCAAACTGCTGGCCAACTCGCGCAGCGAATAACAACCCATCTATCAGCACGGAGGAGTTTGATCATGCCTGCGCAGCCCGTACGCAAAGCAGTGTTTCCGGTGGCCGGTTTTGGCACACGGTTTTTGCCGATGACCAAAGCATCGCCCAAAGAAATGCTGCCCATCGTCGATAAACCGCTGATCCAGTACGCGGTAGAAGAAGCCGCCGCCGCGGGCATTACGCAAATGATTTTTGTGACCGGGCGCGGTAAACGCAATATCGAAGACCACTTTGATAAAGCGTATGAGCTGGAAGCCGAGCTGGCCGCGCATGGCAAAGATGAATTGCTCAAACAAATCCAGTCTGTCATTCCGGACAACCTGAGCTTTACCTATACCCGCCAGGTGGAACAACGCGGCCTGGGCCATGCGGTGTTATGTGCGCAGCCGCTGGTGGGCAATGAGCCATTTGTGGTTATTCTGGCCGATGATTTAATCGATGCTGAAACACCGGCTATCCGCCAATTACTGGATGTCTATGAGGAATATTCCTGCAGCGTAATTGGCATGCAATCCGTACCGGCAGAAGATACCAAACAATACGGCATCATTTCGGGTTCAGAATTAGGCCCACGTTTATATAGTCTGGATGGCATTGTTGAAAAACCTGATCCAGCTGATGCGCCTTCCAATTTTGGCGTTGTAGGCCGATACGTATTTACGCCGGATATATTTGAGGTATTGGCGCAGACTGCGCCGGGCAAAGGCGATGAAATCCAGCTGACCGATGCCATCGAAACCTTGCGCAGCCAGGGCAAACCCATCCGTGCTTATGCCTTTGAAGGTGAACGCTACGACTGCGGCAGCAAACTGGGCTATCTGTGCGCCACTGTGGACTACGGTCTGCGCCATCCCGATCTGGGCGCGGCCTTCGCGCGCTATCTGGGAGTAAACCTGCCGTACACGCCACATCGAGTCAAAGTGGATGACCCGGGCGCGGACGGCACGCCGATTATCTAGCATATGCAAAGGCGGGATTAGACCCGCCTTTTTTGTATTATTTTCTTCAATATTATTGATTGATGTTTTTGTCGGACAAATCCGCTTTATGTCCCGTAAAGATGACGAAAACTGTAGGACGCAGCCGACCGCTTAATCAGCCCTGAATCAATGGGTTTTTAACGGCTAATGTTTAGAATGCAAAGCGTGGAGTCCGGAAACAATATTGGACAACCTTAATCCAGTACCAGGAGGAAATGATCATGCTTCACTATGCCGTCGTATTCTTTATTATCGCCATTATTGCTGCCGTATTCGGCTTCGGTGGAATTGCAGCAGGCGCCGCAGATATTGCTCGTATTCTGTTCTTCTTGTTCCTGGTTATTTTCCTCGTCAGCGTTGTGCTGGGCTTTATGCGAGGGTGGTAACGAGGTCGCAGTGAGATAACCGCCAGGCGCGAGTGCCCTAACTGGCACGGCCCCTGGCGGTTTTCTATTGTTTAGCAACAAGCGCCGTCGCCTGGCCTGCCCATCCGGCCGGGTTGGACTAAGTACAGGGAAGTCATGACCGCTCCAGATCACGTTCGCATCCTGGTTGCCGATAGTCATCCTATCGTGCGCCTGGGCGTTGCCGACTCTATCCACACCGAGCCCGACCTTAAGGTCACCGGTGAGGCTGCCAGTGGCGACGAAGTGATTTCTTTGCTGCGCAAGCATCAATATGACGTGATCTTGCTGGACATTGCCATGCCGGGCAAAAACGGACTGGATACCCTGCACGCCATCCGCCAGATCGAACCGGCCCCCGCCGTGCTGATCTTTAGCGAATACCCGGAAAGCCTTTACGCCATCAGCATGCTACGGGCCGGCGCCAAAGGTTTTATCAGCAAGTCAGATCCGCCAGCCGCATTAACCGGCGCCATCCGCCGCGTGGCTTCGGGTAACCATTATCTGAGCGATGCCACGCTCAACCAGTTGGTGAGCCAGGTGACCTTATCCAGCGACCGACCTATGCACGAAACGCTGTCCGCGCGTGAATTCCAGATTTTTTATCGCATTGCTATCGGGCAAGATCCGATGCAGATTGCCAAAGAACTTAATCTTTCGGCCAAGACGGTCAGCAGTTATCGCAGCGGCATTCTGCAAAAAATGGGCTTTGGCTCTAATGCCGACCTGATCCGTTATGCGATCCGCGTCGGCATCGTCAAATAAGCGCAGCCGCTTGCCACAGCGTCAGCTTGACCGGACAACGCAAAGCACCGGATAACTGCTGCTCGATGCTGGCCGTGGCCGGAATCTGCAGGCCCGCAGCCAGGCGCAATTCCAGTTCCAGCGTGCCGTTGATGTAATGCAGCACCACTTGCCAGCCACCCTGCTCCACGTCCCCCAGCAAACCACTGAGCGCCGCCACCACATCGCGGCGGGTGGGCAATGGCACATCGGCCGGCGAGTCCATTTCGCGCGGGTCGATATGCACCTGCACATCCAGCACATCAAACTGCGCGAGCACTGCGCGCCGCGCCAACACCGCCACGTGATGGCCCTCGCTGACACTGATGTGGGCGTCGACTTCCAGATGTACATCCACCAGCGCCGAATCGCCCATCTTGCGCGTGCGCAGATCATGCGCATTGAGCACGCCCGGCGTGTTTTCCAGCACTTTGCGTATCGCATCGACCTGCGGCGGGGGCAGCGCGCGGTCCATCAGATCGTTGAGGGCATCCCAACCAAAGGTCCAGCCCATGCGCCCCACCAGCACGCCAACAATGATCGCCGCCAGCGGATCGAGCACCGGAAAACCAAGCAGATTGCCGATCACACCCAGCGCCACCACCAATGAAGACGCCGCGTCCGAGCGGGCGTGCCATGCATTGGCCATCAGCATGCTGGAATTGACGCGTTTGGCCTCGCGCATCATGTAACGGAACAGGCCCTCTTTGGCGACGATGGCCGCCACCGCCACCCAGAGGGCGACGGCATGTACTTGCGGGATATGGCTGGGGTCCTGAATACGTTCCACCGCGCGGAACAACATCACACCAGCCACGCTCAGCAACAACACGCCCAGCGCCAGCGATGCGGCGTTTTCAAAGCGGGCGTGGCCATATTGATGGTCGGCGTCGGCGGCTTTGTGGCTGTGTTTGTTGGCAAACAGCACCACAAAATCCGAAAGCAGATCCGACAAGGAATGCAGACCGTCCGCGATCAAACCTTGCGAATGCGCCAGCACGCCGGTGACCAGCTGGCCTATGGTCAAACAGATATTCACCCACACGCTCACCCAGCTGGAACGCGAGGCAATGGCCTGGCGTTGTTCGCTACTGAGCGAGGGGGTATCGCGGTTTAGATCGACGCGTGACAAATCAGCTTTCTGCCTCTTCGGATTCGGGTTCGTCTTCTTCCGGCAAGCGGATCAGACCGGTGTGGAAACCATATTCATAGACTTCGCCATAGCGGCCCCATTCGATGGCCACCTTGAGCACGCGTTCGGCTTCGTCGGCATCCATAGACTCGCGCAGCATGCGCAAGAACGGCTCTTCTGGCAACTCGCCCGAATCACTGCTATCAAGGCTATGGCGGATATGGGCCGCCAGGGGCACGTGTGCCAACAGTTGCGTACCAAAGATTTGCTGGCGCTCGGTATTTTCGGCCTGCACATAACGCTGGCCCAGCGGCGTGGTTGCAATATCGCCATGCGCCACCTGCGCCAGCCCGAGCAAATGCAGCGCATCGGTCAGCGGCAGCAATTCATCGTCGGTCAGCTCGGTTTCTTCACCCAGAGCCGGCAAATCAGCACGGCCATTGAATGGCGGCTCGGACAACATTTCCAGCAAGCTTTCCATACGGCTGACGTCGGCTTCCGGCAAACGATAGGCCAGATGCAGATCGCTGGTGCCCTCGGTGGTTTTGCCGGCACGGGTACGCGCCGTCATCAGGGCGTACACCTCGTCGATCAGGCTGCGCACTTCTACGCTTTCCGGATTGCGCGGACGCGGCAACGAGATGCGTAGTTCGGCGCGCACGCGGCCCGGATCGCTGGCGAAAATAAGCACGCGATCGGCCATCAACACGGCTTCTTCGATATTGTGCGAGACCACCAGAATGCCGCGCATCGGCGTTTGTTTGCTCTCCCACAACTCCAGCATGTCGTCGCGCAATTGCTCGCCGGTCAACACATCGAGCGCAGAAAACGCTTCGTCCATCAGCAGGATATCGGGCTCCACCACCAACGCCCGGGCTATGCCGACGCGTTGGCGCATGCCGCCCGATAATTCACGCGGCAAAGCGCCGTTAAAGCCGGACAAGCCGATCAGCTCAATCGCTTTTTCGGCGCGTTCTTCGCGCTCGGCTTGCGGCACGCCGCGGGCTTCCAGCCCCAGTTCAACGTTCTGTTGCACGGTAAGCCACGGAAACAAGGCAAACGACTGAAACACCATCGATACGCCGCGCGTAGGGCCATAGATAGGCTGGCCGCGATAATGCACCGAGCCTTCATCGGCCGGTATCAGCCCGGCCATCAGCCGCAGCAGCGTGGACTTGCCGGAGCCAGACTGGCCGAGCAAAGCGACGATCTCGCCTTCGGCCAGGGTGAAATCAACGTCCTCCAGTACCGCGCGCTGGGTGCCGTCGGCCGAACGGAACGATTTGCCGACGCCTTTCAATTCAATCAATGCATTTGCCATTCTGGTTCTCCCGCCTGCTGCGGTGTATTCGTTATGCTTGCGCCCTGATTTTGCTGCGTCCGCATGCGCTCAGAAATGCATGCGCTCTTCGGCCAGCTTGTACAAGCGGCGCCAGACAAAGTGGTTCAAACCCATCACAAACACGCACATCACGCCGATGCCGAGTGCAATGCGCGGAAAATCACCCACCGCTGTCATATGCGCGATATAGCTGCCCAGGCCGTGCGCTTCCAGCGTGGTATTGCCCCAGGTCACGTACTCCGACACGATGCTGGCGTTCCACGAGCCGCCACTGGCCGTAATGGCCCCGGTCACAAAGCTGGGAAAGACAGCGGGCAACATATAGCGCTTCCACTTCAGCCAGCCCGTCAGGCCGAGGTTGCGCGCGGCATAGCGCAGTTCAGTCGGGATATTGGACGCGCCGGCAATCACGTTGAACAGGATGTACCACTGCGTGCCCAGGATAATCAGCGGCGACAACCAGATGTCTGGATGCAGATTGAATTTGACGATAACCACAACCGCCAGCGGAAAAGTCAGGTTGGCCGGAAACGCCGCCAGAAACTGCGCCACCGCCTGCAAGCGATCGGCCCAGCGCGGGTTCATGCCTATCCACACCCCCACCGGCACCCACACGGCCGCAGCTAGCGCAATCAGCACCATCACCCGCAGCAGCGTGTAGAAGCCAAGCAAAAACACATGCCCGACTTCGGCCAGCCCGACCTCGCTCAGGATAAAGTGCGACAGCCGATAGATTGCGAACAGCGTCAGCGCGGCCACCACGGCATCCCAGACGCGCTCGGCCGTGCTGTTATGCGTGCGCTGGCGCGACATGATCGAGGTGCCGTCGTGTTTTTTGCGGAAATACACAAAGCTGCGGTCGATGACCGAAAAGCCGCGCAGCATCATGGTTTGCATGCGGTCGGTACGGCGCAACCAGGTCAGCAACCACGAAGACTGCCCGCCGGTGCTACCGGTTTCTTCAAAGCGGAATTTGTCGGCCCAGGCTAACAGTGGCCGGAAGAACAACTGGTCGTACAGCAGGATGCCGATCAGCATGGCCAGTATCGCCCAACCGATGGCACCAAGATCACGCGCCTCGATCGCGGCGGAAATATAAGAACCGATGCCCGGCAGTTTGATGTTCTGGTTGGAGACCGAAATGGCTTCGGAGGCCACCACAAAAAACCAACCGCCGGACATGGACATCATCATGTTCCACAGCAGCCCCGGCATGGCATAGGGCATTTCCAGACGCCAGAAGCGATGCCAGCCAGACAGCTGGAAGATGCGTGAAGCTTCTTGCAGTTCGGCGGGCACGGTACGAAAGGATTGGTACAGGCTGAACGCCATATTCCACGCTTGCGAACAGAAAATGGCAAAGATCGATGCGCACTCGACGCCCAGCAGATTGCCGGGAAACAAAGCAATGAAACCGGTGATCGTGATCGACAAAAAGCCCAGCACCGGAATCGACTGCAAAATGTCGAGCATCGGAATCAGGACTTTCTCCGCCGCGCGCACCTTGGCCGCCAGCGCAGCAAACACGCAGGCAAACACCAGCGAGAAGCCAAGCGCAATAAACATGCGCAGCATGGTGCGCAGCAGGTAATACGGCAGCCAGATCGGGTCGAGCGTAATCGGCAACTGGGTGCCGACCTGATACGGCGTGGTCATCTGGCTGGCGCCATAGCCCAGCAGAATCAGCGCGCTGAGTACCAGTGGCAGCAGCGCCCAATCCCATCGGTTGCCGGTGTCGACTACACGGCGCGGCAAAAACTGGAAGCGGTCCAGGTTCATCATTGTTGTTCTCTTTATTGCAAGCGGACCCGCGCCGCAGCGGCGTTCAGGTTAGAACCGCGATAATCCAGTCGGGATGCAAGGGCAGGCTGGCAAACGCCGCCACCACAAAAGCGGCCCCGGTCGCACCAAACACCCAGCTTACCGCCATCAACCAGCGCAAATGCGTCAAGGCGGTGACACCCGCCATGGCAATGGCGATGCTCAACAGGGCATCGGCCAGATCAAACTGGTCATCCCGATAGTTTAGTTTGTCGTAGAGCGCATCTTGCGCCTGCGCGGTGTGGCGTAATTGCGGCACTTCTTTATCGTAGTGCGCCATCTGGCCAGCCAACGTTGCGCGCGCGTGCTGTGCAGGCGCGGCGGACGAAAGCGCCGATATTAGCAGATCGGTGTTTTCAAGCTGATGACGTTTAAGCCGGGTCGACTGATATTCGTTCCAGGTATCCAGCGCCTGCATCTTGGCCTGCTGCATCGCCTGCACAATATTGTCGTCCTTGATTTTGGCCATACCCATAATCACCGACAGGATTAAAACAGTCAGACCCACCCACTGGTTCAGCCTGCGCTCGCCGCTTTCTACCGATACATCCACATCCATTGCCTTAGCTGCCTGTCTGATGGTCAGCACCACTCAACGCCGTAAGCATCCTCCGGTTTACCTGACGCACACAAATAATCCGGGCGATCACAGCGGGGATGTTTATAGGGCATGCCCGCAATCCGCCGATTGGTAATAAGTCTTGTCATCGGGGCATTAACACGGCGCGTTGTTCAGGTGCATTTCCCTGATCGTTCTTATCCGGCAGGCTGGCCCTCTCTCCCGGCCTGGCCGGCTTTTATGCCGCGCAGACTCCGGAAAAAGACCGAGCAGAGGCCGAATAAATCAAGGCGCGTCAGGCCGACGCCAGCCGCTACAGCTAGAATCAGATTTTGTCGTCGCCAGGTCCGTCTTCCGTGCCCTACTCCCGTCGCCCTACCTGGTTTAGCTTGCCGCTGGCATTGCTGATCGAGCTGCAAGCCTGGCTTTGGACGCACGTGCGCCCACTGGTGGAAGCGTTTTTAACTTTGCCGGTATGGCGGCGTCTGAGTTTGTGGTCATTTGCATGGTTATCGCGCCGGCCACCATGGCAGGCGATGCTTGTGGTCAGCGCCTTGTTTATCGCGTTTGAACCCCCCAAGGTGCTGGCGTATTACTGGATGGCCCGGCACCACTGGATTAGCGGTGGGCTGCTGTATAGTGCGACCAAACTGCTGGAAGCCGGCCTGGTGGCAGTCATCGAGCGCGCTTGCCGACCTGCCTTGCGTAAGGTGCCGTTATACCGGCGTATTTATATATTGATTGCCCGCGCCCGCCGCTGGGCGCGCAACCGATCCCGCCCCTGGCGCATGCGGTTACGCAAATGGCGGCGGCGCATGTTGCGGCTGGCCCGGCCGCCGCGACACTGATACACCTTTTCATCTCATAAACAGAAATGTATTCAATGACCGCTCGAATTGTTAGTTTGCTGGTGTGTGTAGCCCTACTCTCCGCCTGTAGTCACGAAGACCCGAATTCGCCGGTGTACAAGCGCAAACAGGTTTTTAAACAAATGCTGCATACCAGCCAGGAAATGCGCGACATGTTGCGCGGCGAATCCGACTGGAAAGCCGATAAATTCTCGGCCGACGCCGAGCAATTGCAGATCCTGGCGCATCAGCCCTGGCAGTGGTTTACCGAGCTGGGCAAAGACGACAGCAAGACGGCCGCCAAAGCGGGCGCCATCAACCTGAACCGCGCCGACTTCGACCGCGACGCCAAAAATCTGCAAGACGCCGTGGACCAGCTCAAACTAAAAGCCGCCACCCGCGACCCCGCGCAAATCCGCCCCGCTTTCGACGCCGTAGAAAACCGCTGCACCGAATGCCATAAGCAGTTCCGCGATTTTTAAACTGCCGCGTGCGTGAACACTGAGCCGGACTTGATGCTGTCATGTCCGGCTTTGTTTTTGGGGGGCGTACGGGCCTGGCGTTGCTGCTCGGTTAGTTGGGCAAACTGCGCGTGCTAAAACGAGACCGGTTTTGATTGGCTTTTGTTAGCTGGATGTTGCGGGCAGAATGTGCGGCTTTGTTGGCTTGGTGCAGGAAGGACGGTATGCAGGAAGACCATGCCGCACTCGGCACTCGACAAGGGCCAACGGTTTTGAGATGGCGAGCGAAGCAAGCCGCAACAGCGAAGCGCATTGCGTAAATGCCAGCAAGTAAGCAGCAATCGATTCAACAGCGGGGAAGTTCAGCGATGGTGAGGGCGTAGCGAGCGGTCGCAGGTTGAAGGCCGCCGGAACGGAGCAACCGGAGTGGCCATGCGGGCCATGAGGATTGCGAGTACCGCCGGACTTCAAGATGCGTCCGCGCAGTAGCCAACAGTGTGGCGTCCCCACGGGGATTCGAACCCCGGTTATCGCCGTGAAAGGGCGGTGTCCTAGGCCTCTAGACGATGGGGACGAGGCGATATTGCATCAAGCAATATGGACAACAGCAAAAGAATGATGGTGCACCCGGAGCGATTCGAACGCCCGACCCTCTGGTTCGTAGCCAGATACTCTATCCAACTGAGCTACGGGTGCACTGTCATTTGCTGCTTTACTACTTCTTACTACACTTGCGAACCGCCTGCGAGTAAGTCCGCTGGCGGAGACGGAGGGATTCGAACCCTCGATACAGGTTTAAGCCCGTATGCTTCCTTAGCAGGGAAGTGATTTCAGCCACTCATCCACGTCTCCGTCAAGGGAAGCGGGATAATACCGTGCAACCCCCAGGCCGTCAACAAAACGAATCAATTAATCCCGATAAAAACGGCAATCGCTTGATTGCTAAAGAAAAACAATTCCACAGAAATTATCGCCACGCTATTCAATCAAGTGCACCGCTGCGATCAATAACCGCATCAAACATTGCAATTAAATGAATAGGCCATGGCCAATGAGGCAAAAACTGCTTTAAACCGCCTGTTAAAAAACAAACAGCCCCTTGTGGCCACGGTAATTAACCGTGCCACAAAGGGCTGTTTTTATTGATCGCAGCGCTTAAGCAGCCTGATCCAGACCAAATGCCTTGTGCAGCACGCGTACGGCCAGTTCCAGGTACTTCTCGTCCACAATGACCGAAATCTTGATTTCGGAGGTCGAGATCATCTGGATATTGATGCCCTCTTCCGCCAGCGTGCGGAACATGGTCGAGGCCACGCCCACATGGCTACGCATGCCCACGCCGACGATCGAGATCTTGCAGATCTTGTCGTCGCCCGACACGCTCTTGGCGCCGATATGGTTCTGTACGCCTTCCAGCACTTTGATCGTGCGCGGCAGATCGTTCTTGGGCACGGTAAAGCTGAAATCGGTAGTGCCGTCCTGACCCACGTTCTGGATGATCATGTCGACGTCGATCAGGGCATCGGCAACCGGGCCCAGAATCTGATAAGCAATACCGGGTTTGTCCGGCACACCGATCACGTTGATACGCGCTTCGTCACGGTTGAATGCGATGCCGGAAACGACGGGTTTTTCCATGTTGCTGTCATCCTCGAAGGTAATCAGCGTGCCCTCGCCTTCATCCTGGAAGGACGACAACACGCGCAATTTAACGTTGTACTTGCCGGCAAACTCAACAGAACGAATCTGCAAAACCTTGGAACCCAGGCTGGCCATTTCCAGCATTTCTTCAAAGGTAATGGTCTTGAGCTTGCGGGCTTCGGGCACCACACGCGGGTCGGTGGTGTAGACGCCGTCGACGTCGGTATAAATCTGGCATTCGTCGGCACGCAGCGCTGCGGCCAGCGCCACGCCCGTGGTATCCGAACCACCACGACCCAAAGTCGTGATATTGCCTTCCGCATCCACGCCCTGGAAACCTGCGACGATCACGACGCGGCCGGCATTCAGGTCGGCGCGCATGTTTTCGTCGTCTATCGACTGGATACGGGCTTTGGTAAATGCACTGTCGGTCAGGATCTTGACCTGGCCGCCGGTATAAGAACGCGCCTCAAGGCCGAGTTCTTTAAGTGCCATGGCCAGCAGGCCAATAGTCACTTGTTCGCCAGTGGACACAATCACATCCAGCTCACGCGGATCAGGGTTGGCCTGAATCTCTTTGGCCAGGGCAATCAAGCGATTGGTTTCGCCGCTCATGGCGGACAACACGACCACCAGATCGTGTCCTTGCGCTTTAAATTTGGCGACGCGCTTCGCCACATTTTTGATGCGCTCCGGCGAGCCGACCGAAGTGCCACCGTATTTCTGGACAATCAATGCCATGATGCAACCTGCTGGTTGATGAATACGAAGTTGTAAATTATTTGATAAAGCGGGTCATTCTAAAGAACAACCCTTGCTTTTTCGAGCCTTGCCCAAATGGGCCCATGCCAGACATTGCCATCGCCATGGCGAAGCACGCAAGTCCGGTTTTTGTTTTAAACGCGGCGGCAGGATCGCTGCAGCTCATGCATCCACAAACGGTACGCGGGTGGTAACCGCGCACATTAATTCATAACCCAAGGTGCCCGCCGCATGGGCGACGGCATCAATGGGCTGGTTTTGTCCCCACAATTCAACTTTGCTGCCTATGCGCGCAGCGGGTACGGCGCTCAGATCAACCGTCAGCATATCCATCGAAACCCGCCCGACCAGCCGCGTTGCTACACCATCGACGGTCACCGGTGTCCCGGTCGGGGCCACGCGTGGATAACCATCGGCGTAACCGCAAGCGACCACGCCTATGCGCATGGCACGATCTGCAGTAAAGGTCGCGCCATAACCCACCTGATCACCGGGCTGCAGATCCTGGATTGCAATCAGTTCGGACTGCAGCGTCATTGCCGCTTGCAGACCGAGATCTTGCGCGCTGCGCTGCGCGAATGGCGATGAACCATATAACACGATGCCGGGGCGGTTCCACTGCGCGTGGGTTTGCGGGTAGGCCAGGGTGGCGGCGGAATTGGCCAGTGACTGCGGCAAAGCCAGCCCTTCGGTTGCGGCTTTGAAACGCGCCAATTGTTGGTCGATGCCCTTCTCGGGTTCGTCGGCAGTGGCGAAATGCTGCATCACCGTCACGCTGGCCACATTGGCGCAACGCTGCAGCCGCGCGGCAAGCTCACGCGCCTGGCTAGCCGGAAAACCGAGACGGTTCATGCCGGTATTGAGCTTGAGAAAGATATTAAGGGGCCGTGCCAGCCGGGATTGCTCCAGCCATTGCAGATGCGTGGGCTGGTGAATGGCGACACTGAAATCATGCTGCGCAGCGGCGATCAATTCTGCCTGGCTGAACACCCCCTCCAGCAGCAGCACCGGTTGTACATGACCCCAGTCACGCAAGGCCACCGCGCGATCAAATTCAAGAATGCCGAAACCGTCCGCGTTATATAACGCTGCGGCCGCGCGTTGCAGGCCATGCCCATAGGCATTGGCCTTGACCACAGCAAACGTTTTGCTGGCAGGCGCAAGCTGGCGTGTCAGTTGATAGTTGTGTTGCAGCGCGGCGCGGTGGATTAACGCCTGGATCGGGCGAGTCATGGTGTGGGGTCAGGTTAGGTGGCAGTACACAGCATTGAGCCGCATTGTGGCACGTTGGTCACTTGGAGTTTTCACCGACCTTGTCGCACAGCAATTTTTTGCCGGGTTCGGCGGGGCCGTGATGCGGATGGTGATGCGCGCGGCGATGGCGCAAGTACCAGATCAGGCTAAAGGTGGCGAGGCCTGCCAGCAGGAACCACATGCCGGTCTGGCCTTTTTCGATGGCACGCTGCAGCCACTCGCGGTTATACGCGCCGTAATAGCCCAGATAGACCCAGATCGGCACGCTGATAAAAGCGGCCAGGCCATCTGCCAGCAAAAAGCGCCAGAACGGCACGCAGCGCGACATGCCCGCAGAAAGATAAATCGGTGTACGCAAGCCAGGCAGAAAGCGCGCTACAAACAAAACGCGATAGCCATAGCGGCGGAATTTGTCCTGTACTGCGGCGTAGCGTTGCGGCGTCATCACATGCGCCACCCAGCGCCATTTCAGCGCTTTCTCGCCAAAGTAACGCCCGATAAAGAACATCAGGGCATCGCCACATAACACCCCAGCCATGCCGACGAAGAACATGGTGTGCTCATTGGCAAAGCCCATGCCGGCGATAATGCCGCCGGCAACCAGGGTAATGTCTTCGGGGATAGGAACGCCAAAGCCGCAGACCACCAGCACGGCAAATACAGCGGCGTAGCCGTAATCAGTAAATACAGGAAGAAGGTATTGCAGAATATCCATCAGAGATAGCCAAACCACCCAGCGTTGCCATAAGGGCGTCTGTTACGCGATGTATTGCGCGGCAGACTTTGTATCCATCTTGTTGCCAGCCAGCGGTTGGTGCGGGGTCTTCCCGTGCCAGGATTTTGCCATCATAGCATGCATCCCCAGGCCCACCACCAGCCTGCGCTGATGATTAGGGCATTGATGTAACAATTGCTCCCATCAAACAGTCCGCCCACGGCTACCGGTTTTTATCGGCCTGGCCGGTACAAACATGATATAAACCGGGCGTCATGGCCGCCCCGCGCGGGCATGGTTCACAACTATTTTCTATAAAAATCGCAGGTTCTGGCTTCGGCGCTGCAACCTCTAAGCCCGATGCCTCTCGAACTACCGACTTCCAGACAGGCTTGGCACGGCATGGATCGTGGTTTTTTCATTATTTTAGGCGCGCAGTTTTTATCGGCATTGGCTGATAACGCCCTGTTTATCGCCGCGCTGGCGCTGCTGCGCGAGCAGAGCGCGCCCGAATGGCATTTATCGATGCTGCTCTGGTCGTTCACCGTTTCTTATGTCGTACTGGCCCCGTTTGCCGGTTCCTTTGCTGATTCCATGCACAAGGGCCGCGCCATGATGATCTGCAACGGCATCAAGATGCTGGGTTGTATCGGCATGTTGTGCGGAGCGCCGCCCATTGTGGCGTACGCGCTGGTCGGCTTTGGCGCTGCGGCTTATTCGCCCGCCAAATATGGTTTGATTACCGAATACCTGCCGCACGAAAAGCTGGTCGAAGCCAATGGCTGGCTGGAAGGTGCCACCGTAGGCGCCATTATTTTTGGCACCGTGCTGGGCGGCGTACTGGTGGGGGATCGTGCCAGCGATTGGTACGATCAATTTGCCGCCAGCGATTTCATGTCTCCCGCGCAATTTGCCATGTGCGCCATCATCGGTTTGTATCTGTGTGCCGCCTGGCTCAACGTCTACATTCCGCGCCTTAAAGTCCATCTCAAACCACTGCATCTCGACCCCATTTTTCTGATCAAGGAATTCTGGTGGTGTGCGCGTCGTTTGTGGCGGGACCCTCAGGGCCAACTGTCGCTCGGCGTGACCACCTTGTTCTGGGGCGCTGGCGCCACCATGCGGCTGGTGGTGCTCAGTTGGGCGATTATCTGGCTGAACTACAGCATGGAACACGCCACCCGCCTGATAGCTGTGGTGGCTTTTGGCACCGCCTTCGGCGCGATCCTGGCGGGCCGGTTTGTCGCGCTGAAAAATGCATTCTCAGTATTGCCCGCGGGCATTCTGATGGGCGTCTCGGTAATGAGCATGCTGTTTGTGCACAGCCCCCTGGTGGCCGCCATCCTGATGTTTATCGTCGGCGCCTTGTCGGGCTGGTTTGTGGTACCGCTTAACGCCATGCTGCAGCACCGCGGCCATATGCTGATGGGTGCGGGCCATTCCATCGCGGTACAAAACTTCAACGAAAACATCGGCATTCTGGTGATGGTGGGTATTCATGCCTTGCTGGTGCGGTTTTTGAGCGGCCCGATTCCGCCGCATGCCACGGCGCTGGTTCGCGATCAATTCGCTGTCAGCGGAATGCCACCCATGCACGTTATCATCGTCGGCTTTGGGCTGTTTGTAGCCCTTGTGATGGTTTGGATTACGCTGCGATTCCGTCGTGGCGTCCGCGACGGGATCATGCATGACTAATAACGATAAGAAGATGCGCCGCAAGGTGCTGCTGCCTGCCACAGCGATTGCCGTAGCGCTGGCATTGGCGGCCTGTTCAGAAAAGCCGGCCGAAGCGCCAAAGCAAAGTGCGATACCGGTCACGGCGGCCACCGTCGCCAGATCGGATATTCCGCTGCATTTGTCCGCCCAGGGCCATATCGTGCCGGTAACCCAGGTGGATGTGCGGCCGCAAGTCACTTCCACTATCCGCAGCGTTGATTTCAAGGAAGGCCAGCAGGTTGAAGCCGGCCAGTTGTTGTTTACGCTGGATGCGCGCGAAGACCAGACCACCGTGGCGCATAACCAGGCGCTGATTGAAAAAACCCGATCTGATCTGGCCAAAGCGCAGCAAGATCTGGAACGCAACCAGGCGCTGGCCAAGGCCGGTTTTGTTTCACCCAGCGCCATCGACACCAGCCGCAATGCGGTGGATAGCCTGAAGGCGCAACTGGCTGCGGCCAATTCCGATCTGGACACCAGCCACGTTAAAGTGTCGTACAGCCGCATTGTGGCACCGTTTGCCGGGCGCGCTGGTTCGACCAATGTGCATCCTGGCAGTCTGGTACAGCCCGCCAGCACCTTGCCGCTGGTGACGCTGATGCAGATTGACCCCATCGACGCCGAATTCACCCTGCCAGAAAAAGACCTGCAACCCGTGGTCGCCGCGCAAAAGAACGGCGTATTGCCGGTGCAGATTCGCTTGCCCGGTGGCGGCAAGCGTAGCGGCAAGCTGATCTTTATCGATAACACGGTCGACCCGACGTCGGGCACGATCCGCATGAAGGCCGAATTCGATAACAAAGACCACGCTCTGTGGCCCGGCTTGTATGCCCAGGTCGAACTGGATGCGGGCGCGCTGCAAGGTGCGCTCAGTCTGCCAGTTGATGCCATCCTCACCGGCCCCGAGCAACGCTTTGTGTATCTGATCAAGCCGGACAACAGCGTGGCCTCCGCACCAGTCAAACTTGAGCGCGTGATTGGCGATACCGCCGTGGTGAGCGGCCTGCAAGCCGGTGCGCACGTGGTGCGCGAAGGTGGGCAGAATCTGCGCCCCGGCAACAAGGTCAAGGTTCAAGCCAGCGGTGTCAAAGCCGCCGAAGACGCCAACAGCTAATCAGCCTGGCGCCGCGTGAGCCGCCCGGCGGCCGCGCGCGCCTGCCTCCGAGGTCATCGTGAATATCTCGACATTCAGTATTCAACGCCCGGTAGCCACGCTATTGCTGTGGATCGCCGTGGTGGTTACCGGTATCGCGGCGTGGTTCAGCCTGCCGATTTCTGCCCTGCCCCGTTACGACTCGCCCGTTATCAGCGTTACCGGCCAATTGCCCGGCGCCAGCCCCGAAACCATGGCCACCTCGGTGGCGCGGCCGCTGGAAAAAGAGTTTTCCACCATTCCCGGCTTGCTGGTCATGACCAGCTCCAGTCTCACCGGCAATTTGTCGATGACGCTGGAATTCGACCCCAGCCGTAGCATCGACGCGGCCTCGGTCGATGTGCAGTCCGCGCTGTTTCGCGCGTCCAAAAACCTGCCGGTGGATATGACCACGCCGCCCGCGTATCGCAAGGTCAATCCGGCCGATGCGCCGATTCTGTTTGTTGGCATCAACTCGCCGTCGATGAGTCTGTCGGATCTGGATGACTACGCCGAGAATCTGTTGTCGCCCGCCATCTCCACCATCAATGGCGTGGCGCAGGTCAACATCCTTGGGCAAAAGCGTTATGCGGTGCGGGTAGAGGCCGATCCGGATCGTTTATCCGCGCACGATATGAGCCTGGCCGAGCTGGGCACCGCGCTAAAAAACGCCAACGCCAATTCGCCGGTGGGCGAGCTGGATGGCCATCGCCAGATGTTGCTGCTGGAAGCCAACAAGCAGCTCAAGAACGCCGCGCAGTTCTCGCAAATCATCATCGCCACGCGTAACGGTCTGCCGGTGCGACTGGGCGATGTCGCCACCGTGCAAGACAGCGTGGAAAACATCAACGCCGGTAGCTGGATTAATGGCGAGCGCTCGATTGTGTTGTCAATCCAGCGCCAGCCCGACGCCAATACTGTGGCCGTGGTCGATGCCATCAAGTCGCAACTGCCGCATTTGCGCTCGCAGATGCCCAGCTCGGTGAATGTGACGGTGCTGAACGATCGCTCGATCTCGATCCGCGATGCGATCCGCGACGTCAACTACACCATGTTGCTGACCATCTTTCTGGTGGTGCTGGTCATTCTGCTGTTCTTGCGCCGCGCCACCGCCACGCTGATTCCGTCGGTGAGTCTGCCGGTGTCGCTGATCGCCACTTTTGCCTTGATGAAGGCGCTTAACTTCAGCCTCGACAACATCTCGCTGATGGGCCTGACCATCGCGGTCGGCATTGTGGTGGATGACGCCATCGTGGTGCTGGAAAACATCGTGCGCCACGTCGAAGAAGGCGTCGCACCGATGCAGGCCGCCATCGACGGCGCCAAAGAAGTCGGCTTTACCGTGATTTCGATTTCGATTTCGCTGATCGCCGTATTTATCCCGATCTTTTTTATGCCCGGCACCATAGGCTTGCTGTTCCACGAATTTGCCGTGGTGGTGTCGCTGGCCATCGTCGCCTCGGCCTGCGCCGCGCTGACGCTGATCCCGCTGCTGGCATCGCGTTTTATCAAACACGAAGACGCCGAAGAAGCCGCCCGCAAAGCCCCCGCCTGGAGCCGTGGCTTTGAAGCGTTGTTTGACCGCACGCTGAAAGGCTACGACCGCACCTTGCATTGGGTGGTTAACGGCCATCGCTGGATTGCGCTGCTGGCGGCCCTGGCCACGCTGATCATTACCATCTGGCTGTATCAGATCAGCCCCAAGGGTTTCTTCCCCGAGGAAGACATCGGTCAGGTGCAGGTGACGACCGAGGCGGCGCAGGACATCTCGTACGACGGCCTGGCGCGGCTGCAGGATATGGCGGCCAAACGACTGCAAGCCGATCCGGCCGTGGCCACCTTGCTGTCCAGCCTGGGCAGCTCGCCCAATAACCCGTCGGCCAATAACACCGGCCGCATGTTTATCAACCTGAAAGCGCGCGATCAACGTGCGCCGATGGCGCAAGTGCTGCAAACCATGCGGCGGGAAGTAGCCGATATCCCCGGCATTGCGCTGTATTTTTCGCCAGTGCAGAACTTGCGTACCGGCGGCCGCAGCAGCAAGAGCCGCTATCAATACACGCTGCAGGCGGTGCACCCGGAAGAGCTGGATCACTGGTCCGACCAGTTGCTGGCCGCGTTGCGCGCCGCGCCTTCGCTGAAAGATGTGAACACCGATGCACTGAAGAACGGTTTGCAGGCGCATCTGGTAGTTGATCGCGACAAGGCCAATCAGTTGGGCGTGGATATGCAGTCACTACGCGACACGCTGTACAACGCGTTTGGCACGCATCAGGTCTCGACCTTGTATTTGCCGCAAGACAGCTATGAAGTGATCCTCGAAATTGGCCAGGAAAACCGTTACGACGAATCCGGCCTCGACAAGCTGAAAGTGCGCAGCAGCACTGGCGCATTGGTGCCGCTGCTGGCCTTGGGCCATATCGAACGCACCAAGGTCAATAGCGCGGTTAACCACCAGGGCCAGCTGCCCGCGGTGACCATCTCGTTTAACCTGACCGCAGGCGCATCACTGTCCGATGCCGCCACCGCCATCGATAACGCGCGCGCAAAAATCGGTATGCCGGATTATGTGTCCGGTGATTTCCAGGGCGACGCGGCGGTGTACAAGCAGTCGCAAGGCAGCCAGATCTGGCTGATCCTGATCGCCATTGCCGTCATCTACGTGGTGCTGGGCGTGCTGTATGAATCGTGGATCCATCCGGTGACGATTCTGGCGGGCATACCCTCGGCATCGGTGGGCGCGCTGCTGGCCTTGCGCGTGTGCAATCTGGAGCTGACCTTTATTGCCATGGTCGGCATCTTGCTGCTGGTGGGTATCGTCAAAAAGAACGCCATCATGATGATCGACTTTGCGCTGGAGGCGCAGCGCCACCAAGGGCTGTCGGCCAGTGATGCGATCTTGCAGGCGTGCCAACTACGCTTTCGCCCGATCATGATGACCACCTTTGCCGCGATGATGGGCGCGCTGCCGATTGCGCTGGGCATCGGCGCGGGCGCCGAACTGCGCCAACCCATGGGCGTGGCGATTGTGGGTGGCTTGCTGATTTCGCAGCTGATTACGCTGTACGTAACGCCGGTGCTGTTTTTGACCTTTGACGGCCTGGCCAGCAAACGCCGCGCCAAACATGAGGCCAAGACCCCGCCTGCGCATGCGTGATACCGGGTTGGCGGGGCCTAGCGCCCCGAAATGTGCGTTGCCCCCCTTGGGGGTAACGCACCCCACGCATCATTCTTTCAAGACAGCGCTGTCGTTAATTCGGGACAGCGTTTTTTGTTTTTAAAACAACCACATAAAGCGATCAGCTCAAGTGCTTGTTGCCGTAGGGCGACGCTTTTGTGCCGCCCATGCCCGACCGGCGGCAAGCTCACCGCGCAAGCCCTTGAAAACACTCAGCTTTGGCAAACTGGCACGCCCCTTGCAATAAGGTGGATAGACGCGGCACACACGGCAGGTCGCGCGTAATCCAAGGAGTACCCATGTTTTCCAAGCAAAGCCCAATTCTCAAGACCCCCGGCAACAGCATCAGCGAGCGCCACGGCGTACGCACCGGCAGCCCGGGCGTCTATCCGGCCCCGCCGCTCAGCGCTGAACCGTTTGCGGCCGAGGCCAGCGCCAGCAGTGCCACATCCAGCCCGGCTGCGGCTGCCAGCGTGGCCGAATCTCCCGTCACCGAAACCCGTGCCAGCACGGCTGAAGTCAGCGGCAGCCGTTTGATCGTTGGCCCGGACGTCAAACTGAAAGGCGCCGAGATCCTCGATTGCGACACGCTGGTGGTGGAAGGCCGCGTGGAAGCCACCATGGATAGCCGCGTCATCCGCATTGCCGAAGGCGGCTCGTTCAGTGGCAAGGTCGGCATTGATGTCGCCGAAATCTACGGCGTGTTTGAAGGCGAACTGACCGCACGCGATCAGTTGATCATCCACGCCACCGGCCGCGTCAAAGGCAAGATCCGCTACGGCAAATTGCTGATCGAATCCGGCGGTGCCATCTCGGGCGAAATCGAAACCCTGAGCGAAGCGCGTTTTAACGATGAGCGCATCAGCAACGTCAAACCTTTACTCAGCGCTGCTGGCTAAACCAGCGCGGCGCAGCACTCTCGTTCAACCGTTTTTGTGTTGTCCAGCACGCTTCCCGGATAAGCCCGCCCCAGGCTTATCCGTTTTTTTTGCCTGCCGTTTGATCATTATCAAAATGTGCATTCCGGCTTACTAATACCCTGCCCAGTTCATCGCCAGGGCAGTACGCCCGCAAGGAGTGCCATGAACAATCCCGCCGCCCCCTTCTCCGCCCACGCCCATGACACCATCGAAACCGCGCTGGCCGGCTATCAATTGCTGGCCGACCCCCTGCTGAACAAAGGCACGGCGTTCTCCGAAGCCGAGCGCAGCGAATTCGATCTGCACGGCTTGTTACCCCCGCACATTGCCACGCTGCAAGAGCAGGTTACCCGCCGCATAGAAGCATTACGCGCCATGCCGGATCACGTCAGCCGCCAGGTGTTTCTGCGCGAAATCCAGGACAGCAACGAAGCGCTGTTCTACGCCATCCTGACCAGCGATCTGGAGGAATGGCTGCCGGTGGTGCACGTGCCCACGGTGGCGCACGCCAGCCGCCATTTCAGCCGCCACTACCGCCGTCCACGCGGCTTGTTTCTGGGCTACCCGCAACGTGCGCAAATGGCCCGCATGTTGTCGCAACCGCACCTGGACCAGATTGAAACCATCGTCATCAGCGACGGCGAGCACGTGGCCGGCTTCGGCGACCAGGGCGCCAATGCCATGGCCATGTCGATCGGTGCGGCGTCGCTGCACAGCGCTTGCGCCGGGCTTGATCCCGCCACCGTGCTACCCATCCTGCTTGATCTGGGCACCGACAATCCGGCCTGTCTGGAAGACCCGCTGTACGTGGGCTGGCGCCATGCCCGCGTGCGCGGCGCGGCGCGTGAAGCCCTGATTGATGATCTGATCGACACGGTGCGCGAACGCTGGCCGCATGTGGTGGTGCAGTGGGAAAACCTGGCCCATGCCGACGCCCGCCGCGTGCTGGCGCGTCGCCGCGGTGATCTATGCATGTTCAGCAACAACATCCAGGGCACGGCCGTGGTGGCGCTGGCTACCATTTTGAGTGCGTTGCAAGCTTTGCAAGCCGGGCTGAGTGGCCAGCGCATCGTCATCTTTGGCGCAGGCGCGGCCGGGACCGGCATCGCGCGTTTGCTGGTGGTCAGCCTGATGCAACAAGGGCTGACATCGGACCAGGCGCATGCCCGTATCTGGATGATCGATCGCGATGGCCTGCTGCTGGGCGACCCGAGCAATCCGTTTGCGCGCGCCGCCAGCGAATGGCCGGACTATCGCATCGGCACGCCAATTACGCTGCAGCAAGTGATCGACGCAGTGCACCCGTCCGTGCTGATTGGCACATCCGGTCAGGCTGGTGCATTTGATGAAGCTTGCGTGCGCAGCATGGCCGCACAGTGCGAGCGTCCGGTGATCCTGCCCTTGTCCAATCCGGGCAGCCATTGTGAAGCCATCCCCAGTGACTTGCTGGCATGGACCGACGGCAAAGCACTGGTGGGCACCGGCAGCCCGTTTGCGCCAGTGGGACATGACGGCCAGCAGCATGTGATTACGCAAAGCAATAATGCCTACGCTTTCCCCGGCCTGGCACTGGGGGCTGTGGCGGTCAAGGCGTCGGCCCTTTCGGACGGGATGTTGTTGGCGGCGGCCCAAGCCCTTGCCGAACTGCGCCCGGCTGGCGGCAGCGACCATGGTCTGCTGCCCCCAATCAACACCTTGCGTGAAGTGGCGCGGCGGGTGGCGGTGGCAGTGGGCGAACAGGCCATTGTGGACGGTCTGGCGCAGGACGATGGCACCCCGGTGGCCTTGCGGGTGCAACGCAAGATCTGGGCCCCGCATTACCGCGCCATGCGTCGCGTTTACCCCGTCGTCGCATAACCACGCATGGGGTAGTCTAGACCCACCTATCAAAGCCGCAGGTCAAGCTCAGCGCGCCTGGCGGGCCACTTTGATGGGCGGGTTTGGCCCCACCCTATGCGTTGCTGCGGCTTAGCCACACTGGTGTGCGGCCCGGGCTGCGTTTTACGCCTTGTTCAGCCAGCCTAGAATGCGCTGCTGCACGCTGGCGTCATCAAACACATGCTCCACCGGCACCGGTAGCCGGATGCGCCAGTTCGGATATTCATCGATCGTGCCCGGCAGGTTCTGTTCTTCTTCCAGCGCCAGCAAATCTTCCAGCGGCGCCAATGCCAACGGGCTGGGGGTGGCGGCCACGGCGGTGAGCGCGGCGTCGACCAGAGCGCGGCCGTCTTCCGGAATGGGCGTGCCTTCCGGCCCTGCGCCAAAGCCGGTGCCTGCCGCGTGCAGCATCTGCGCCATTTGCTGCCGTTCCCGCTCCCGCTCAGCCTGGGCGGCGGGCAGATCGGTGATCAAACCCGCTTGCAAGCGCGCATCCAGATCGCGGCCATGCCACCAACCCGCCAGCGGCGCCATATCGTGCGTGGACGACACCGCCACCGCGTTATGTCGCCATTGGGACGGGGGGATGAATTGATTGTCCCAACGCTGAAACAGCAAAGGCTGCAGGCCAGGCACACCGACTGCGGCCAGCGCCTGGCGTAACTCATCTTCCACCGTACCCAGATCCTCACCGATGACCACACAGCGCTGCCGCGCCGATTCCAGCGCCACCAGCCGTGCCAGATCGGGCAAGGGCATGCGCAGATAAACGCCCTCGCCCGCCGGCGCACCATCCGGCACCAGCCACAAGCGCCCCAGGCCAGCGGCGTGATCGATGCGGATGGCACTGGCGTGCATATTGGCGCGCAACAATTCGACAAAAGCGCCAAAGCCGTGCTCGCGCAGTTTGATGGGCGACAGCGTGGTCAGGCCCCAGCTCTGCCCCTGCATGTTGTAGTCATCCGGCGGCGCGCCCAGCGACACCCCATGCAACATATCGTGCTGACGGCTCCAGGCGTGGCTGCCCGCCGGATCAGAACCCACCGCCAGATCAACCATCAGCCCCAGCGGCATGCTGCTGGCCGCGTCGCGCGCGGCCCGGTATTGCGTTAGCGCCAGCCATTGCATAAACAGATGCAGCTGCACCAGCCGCGCTTGCTCGGCCACAAAGGTCAGCACGCCCGGATGATTCAGGTCGCGCAAATGCGCCGGCCAGTTTTTCCAGTGATGCATGGCCGGATCGCCCGTCTGTACCAGCAGGGTGTGCTGGATGGCCTCGTACCAGGCGTGATGCAACAGCGCCAGCGGCGGCGCGGCTTCAAAGCGCAGAAATTCTTGCCACAGGGGGCGTTCGGGCGCGCTGCTGGCGCGCTCGAACAGGGCCTGCGCCAGGGCGCGTTTGGCGACGGCGGCGCGGGGCCAGTCCAGTTGCTCACGCGCCTGCAGCGCGTTGAGTTCATTCTGCAGTTCCGGCGTCAGCGCCGCCGCAAACAAATCGGCGCCGAAGCCCGCTTCCAGATCCACATATAAATCGTTAAAAGCCAGCCGGCTGGAGGGTGAGTACGGGCTGAACTGGCCGGGCTGGCTGGCAAACATTGCATGCAAGGGGCTGAGCAAGACGCCATGCAGACCGACCTTGCTGGCTTGCTCGGCCAGGGTGCCCAGCGCGGTATAAGTGCCGAGGCCACCCTGAGTGCCGCGCTCGGCGCGCAAACCATACAGCTGGGCTGCGGTGGCGCGTAGCTGCCGCCGATCCAGCCCGACCACGCGCTGCGCGTCCGGCACGGTCCAGCAACGCTCGGGTGCGACGGCCAGCGTGTAGTGGCGCTCGCCGATATGCAGTTGGTGATAGCCCGGCGTCGACGGCATCAGCTCGGTGATGATGTGACCGTCCGGGCCGTGCTGCAGCGTGCCGCCGAGGGCGCCCGCGCCTTCCAGCTCGATCAGGTAATTCTGTCCGGCATCAAACGCGCTACCGGGCAACACCAGCGGCTGCGCCACGGTGGCGGTAAACCAGGGGTTGGTGGCACGCTCGGCCTGGTCACGCAGTGCGCGCGCCGTATCGGCGGCTTGTTCCGCAGTGGCGCACGGCAGGCCAAGACGGCCAAACACATTCCGCAGTACGTCGGCATCGGGCGTATGTATCCGGCCGAGAATGTCTTGCCAGCGCATTTGTATGCCAGCGGCGAGTGCGAGTTGTTCGAGTCCGGCGTCTGGCGCCTGGGGCGAGTGGGAAAAAAATGAATCCATCGGGCAGCCCCTTAAGCATTTGCTGGAATGCTAACGAGTGTGAGCCAGTTCTCACCATCCGCCATCCGCCCCGTGGCGCGCAGGAATCGACCGACAGCTTTGTAGTCCATGGGGTGGAACCCAGCAGCCTGGTCCGGCCCCACCACGCAAGCTGGTGCCAGCGTCACGGCCCGCCAGCATGGGCTGTGCGCGCGGACAAACCACGCTATTGCGCGCGTCCGGCCATATTCCTGCGGTTCTGGTAACGCTCGTACAACCACGCCAGCGGCGTGGCCGACAGTCCATGCGCCACGATGGAGATCGCGACGATGGTGAGTATGATGCCCGCCATACGATCCCCCAGCGGCCCGGGCAGCCCGGCGTTGATGGCATAGCTGACGTAAAACAAGGAGCTGACGCCACGGATGCCAAACCACTCGATCAAACGGGCCTGCACCGGTCGCACGCTGGTGCCGATCAGGCCGAGGTACACCGAAACTGGCCGCACCACCACAAACAACATAAAGGCCGGCAACAGCGCGGGCCACGACCAGAAGCCAGCACTGAGCAAACAGCCAATCAAGAACACCATGGCAAATTCAGCCATGTGTTCCAGTTGTTCATTAAAGACCAGAACCTTTAGCGCCAGCCACGCCGGGGCTTTTTCCGGATGGCTGGCGGCATCGGCTTCGTTGCCGACCTCGACCGCGCCCACTGCTTCTTCCGGGCCACGGCCGCTGCTATGCCGATGTTCAATGCGGCGCAAGGCCACGCCCGCGGCAAATACGGCCAGAAAGCCGTTGCACACGCAGAGCTGCGCCAGGCCATAGGCCATAAAAATGGTGCCGAGCGCGACGAACTCATCCAGCCCCATCGCCGCGCGCCGCAAGCGCAAATAGGGGATGCCGTGTCCTACCAGCGTTCCCAGCAGCAAGCCAACCCCCACGCCACCGAGCATGCCCCAGACCACGTCCATACCAAACCACGTCCACAAGCCGGGATTTTTGCCGGGCAATAAAAACGTCAGCGCCAGCACCACAAACGGCATCGCTACACCGTCGTTCATACCGGCTTCACCGGTCAGGCTGAAGCGCACCGCGTCTTTGTCACCCGGGTTCTGCACGGTTACTTCCGATGCCAGGGCTGGATCAGTCGGCGCCAGCATCGCGCCCAGCAGCAATGCGGAGGCCAGGTCCATGCCCAAGGCAAACACGCACACCAGCGTCATCAGCCCGATCGACAACACCAGCGTCGGCAAGGCCAGTCGCAAGGCGATGCGCCAACGCGGATCGGTAAAGGGCAGACGTAATTTAAGACCGGCAGAAAACAGCGACAGAATCAGCGCCACTTCGCAGGCCAGCTGCAACATATGGGCGTGATGTGAGGGATGGAGCCGGATCAGGTTGAATCCGGCCGGGCCCGCCGCAAGGCCGAGCACAAGATACAAAGTGGCAGTACTGATCGGCAGCCGCTTGAGCGTGCTGCCGATCACCACCATAAACAATAGCGACCCGCCGATCAGCAGCCACCAGACGGTTAACGATTCCATAAGGTGGCTTTAGCTCGGTTGTATCAAAGTCGGGGATCGGTACGCACGCTGGACGCATGCAGCCTGTCGTCAACCACAGGCTCCGCCAGCGTGCCGCTGGCATTGCGCGCAGTCACCGGATCATTCACCACCACGCGATCCGGCGTAGCCGGGCCGTGGGTGCGGCGGATGGTGATCTCCGCTTCCGGGCGCACACCGGCAATCCCGCCCAGCAAACCCGCCAGGGCCCCGATCAGCAAGCCAAATGCGCCCCACAGCGAGGCCTGGGCCGCCGCTTTGGATGCAGTTTGTGCGGCTTGTTGTACTTGCTGGCGTGCCTGGGTCAACTGGCCTTCCCAGCGGCTGACTTGTTGATCGGCCTGCGTCGGGGTCTGGCCGGTGCGTTGCGACAGCGTTTGCACCAGTTGCGCCCGGTCAGTGGCATACGCTTCCGAACCGGCCTCGTCGGCCAGCAGACGCGCAGCAGCAGCGCGGACTTGCTCATCGCTGACTGCGGCTTTGGCGGCCTGGGCATCGCTGGATGCGCCATTGCTACCCAGCAAGCCCTGCACCTGGCGTTGGACAAAGGCCGGGGTATCGCTCTGGCTGGCACCGGCGGCGGCAGCGGTCACACCTACGCCCACGCTATGCGCCACGGCGCCTAGCGTCGACACAAACAAAAACGCGCCCAGCAAGGTGGTGATGGCCCAGACCAGCACGCCATGCAAAGCGCCATCCTGTTTCTGCAAAGTGCCGGACAGACGCGCCGCGGTCCAGCCGCCGAGCACCAGCGAAATCACGCTGGACACGGTCCACCACAAAATCGAGCCAAGGCCCGCGCCATTCAGGCTATCGCCGTTGCGCGCTGCCATATTCAGCAAAGAAAATCCGATACCCGCGCCGAGCAAACTAAAGAACAACTGCACGGCCAAGGCGACCGCCACCCCAGCCAGCGCGGCGCCCCAACGCGTGCGCTTGAGCGCGCCGCCCTCGGCATCCACCATCACCGGCTCGGTCGCTACATCCAGCGTGATATGACTCATGATTTGTGTCTCCGGGTGCGGCGCGACGGTGTAATCCACGGCGCGCCAGATACGCAATACGCCCGGCTGTTTACAGCGCGGGCGTGGTGCGAGGCTTCATCGGCTTAGAGATGAAACAGAAAATAGACCAGCAGCAAAACGGTAAACGGAACGCCCAGCAGCCATGCCAGAAAGTACTTGCCCATGATGATTCTCCCTGCGGTGAGTTCGGTGACATCGCCCTGTTGCAATGTCTTATCCAGTGATTGCATCGTAGGCTGGGCGCGGGTTTGCGCCTGTCAGTGCGCGCGCGCGATTCTGGTGCGGGCAGTCCCGATTCGCCGGTAGGTGCAGTCCCACATGGGGCCGACTGCGGCGGGCAATCTCGCATCCCGGCGGTACTCGTGATCCTCACGTACACACGGTACGCTCCGGTCACTGCGTTCCGGCGGTATGCAAGCTTGCCGCACCGCAGCCGCCCCAGTGCATTGCGGTCATCGTCTGTTAACCGGGCTGATCGAACTTGCAACCCGTCCTGGAACCATGCCGGGGCGCGATCGCGCTAGCTGATGTTCTAGACTGAGGGCTGTTCCGCTTTAGCCCCTCACAGGAGAAAACGTATGGCCCATCAAGTGGCAATTCTGGTCGGCAGCCTGCGCAAGGCGTCGTTTAATCGCAAGACCGCACATGCGCTGATTGATCTGGCACCGCCGTCTTTGCAATTGCAGATTCTGGAGATCGGCGAGCTGCCCTTGTACAACGAGGATATCGACGGCGACGAGCCGCCCGCGCCGTGGGTGACGTTTCGCGAGAAGTTGCACGCGGCCGAAGCCGTGCTGTTTATCACGCCGGAATACAACCGCTCGGTGCCGGGCGCGCTGAAGAATGCGATTGATGTGGGTTCACGCCCGTATGGCAAGAGCGGCTTCAGCGGCAAACCGGGCGGCGTGATCAGTGTGTCGCCGGGCGCGATTGGCGGCTTTGGCGCCAACCATCATCTGCGCCAGTCGCTGGTGTTTCTGGATGTGCTGGTGCTGCAACAACCCGAGGCCTATCTGGGCGGCGCGGGGCAGATGTTTGATGAGAATGATCAGCCCACCGAACGTACCGAGCAGTTCTTGCGCAAGTACGTGGAAGCGTTCGAGGGCTGGGTAAAACGCTTCAAATAGGGTGGGTCATGACCCACCAGTCAAAGGCATATCCACAAGCGTTGCGCCTGGCATGCCACTTTGAATGGTGGGTCAATAACTATCAATCAAAGCGGTATCTCGAGACATGTGGCTCGGTTACGCGGCTTTGGATGGTGGGTCTAGACCCACCCTATTAGATGATTTGCAAGTCGGCTTTGAGGCTGCCTGCGGCTTTCATCGCTTGCAGTATCGCCAGCAAATCCTGCGGCGTCGCGCCGACAGCATTGAGCGCGCGCACCACGTCGCGCAAGTTGGATGCCTTGGGCAGCCGCACGATCGGGCCTTTGTCGGCATCAATCTGGATATCCGCATTGGTATTGCGTGCGGTGCGGCCGCCCGACAGCGGCGGCGGTTGTACCACGGTGTTGATGGCGTTGATGGTCACGGTCAGATTGCCGTGCGAAATTGCGCATGGGTCCACCGTCACCGCCTGGTTCATCACCACCGAACCGGTGCGCGCGTTGATGATCACGCGGGCGGCAACATCGGCCGGGGTGACATCCAGCGTTTCCAGCTTGCTCAAAAAAGTGACGCGCTGGTTGGTGTCTTCCGGCGCGCGAATCTGGATCACGCGGCCGTCCATGGCGGACGCCACCGGGCCAAACGCGCTATTGATTGCGGTAACCACATGGTTGGCGACGGTAAAGTTGGTCTCCAGCAATTCCAGCTGCACAAAATCACCCTGCCCCACGCCGCCGGGCACCGCGCGTTCCACCGTGGCCCCGCCGGGAATACGCCCGGTGGCCAACTGGTTGATGGTGGTACTTGAGCCACCGGCCGAAGCACCCGCCCCTGCCACCAGCACATTGCCCTGCGCCATGGCGTAAATCTGGTTATCCACGCCCTTTAACGGCGTCATCACCAAGGTACCGCCGCGCAAGGATTTGGCGTTACCTATCGACGACACAGTGATATCGAGCGGTTGTCCCGGCCGGGCAAAGGCCGGCAGTGCGGCGGTAACGGTGACGGCCGCCACGTTCTTGAGCTGCAGATTGCCGCCGCTGGGCACTTGCACGCCCAGGTTGTTGAGCATGTTGGTGACCGATTGCACGGTAAACGGCGTTTGCGTGGTCTGGTCACCGCTGCCGTCCAGACCCACCACCAGGCCATAACCAATCAACTGGTTGGGGCGCACGCCGGCAAAGGTGGCGATATCCCTGATCTTGTCCGCACGTGCGGTCATGGCCGTCATGCTGAACAACAGGGCCAGCATGACGCTGCCGATACGCAAAAGCCGCATGATGATTCAATCCTTAGAACGGGCTGACGCTCTGGAACAAACGCTGCATCCAGCCCATGGTATTAGCGTCGGCTATCGTGCCCACGCCCACTTGTTCAATCCGGGCATCGCCCACTTTGGTCGAGGCGATGGTGTTGCCCGCGGCGATATCGGTCGGATTTACCACCCCCGTCAAACGCAAAGTGTTGACGTGGCCGCCGATGCCGATCTGCTTCTCACCACCAATCTGCAAATTGCCGTTGGACAGCACATCCGTCACCGACACCGTGATCGCGCCGGTAAAGGTATTGGTGTTGTTGGCCTGGCCGGTGCCGGTGAACTTGTTATCGCCCGAGGTGGTGGCGGTGCCGCTGCTCAGGAAAGTACGCAAGAAGCCCGGAATGATGGGCAAAGAGCCGGTGCCGGTCAGGCTCAGGCTGCCATTGCGTTCGCTGGCGGTATTGACCTTGTTGGCCGCGTTGAGGTTTTCCGAAATCGTAATCGTGAGCAAGTCACCGATATGCCGCGCCACGCGTTCTTCAAACAACTGGCGCGAATTGGCCGACTGGAAAATAGCGCCCTGATTGTAATTGGCCTGCAGCCCCGGTTCCGGGCGCACGGTAGTGGGCGCGGTGATGATCGTGGTGGTCGGCGCCGACGAGCACGCGGCCAGCACGGCGGCGGTACTGGCCAACAGGCCAAAGCGGACGATGGCGTTCATGATCTTTCCTCTACGACGGCAATTACAACTGCGTGAGCTTCTGCAACATCTGGTCCGACGTCTGCACCGAGCGGCTGTTGATTTCATAAGCGCGCTGCGCCTGGATCATGTTGACCAGTTCTTCGGTGACGTTAACGTTGGAGGTTTCGATATACCCCTGGTTGATGGCACCCAGGCCGTTGGTGCCGGGCGTGCCCACCGTCGGCGCGCCGGAGGCATTGGTTTCCAGATACAGGTTGTCGCCGATGGCTTGCAGACCGGGGTCGTTGATAAATGTGGCCAGCTGTATGGTGCCCAGCGTCACCGGCGCATTCGAGGCGTTATTGACCACGGCCGTCACCGTGCCATCTTTGGCAATCGACAACGACGTGGTGCCGGCTGGCACTTGCAGCGCGGGTTGCAAGGCCAGGCCGTTTGCGGTCACCACATTGCCCTGGTTATCCAGCTGGAACGAACCATCACGCGTATAGGCGGTGGTGCCATCCGATTGCGCAATCTGGAAGAAACCCGCGCCGTTAATGGCGATATCGAGCTGGCCTTCGGTCAGCTGCAAGTTACCTTGCTGGAAAATCCGCGCCGTCGCCACCGGGCGCACACCGGTACCCAGTTGCAGGCCGGTGGGCGATTGCGAAGTCTGGCTGGTGGCCGCGCCGGGCTGGCGCAGGTTTTGATACAGCAGATCTTCAAAAATCGGACGTTCGCGTTTGTAACCGGTGGTGGCCACGTTGGCGAGGTTATGCGAGATCACGTCGACGTTGGTCTGCATGGCATCCATGCCCGTCTTGGCGATCCACAGTGAACGCATCATGGTGCGGTTTCCTCGTTGGCGATTGTTGGTTTCGTTGTTGTTATGTCAGATCAGCGCGGCTTAGCTGCTGAACTGGATCAGCGTCGCGGCCGAGCGCGCGTTGGTGTCTTCGTTCTGGATCATCTGCACTTGCAGGTCGTAATGGCGTTGCGCGCTGATCATGTTGACCAGTTCGGACACCGCATTGACGTTGCTGTTTTCCAGCGACGAGCCCTGCACTTTGACGTTGGCATCAGCCTGCGCCGTCTGGCCATCGCGCTGGCGGAACAAGCCATCGCTGCCCTTGGCCAGCAGATTGGTGGCCGGGTTGACCAGCTTGAGCTGGCCCAGGTCTATGGTGTTGGCCGGGTTGTCACGCGGTACGCCGGTAACGGTGCCGTCCGCAGCAAAAGACACATTGGTGTTTTCCGGCACGGTGATCGGGCCGTTGGTGCCCAGCACGGTCAGGCCGTTGCGCGTTTTGAGCAAACCGGCCGCGTCGATCTCGAAGCCGCCGTTGCGCGTGTAGGCCTCGCCGGTGCTGGTCTGCACGGTAAACCAGCCGTCACCGTCGATTGCCGCATCCAGATCGCGCCCGGTGAACTGCTCCGAACCGGGGGTGAAATCCTGGCCGGTGGTTTGCGCCACCACAAAGGCGCGCGTCGGCTCGCCGCCGCCCAACACCGGCACGGCACGAAACGCATCCAGATCGGCCCGAAAACCTGGCGTCGACACGTTAGCCAGATTGTTCGAGACGGTGGCTTGCCGGTTCATGGCCTGTTTGGCCCCGGTCATAGACACATAAATAAGCCGATCCATGCGTTGCGTTTGCCTGTATCTGTGCTGCGGGTTAGTGCGTTAATTACGCCAGGTTAACGATGGTTTGCAGGATGGTGTCCTGCGCCTTGATCGTCTGGGCATTGGCCTGGTAGTTACGCTGCGCGGTAATCAGATTGACCAGTTCATTGGTCAGATCGACGTTGGAATCTTCCACCGCCGACGATTGCAGCGAACCCAGGTTACCGGTGTTGGGGTCGCCAATAATCGGCTGGCCCGAGGCAAAGGTCGAAGACCAGCGGTTGTCACCCAGCGGCTGCAGGCCCTGATTGTTTTCAAACGACGCCAGCACGATCTGGCCGATGTTCTTGGTCTGGCCGTTGGAGTAGTTACCCACCACCACGCCATCCGAACCAATCGACAAACCGGTGATGGTGCCGTCGGCGTAGCCGTCCTGTGTTAGTGCGGTGACGTCAAACGGGCTACCGAATTGCGTGCTCTTGGGGAAGGTGACGGCAAAGGTAAACGGGCTGGTGGCGCCGTTGGGGGCGGTCAGCGTGGTCGAAAAGGTAAAGCCCGACACGTTGCTGGCGGCGGTGCCGGTCAAGGGATCAGTCGGCACGGTGGTCGCGTCCAGCGCGCCGTTGCCGGTAAACATCAGATAACCATTGGTGCCGCCGGCGCCGGTCGGGGTGGGGGTACCACCGTCAAACGAGGTTTGCACTTCCCACTGGTTGGCCGCCACTTTGGTGAAATAAAACGACAGGTTGTGCGACACGCCTTGCGCATCGTAAACCGTGGCGGTGGTGGTGCTGGTATAGGTGGCCGGGTCGCTAATCGACAGCGGGCCCACGCCGGTGGGCGATGCTGCCCGGCTGATCACCGGCGATGAGGCATTCAGGTTGGTGGTCAGCGACAAACCGGCGTTGGCCGTGCCCGAGCCGCCGGTGGCGCGTGCGCCGATATTGCCGACAGTGACTTGCAACGGTTGCGGCGTGCCGCCTTTGATCAAGGCGCCGGTGGTGGCGCTGACGGGCCAGCCGGTCAGGTATTGGCCGTTGTTGACGATAAAGCCGGTGTTATCCAGTTGGAACTGGCCATTACGCGAATACGAAATCGAACCGGCCGCGCTTTGCATCCGGAAAAACCCGTTGCCGGTAATCGCAACATCCAGCGGGTTGCTGGTGGTCTCGACGTTACCCTGGCCGTATTGCTGCGCGATGTCCTTGATGCGGGTACCGATACCGGCCACGTTGGACGACGACGCAAAGGTCGAGGCATAGATATCGGCGAACTCAGCGCGCGATTCCTTGAAGCCAACCGTGTTGGCGTTGGCGATGTTGTTGCCGACGACGTCCAGGTTTTTGGACGATGCATTCAGACCGCTAAGACCTTGCTGGAAACCCATGGTGTTCTCCTGAATCCAGTACGTGGGCCGCGCTGGATTTGCCCTCCCCGGGCATCAAATCAATCAGTATTTAAAGGCCGTGTTTTATGGGTTGGTGCAATCAGGACGAGGTTGAGCTGGTGCTCGAACTGCTCGACGGGATTGCCGCGATCTGTTTGATGTCGCTGAGATTAACCTTGCTGCCGTCACCCAGCGTGACCTGGATGCCGCTGGAACCGAGTACCACGCTGGTGGCTTGCTGCCAGCCATCCACGGGCAGACTGTTGCTGGTGCCGCTGGCATCCGTGCCTTTGGCCACCAGTTTGTATTCGCCCTTGGCCACCTTGTTGCCGTTGGCGTCGGTGCCGTCCCATTCGATGTCGTTCATCTGGCCGGCGGTCGGCGTGCTGGTGAAGGTATCCACCACCGAACCGCTGCTGTTGACCACTTGCACCGTCATGCTTTGCGTACCGGTCGGCACATCCACCGAAGCGGAAACCGGATTGGTGCCATCAAAGGTAAACGAGCTGGTGGTCGGTGCCAGTACCGCTTTGCCGATCAGGCTGGCCGCTTGCAGCGACTGTGCCGAAGAACTGGAGGTGAGCAGCGACTGCAGATTGGCATTCACTTGCGCCAGGCTGGTCACCGTGCTGATCTGGGCCAGTTGCGAGGTGGTCTGCGCGCTATCCATCGGGTTGGTCGGATCCTGGTTCTGCAATTGCGTCACCAGCAATTTAAGAAACTGGTTTTGCTGGTCAGTGGCGGCCTGCGCTGCGGCCGAACCACTGGCTCCCGACGAAGTGGCGCTGGTGCTGTTCAGGCTGCTGAAGTCAAACGACTTGTTGCTCACGGAACTGGTCATGATGCATGTCTCCCGGACAAGACTTAAGCCGTACCCAGTTGCAACGTGCGTTGCACCAGCGTTTTGGCGGTATTCATTACGTCGGCATTGGTCTGATAGGCCCGCGAAGCCGACAACATATTGGTCATTTCTTCCACCACATTCACATTGGGCATGGCCACGTAACCGTTGCCGTCTGCCAGCGGATTGTGCGGATCGTATTGCAGGCGTGGCGGCGCTTGATCTTCCACCACATCGCGCACTTTGACGCCCACCCCGGCGCCGTTTTCGCTGCCGATGGCCGAAGCCTGAAACACCACTTGTTTGGCGCGATACGGCTGGCCGTTGGAGCTGGTCACCGAATCGGCGTTAGCCATATTGCTGGCCACCACGTTCAGGCGCATCGACTGCGCGGTCATGGCCGAAGCGGCGATATCAAAAGTGCGAAACATGCCCATGAGTTACACCCCGTTATTGCGACGACAAAGCGGCGCGATAGCTGGAAATTGCGTTTTGCATAAACGTGATCGACGCTTCGGACCGCAGCGTGTTGTCGGCGAAGTCACGCATTTCTACGTTCATGTCGACGGTGTTGCCATCGATCGACGGTTGGGTTTCGGTGCGGTATTTCAGCGTCGGCGCAAACGGGTCGATCTTGTTGGCCGGTTGCAGATGGCGCGCATCGGTTGTAGCCAGCGGGGCAGTGCTTTTGCCGCTGCTGGCGACAGCCGACTGGTAGGCGCTCTGGAAATCAAAATCGCGCGCTTTGTAGTTGGGGGTATCGGAGTTGGCGATATTGCTGGCGAGCACGTCCTGGCGGTAGCCGCGCAGTTTCATTGCGGTGGCTTGTTTGTCCAGGTATTGATCCATCATGCCGACGGCCATCGTGTTGCTCCTTTACGTTTGTGCGTAGAGAAGCATGAAGCATGCCAGGAATTATCTTATTGATAATCTTAGGAAAATTCTTTGTTTGGGGTGGCGGCAAGCGGGGGTCGGCAAGATTTGCCGGTGGTAGGTGGCAAGAACTCGCCATTGCGGCGGGTGGTTTTTTTTGGGGGGTAGTGTTGCAGCGGCTGTTGACGACCCTTAACCGCTTAGCCTGCGGCGCATTTTAGATACCCGGGGGTGCCCGGGAGCACGTCACTTTTCTTTGCTTCGCCAAAGAAAAGTAACCAAAAGAAAGGCGACCCTCCGCGCGATAAAGCTGCGCAGAAGGGATAAGGTCAAAAGCCGAAACTAACCGTCTGCATAACCGGGTTTTGCAGCTGCCGCTCCGCGGACGCGAGGCTCAGTCGGCGCCGCTGCGCGTCGCCTACCTTCGCCCGCTCAGGAAATGGTTGGGGTTTTGCACGCGGGGTTGCCTCGTTGCTGCGCAACATCGGGTGGGCGTGGCGGCTGAGTCGTGACAGTGAACGGCTGCACCGCGTGCTGATCGCGTCGTTTTTGCAAACCATGCCGTCTCATAGGGTGGGTCTAGACCCACCACCCAAAGCCATCAAGAGGTGCGTTGCTATCTGCCCCACCCAAAGCTGCCCCAGCATCACCCCAACGACGCAATATCAATCACAAAGCGATAGCGCACATCGCTCTTCAACATGCGGTCGTATGCGGTGTTGACGTCCTGGATATTGATCATCTCGACATCACACGTAATGCCTTTGTCGGCGCAGTAGTCCAGCATCTCCTGGGTTTCAGCGATGCCGCCGATTAACGAGCCACCCACCGAGATGCGTTTGCGCACCAGTGCGCCTGCGGCGAGGGGTGGGTCGATTGGTTCGAGCAGGCCTACCAGCACCAGTTGGCCATCCAGTTTTAACGTCGCCAGATAGGGGTTCAGATCGTGCTGATGCGGCACTGTGTCGAGGATGAAGTCGAACTGGCCGGCCACGGCTTTCATCTGGTCGGCGTCGGTGGAAATGACCACATGTTCCGCCCCCAGCCGGCGCGCTTCTTGTTCCTTGCCGGGCGAGCGCGAGAACAGCGTTACGTCCGCGCCCATGGCGTGGGCAAACTTGAGCGCCATATGCCCTAGCCCGCCTAGACCCACTACCGCAACTTTCTGACCGGGGCCCACCTTCCAGTGCTTGAGCGGCGAATAGGTGGTGATGCCGGCGCAGAGCAAAGGCGCGGCGGACTTGGGGTCGAGCGCGGCGGGGATGTGCAGCACGAATTTGTCACGCGCGACGATGCTTTGCGAATAACCGCCATAGGTGGGCGATTTGTCCTGGCGATCCAGCGAGTTGTAGGTCAGCGTGCTGCCTTCCAGACAGTATTGCTCCAGCCCCTGCTGGCATGGCGCGCAGTGTTGGCACGAATCAACCATGCAGCCCACCCCCACCAGATCACCCGCTTTGAATCCGCTCACCTCGCTGCCCACGGCTTTAACACGGCCGATGATCTCGTGGCCGGGCACCACGGGATAACGCGCATTGCCCCATTCGTTGCGGGCCACATGCAGATCGGTGTGGCAGACGCCGCAATACAGGATCTCGATATCGACGTCGTTGGCGCGTAGGTCACGGCGGTTAAAGCTGAACGGTGCAACGGGGGACGTGGCGGATTGCGCGGCGTAACCGCGAATATTCAAAGCCATGGCAGCAAACTCCTGAACCGGGGATGGCGAACATGATCGGGGCAAACCGCCAGCCGGGCGTCCGCCAAAGGACGGAGCGCCGGGCCGGTGGCCAGCCCTGTTTATAGATCAAGGCCTCGGTAGAGCCCTGCGGCGGCGCGCGAGTTCAGGTGGGCGCGCTGCTTGTGTCTGATTTCTAAATACCGGCGCGCTCAGTCCAGCAATTGCTGGAAATCCACCGCCATCATCACGCCGCCCCAATGCCGCCCGTTAACCCGGATCGGCATCGACACCAGGCCAAAGATATCGCCCACGTCGCGCACATAGGCCTGCATCATCACCGGTGCGGTGTCTTGCGCGCTTTGCTTCAGCATCGCGTTATCGCCGTAAAAGCGCTTGTCGCGACCGAAGGCGCGATTGCGTTCCACATCTGCGCCATGCGCCTGGCAATACTTGCTGACATGGGTGGGTGCGTAAACATGATCGGCCGCGCACATCACGGTCAGATCGGCGCCGGGCACGTTGGCGGTGTACTGGTCCAGCAGCGGGCGGAAGGTCTGGGCAAATGCGCCGTCGTAACTGGTGTGATATTGCGGCGGGTTGCTGCCGGCAATGGGCGTGTATTGCGTATCGAACAGATTGACGCCGCTGGCCGCCATGGCACTCAGGCGTTGCTCGAAATCAGTTTGCGCCGCTTGCAACTGGTTCAGCACGCGGTCGTAACGATAATCGCCGAGGCGGAAGGTGCTGATCGCCTTCATCGCATGTTCGGTGGCGGTATCCAGCTCGCCCATGGTGGCGGTGGCGCTGGTGGCACGGCCAGCCATTTCGCCGCTGTGCGCATGCATGGTGGACACGCTGGCGTGCACATGCTGATGGCCGCTGCGCATTTCTTCGATCGCAACACGAATCTCACCCACTTCGCGCTGCACTTTGGCCGCGCCGTCGACAAAGCCTTGCAACTGGCCGTTGGCCACATCCAGGCTGTCGGCCGCTTGTTCGATGCTGGTGTAGATCTGTTGCGCCGCGCTGGCGGTGCGTTCGGACTGGCCGCTGATGCTGGCGATCACCTGATTCACGCTGTCGGTCAGGCCATGGGTGCGTTCGGCCAGCTTGCGCACTTCGTCGGCCACCACGGCAAAACCACGCCCCTGCTCGCCCGCACGCGCCGCTTCGATGGCGGCATTCAGCGCCAGCAAATTGGTCTGGTCCGAAATCTCTTTGATCTGGGTGACGCTATTGGCGATGGTCTGGGTGGCGTTGACCAGCGCGTCGAGGTTATCGGTGAACTCGTGCATCACTTGCGCCACCTGGCGCGCGGTGCTGTTGGCCGCGCCAACATCGCGTTGCGTATGTTGCGCGGCATCGGTCAGATCGTTGGCGTAGCCGGAAATCACTTCAATGCTGCCATGCACATTGTCGACCGCTGCGCCCGCTTCGCTGACGCCGCTCAAAATCGATTCGGACAGGCGCTCTTGCTCTTGCGTACCCGCATGGATATCGCGAATCACCTTGCCGACGCGGGCTGATTGCATCGACACACGCACCTGATCCAGCCGGACTGCATGCAGGATATGCGCCAGATGGGCGCGCGCTTTATTAAAGGAAATGGCGGTATTGGCAAACGGGCCGCGCTCGGTCAGCTGCCATGCCAGGTCGCGCGCACGTTCGTCTTCGAGTGAAACCACTTCCAGGCGAAAGCGGATGATATCGGCCTTGACCAGCGATAGCGCACCTACGGCACCCACCGTAACCAGTATGGATACGCCAAACATGGTCCACGCCAGTCCGGGCGCGTAATGCCCCAAAAACAGTGCGGTGATGCCAGCGACGGTGTTGTGCGCCAGAAAGATGCCAATAAAGGCGATGAAAAGCTTGTTCATTACTGACCTCGGGGACGAGGGGCAGTATCCGCACCGCCCCTTAAAAACGAGGGCTCAGTATAAGGGACGGCGGCAAGCGCAATCGCGTTTGAAATGCCGCAGTTTGTGACGTGTTGGCATCGGCACAACACTTGCTGGAATGCGGGTTTCGCGATGTATCGCGTGTGTCAGAAATGGCTAAGCATAAAGGCCAGATAATCCTGCCAGCCCGCTTCACCTTCGCGCGGTGCCCAGTGGCCCCGTTCCGTCTCGGCCAGCGGCGCCCATGGCCCTTGTTTACTCTCGAAAAAAACCGAATCGGCGGCCAGCGCGACGATGCTGTGGAATACCCCGGTAGGGATATTGATACCACTGTTTTCACCACCCGCCTGCAACATACAGGCTTGTACGACCTTACCCGCCTCGTCAAAAATCAAACAGCCGAATTTGCCGCTCAGCACGATGATGCTCTCGTCCTTGCCCGCGTCGTGGTGGCAATGCGGCTGTACATAAGTACCGGGCTGCAGCGCGTTCAGCATGCGATGGCACGGCGACTCGTTGGTCGGATGAAAATTGAGATTCTTGCGCAAGCGCGGGCTGGCGGCAGCCCCGGCAGCGACATCGGCCAGCATGGCCTGATTGATCAGTTCGACGCGAGACATCAGCGGGTCCTCCGGACGAAAAAAAACCCGGGGGAGTTATGCCCCGGGTCCACCAACAACATCTACAAAGGAGAAACTATCAAGACGCAAAGCTGCATCCCAACAGGCTTTCAAATCTATCCAAATACCTGGATGGTGTCAAACGGTTACATGCATTTGCTGAGGGCGGCGTCAAGCGGCGTACTGGATAGAAACAGCGTATTATTTTGTCTTTTTATTGCGGCCAGCCCATGACACTGCCAGACCCCCGACTGTATCCGCGCGTCAATCCCAACAATCCGCTGATCCGCACGCTGATGTCGCTGCTGACCGAGCATGACGCCGCCCAGGTGATTGCCAAGCGCAAAACCCTGCATACGCAACTGGCCGAAGTGCTGGCCACGCAAGACCATGCCGCGCTCAATGCCGCGTTGACGCAAGCGCCGTCGCATTACGCTTACAGTGTGTTGTGGGAAGCACTACGGCAAGTGGTGGAACAGGCTGATCCTTACAGCGCCCAAACGGCCGTTTTGTTTGCGATTCCGCTAATTCTGGTGGCAGGCATCAAGGGCCAGGCGCAACTGCCGGGCAAGCTTGGCGATATCGACGCCATCCGCACCCTGCTGGAACAGCACGACGTAATCGCCGCCGATGCCGATGTGTATTTGTCGGCGCGGCTGGCGCACCCCGAACAGATGGCCAGCGTCAATCCCGCGCAACTGGCTTTATGGCGCGATCAACTGCAATACGCCAGCGGTGGCCTGCCCACGGCGCTGGAAGAAGCGCCGGTGCAGTTCAAGGATGAAGGCGTGTTCGCGCGCTTTATTATCGGCATTGCCATCCAGCGCAAAGACGCGCCGCCCGCCGTCAAACTCAATGCCCGCATCGGCGCATGGGGGGTGCCGCTGGCGCAGGAAATCGGTCGCCAGCTGCAAACCAATGGCGTGACGTTGTTTACCATTCCGCGCGCACCACAAAGCTGGCTGGCCGCGCAGGAATCGGCGCGTATGACCCAGAACGAGACCCGGCTGCAAGTGGCCACCAGCAATGCCTTGCGCAGCATCCGCAGCAACGGCCGCACGCCGGTGGTGGTGATGGCGGCGCATGATTCGGCCGAAATCCGCATTACTTTTGCCGCCCGGGAAGACAGCGAACGCTGGGAAGGCTTTGTCTGGCCGCTGGCGCCGCTGGACGACACCGCGCAAATCCTCGCTTTTGCCCAGGAATTGTTTGCCGAGTGCCATGTCGATGAAGTTCACGTCATCGACGCGGTGCAGCCCGATCGCGTGGGTGAACTACCCTTCTTTGTGACGGCGCACATTCCGCCGGTCGCGCATCACTGAAATCTGGAGCCAGCATGAGCGAACAGTTTTTCAAGCATCACGTGTTTTTCTGCACCAACCAGCGTGGCCCGGGTGAGACTTCCTGTAATGATTGCGGCGCTTCTGCCTTGCAGGCTTATGCCAAGGACAAGGTCAAAGCGCTAAAATTGCCGCGCGGCGAGGGCGGTGTACGTATCAACAAGGCTGGCTGCCTTGATCGTTGCGACGAGGGGCCGGTGCTGGTGATTTATCCGCAAGGCACGTGGTATCGCTATGTGGATCAGGAAGATATCGACGAGATTATTGAGCGACATCTGGTCAAAGATGAGGTTGTGGAGCGGTTGAAGATTTGACGGCAGGGAGGCTTGGCCTGCAGCGCATTTTGATGCTTGGGGTGGCTTGGTTTTTTGCGGGTGGGTTGGTCCGGCTTTGCCGGGTCTGAAACCTTTAACCGCTTAGCCTGCGGCGCATTTTTGATACCCGGGGGTGCCCGGGAGCACGTCACTTTTCTTTGCTTCGCCAAAGAAGAAGTAACCAAAAGAAAGGCGACCCCACTCGCGAATCCTTCGCTCGCCAGGGGGCCCGCAGGTCAAAAGCCGAAACGGACCGTCTGTTACTTCGATGGCCCAGCTGCCGCTCCGCGGACGCGACGCTCAGTCGGAGCCCCTTCGGGTCTCCTACCTTCGCGCGCTCAGGAGATGGCGCTGGTTTGCCAGGCGTGCTGGCCTCGTTGCCTTCGGCAACATCCGGTGGGCGTGGTGGCTGGGCCGTGACGATGATCCATAGGGTGGGTCGTGACCCACCAGCCAAAGCCATCGCTACATCACCGCGATTTGCACATCCCGCGCGGTCAACAACCTCAATAGGGGCTGCCCAGGTTTACGGCGGGTGACTTTGTCCGGCTTTGCCGGACCTGAAACCTTTTACCGCTTAGCCTGCGGCGCATTTTAGATACCCGGGGGTGCCCGGGAGCACGTCACTTTCTCCTACAGCCGAGAAAGTAAG